>CALFRR010000261.1 GCA_937919435.1 uncultured Alphaproteobacteria bacterium | reverse complement strand
CGGGGGCGACGGTCGGCAGCGCGACATGGGCGGCGTCGTCGCCGTAGAGGCCGGGCGGCCGGTCGAGCGTCGGGCGCGGCGACGGGGGCGACCGGTCGAGCGGCCGGGCCTCGGCGCCGGCCGCGCCGAGCCGGCCGAAACCGTCGAGCAGCCGCCACGGCGGCAGCGGTCGGGTCGCGCCGACGGCGACGCCGCCGTGGGCGATCGCGGTGATCCGGCGGAGCATCTCGACGAAGCCGCCGGAGAGCGGCAGCGACGACCACGAGGTGTCGGCACCGATGTGGAAGAGCACGATCCTGCCTTCGCCGCGGGTCGCGGCGGTGACCAGCGGGGTGCCGTCGTCGAGGCTCGCCCAGGTGCGGGTGCCGAGATCGGGACCGGGTTCGGCGAGGATCTGACGGGTGACGCGGACGTCGTCGGGCGGGGTCAGACCGGCGAACGGACCGGTCGCGGCGAAGGGGCCGAGCCGGCGCGGCTCGCCCCAGGTGAGGGCACCGCCGAAGCTCCGTTCGCCCTGGCGCAGCGGGACCGGCAACAGCGGATCGGCGGTGCGGGCGGCGGCGAGACGCGGGCCGGCGAAGCGGACGAGAACGCCGCCGCGCCGCACCCAGGCGTCGAGTTTGCCCTGGATCTCGGCGGAGAGGGCGCCGACGTCGGTCAGGATCAGCACCGACAGGTCGGGAGCGAGGAGCTCGTCGATGCTGCCGGCGAGATCGGCGGCGCGCGGGCTGCGCAGATCGGCGAAGGGGGCGAGCGCCGCGTCGAGATAGTGGCCGGGGGCGAGCAGCGGCCGTGCCCGGTCGGCGGCGGTCGGGCCGATCAGTCCGACGGTGCGGCGGCGGGCGGCCTCGTCGAGGAGCAGGACGCCGCCGGCGGTCGCCGGCGCGGCGACCTCGAGCCGGGCGAGGTCGTCGAGCAGAGCGCGTGGCGCGGCGAAACGCACCTCGGTCGTCGCCTGTCCCGCCGCGAGGGCCGCGGTGGTCTCGGCGAGGACCCGGCCGCGCCGGTCGAGGGCGCGCACCGGAAGCGATGCGGATGCGCGAGCGTCGGCGCGGACGAGCGTCGCCGAGAGCGTGTCGGCGGCGGTCCGCGGTCCGGAGAGGGCGACCGCGTCGAGCTTCGCCGGGCGGGAGACGACACGGGTCGCGTCGGGGGCGAGCCGGACGAGGGTCTCGGCGAAGCGGCGGGTGTCGGCTTCCGGATCGAGATCGGCGCCGTGGGAGAGCCAGACCACCGTGCCCGGACGGGTCCGGCCGGCGGCGGCGGAGAGGCCCGGGAGCAGCGCCGCCCGGTCGTCGGGAAGCGGCCGTGGGGCCATCACCGCGAGGCGGCGGCGGGCTTCCTCGGGAGCGGTCGGGTCGAACGCCTGACGGGCGCCCTCGACGGTGCCGATCAGGGCGACCGGACGGTCGGTGCGCACCGCTTCGGCGAGGATCCGGTCGGCTTCGGTCCGCATCGCCGGCCAGTCGGCCGCCGCCGGCCAGCCGTCGTCGACGATCAGCCACAGCGGACCGTCGCCGGCGAGCGGGATCGTCGGCTCGGGGCGCAGGAGCGGCCGGGCGAGGGCGAGGATCAGGAGCAGGGCGAGGCCGACCCGGAGCAGCACCAGCCACCACGGGGTGAGCGCCCGGGTCCGGTCGGTCGGCACCAGATCGGCGAGCAGGGCGGTCGGCGGAAAGAAGATCCGGCGCGGCCGCGGCGGCATGAGGCGGAGCAGGAAGAGGATCGCCGGCAGGGCCAGCAGCCCGACGAGGGCGGCCGGGGCGCCGAAGCTCAGGGCGGAGAGGAGATTCATCGCTCCGCCTCCCGCTCGACCGCGCTCGGCGCGAGACCGTGGCGGGGCCCGCCGAGGGCGGCGTGGAGGGCGACCAGTGCCTCGGCGGCGCTGCGGTCGGTGCGGTGGGTGAAGAGGGTGGTGCGGCCGCCCCGGGCGAGTTCGGCGATCGCCGCCTCGTGCCGGCGCCAGCGGGCGCCCCAGCTCTCGGCGAGCCGCTCGACCTGCGGCAGGCGGACGACGTCGCCGGTCTCGGGGTCCTCGAACTCGACCTCGCCGGCGAACGGCAGCACCGCCTCCGCCGGGTCGACGATGCGGAGCAGGCGGATCCGCGCACCGGTCGCGGCGAGGGCGTCGAAACGGCGGGCGAGCCGCTCGGGGGTGTCGAGGAAATCGCCGATCACCACGACTTCGGCGTGGGCGGCGATCTCGCCGGTCGGCGGGAGCGCCTCGTGCGGGCCGCGTCCGGCGAGCGCCAGGGCGATCCGCTCGGCGGCGTGACGGTCGGGCTTCGGCGCGAGCCGGCCGGGGACACCGATCCGCTCGCCGGCGCGGGCGAGGAGATCGGCGAGCGCCAGCGTGAGGACCACGGCGCGGTCGCGCTTGGTCGTCGGGGAGAGGGCCGAGCGCCAGTCCATCGACGCGCTGAGATCGGGGGCGAGCCAGACGGTGTGGGCCGCCTCCCATTCGCGGTCGCGGACGTGGAGGGCGTCGTCGCGGGCCGAGCGGCGCCAGTCGATGGCGTTCGCCGGTTCGCCCGGCGAGAGCGGCCGATACTGCCAGAAGCCGTGGCCGGGACCGGCGCGACGGCGACCGTGCCAGCCGGCGGCGACGGTGGCGGCGACCCGGGTGGCCTCGACCACCAGATCCGGCAGCACCGCGGCGAGCGTCCGCGCCTCGACCAGCGGACGGGCCGCCGGGTCGGACGGGTGGGAGGCGCGCGGATGGACCGTCGACGGGGCCACGGGCGATCGGACTCCTCGGGAACGGATCAGGCGAGGCGCCGGACGGCGTCGGCGATCAGATCGGCGACGGCGATGCCGTCGGCCCGCGCGGCGAAGGTCGGCGCCATGCGGTGGACGAGAACCGGCCGGGCGAGGGCGACGACGTCGTCGATCGAAGGGGCGAGCCGGCCGGCGATCAGCGCCCGGGCGCGCACCGTCAGCATCAGCGCCTGACCGGCGCGCGGCCCCGGTCCCCAGGCGACGGCGCGGGAGATCGGGTCGGCGGCGGTGCCGGCGGCGGCCGGGCGCAGCGCCCGGGTCAGCGTCAGGATCGCCTCGACGACGCTCTCGCCGACCGGCATCAGCCGGACCAGCCGTTGCAGATCGATCAGTTCGGCGGCGTCGGCGACGGTCTCGGCGACCGCGGCGGTCGATCCGGTGGTCTCCACCAGGATCCGCCGCTCGGTCGCGAGGTCGGGATAGTCGACGTCGATCTGCATCAGGAAGCGGTCGAGCTGGGCCTCCGGCAGCGGATAGGTGCCCTCCTGCTCCAGCGGGTTCTGGGTGGCCAGAACGTGGAACGGGGCCGGCAGGTCGTGGCGGCGGCCGGCGATGGTGACGTGATGCTCCTGCATCGCCTGGAGCAGCGCCGACTGGGTGCGCGGGCTCGCCCGGTTGATCTCGTCGGCCATCAGCAGTTGGGCGAAGATCGGGCCGCGGACGAAGCGGAAGGAGCGGCTGCCGTCGGGCGCCTGATCGAGCACTTCCGAGCCGAGGATGTCGGCCGGCATCAGGTCGGGGGTGAACTGGACCCGGCCGGCGTCGAGCCCGAGGACCCGGCCGAGGGTCTCTACCAGCCGGGTCTTGGCGAGGCCGGGGACGCCGACCAGCAGGCCGTGGCCGCCGGACAGGAGGGTCACCAGGGCGCGTTCGACGACCTCCTCCTGGCCGAAGATCACACGGGCGACGGCGCTGCGCACCGCCGCCAGCCGTTCGATCGCGCGTTCGGCGCGGGCGACCACGGCGGCTTCGGTCTCGGTCGGGATCTCGGTCATGTCCTCGTCTTCGCTGAGGCGTGAAAGGGCGTTCGGGGCGCGCCGTCGGGGCGCGGAGACGCTTCCGTCGGAGGCCGGAGTTTGACAGGATCGTCGCCGCGGCGCATCCCGAAAGAGTGCGTCGGCCGCGCCGACGCGGCGGTCGGATGGTCCGACGGGCGAGGATGATGACCGAAACCGGTGACAAAAAGGCGGATCGCGGGACTGGCCTCGACCTCGCTGCGCTGTCGCGGCGATTCGGTCTCGGCGAGCCGTCGCGCGGACCGGCACCGGTCGAGGACTGGGATCCGCCGTTCTGCGGCGACATCGACATGTCGATCGATCCCGACGGCCGTTGGTTCTACCGGGGCGGTGCGATCGGGCGGGAGGCGCTGGTCCGGCTGTTCGCCTCGATCCTGAAGCGCGAGCCGGACGGCCGGTTCGTGCTGGTGACCCCGGTGGAGAAGTGCGGGATCCGGGTCGACGACGTGCCCTTCGTGGCGGTCGAGATGCGGGTCGAGGGCGAGGGGGCGGAGCAGCGGCTCATGTTCCGGACCAATCTCGACGACGTCGTCGCCGCCGGTCCCGAGCATCCCCTGCGGTTCTCGACCGATCCGCGCGATCACGGTCTGAAGCCCTACGTGCTGGTGCGCGGGGGCCTGGAGGCGCGGCTGTCGCGGCCGGTGCTCTACGATCTGGTGGCCCTCGGCGACGAGGCCCCGGTCGACGGCGAACCCTGGTTCGGGGTGTGGAGCGGCGGGCGCTTCTGGCCGATCATGCCGGTCGCCGAACTCGGGGTGGCCTCATGACGTCTTCCGACGGACCCGCCGCTTCGCCACCGGACTTCCGGCTCGCCGCCTTCCTGGATCTCCTCGGACCGCATCTCGTCGACGATCCCGCACATCTGCCGGCGCGGCCGGGCTTCGGTGACGCGAACCTCGATCCCGATCTGCCGCCGCCCACCCGGCCGCTGCGCGACGCGGCGGTGCTGGTGCCGATCGTCGCCCATCGCGGCGCGGCCGGGGTGATCCTCACCCGCCGCACCGATCACCTGCGGGCCCATGCCGGTCAGGTGGCGTTTCCCGGCGGCAAGGTCGACGAGGACGACGCGAACGCGATCGCCACCGCGCTGCGCGAAGCGGAGGAGGAGATCGGCCTCCTGCCCGACCGGGTCGAACCGATCGGCTGCTTTCCGCCCTACGCCAGCAACTCGGGATACCGGATCGTGCCGGTGATCGGCGTGGTGCCGCCCGGGCTCGCCTTCGATCCCAATCCGGAAGAGGTGGCGGAGGTCTTCGAGGTGCCGCTGCCGTTCCTGATGGACGGGGCCAACCATCGGGTTTCGCACCTCCTCTGGCAGGGCCGGCAGCGCCATTTCTGGGAGATGCCGTGGGACGGCATCCGGATCTGGGGGGTGACGGCGGGCATCATTCGGAGGATCTTCGAAGCGACCTACGGTGGTGGAGCGGCGGCGATGCCGCGTATCGAGACCGGAGAGGGGCGATGATCCGTTTCGCGGCATTGGAGATCGCACTCTTCCTGGCGCCGTTCCTGGCCTATGCCTTCTATCTGGCGGCGCGCCGGAAGACCGGGTTCGCGGTGTTCCGGGCCGAGGCGCCGCTGGTCGTGCTGGCGATCGTCGGACTGCTGCTCGGGGTGGCGATGCTCGTCGGGCTGGTCGCCTTCGAGGGCGGCCACGACGCCGGGCACTACGTGCCGGACCGGTTCGAGAACGGCCGGCTGATCCCCGGTCACTTCGAATGAGCGCGCCGCCGGGCGCGGCGACCGTCGCCGGGGCCGAATTCCTCGCCGATCCGCGGCTCGTTCGCCTGTTCTCGGCGATCGAGGGGGTGGACGAGGAGGCCTGGGTGGTCGGCGGCGCGGTGCGCGACGCACTGCTCGGTCTGCCGGTCGGCGACGTCGACGTCGCCACCACGGCGAGGCCCGAGGTGGTCACGGCGCGGGCCGCCGCCGCCGGGCTGAAGCCGGTGCCGACCGGGGTCGAGCACGGTACGGTGACGGTGGTGGTGGAGGGCCGCGCCTTCGAAGTGACGACGCTCAGATGCGACGTCGAGACCTTCGGACGGCGGGCGACGGTCGCCTTCGGCCGCGATCGGACGGCCGACGCGCTCCGGCGCGACTTCACGATGAACGCGCTCTACGCTCGGCTCGACGGGACGGTCGACGATCTGGTCGGCGGGGTCGAGGACTGCCGGGCCGGACGAGTCCGGTTCATCGGCGACGCCGACCGGCGGATCGCCGAGGATCGCCTCAGGATCCTGCGGTTCTTCCGCTTCCACGCCACCCGTGGGCGCGGGGCCCTCGATGCCGAGGGCTTCGCCGCATCGATCCGGGCGCGCGACGGGCTTCTCGACCTCTCCGCCGAACGGATCGCCAAGGAGACGGCGAAGCTGGTGGTGGCGGCGGGTGCGCCGGTGGTGGTGAAGGCGATGAGCGACGCCGGCCTCCTCCAGCGGGTCCTCGGCCGGGCGGCGGATCTCGCCGGTTTCGCCCGGCTGCACGACTTCGCCGCGGCCGGCGGGATCGCCCGCGACGCGGGCACGGTGGCGCCGTTCCTCGCCGGCCTCGCCTGCTGGACCGAGAGCGACGCGCTCGACCTCGCCCTCCGGCTGCGGCTCGCCAATGCGCTGCGCGACCGGATGGCGGCGGCGGTGGCCGCGGCGCGCGCCGTCCCGGCGGAGATCGACGACGTCGATCTGCGGAGACTGCTCGACCGGGTGGGGCGGGTCGCGGCGCAGGACGCGGTGGCGTTGGCGGTGGCGCGGCGGCGCACCGACGCAGCGACCGGCGTCCGGGCGCTCGCCCGACTGGCCGGGCTGGAAGCGCCGGTGCTGCCGGTCGGCGGGCGCGATCTCGCGGCCTTCGGGCTTCCGCCGGGGCCGCTCACCGGGCGGGTGCTCGCCGAGTTGCGCGACCTCTGGCGGGCCTCCGGGTTCCGTATGGAGAGGTTCGAACTCCTTGCCCGAGCGCAGAAAATCATCGATCAAACTCGAGGAGATCCCCCAAGCGCGGTTTAACGGGCGGCGTGACAGAGTTCGCGACATCCAATTCCTGTCACGGTGCGCGACCATGTCGATCTCTCTGTCCGAGGCGACTCCTACCATCGAAGACGTGGACCGGGCGCTCGGCGAGATTCGTGGCGGTCTGGGGCTGCCGGACGTGATCGAACGCTGCTGGGAACGTGATCGCGGTGGTCGGCGGGCCGGGCAGGTGGCGACCGCGGCACTCGCCTTCGCACTCGGCTACGGCATTCTCGGACTGGCCGAGACCCGGCTGATCGGCGACGGCTTCGGCCTCACCGCCTTCTCGACGCTGTTGGTGGTCGGCACGGTGGCGATCGCGCTGGCGCTGCTGATCCGCCAGGGATGCAGCCCGGCGGTGCGCGAGACCGGAGCGGCGGCGCTGACCTTCGTCGCCGGAGCGACCACGCTGTGGGTGTTCCGCGCCACCACGGCGGAGACCGCGGAGCACTACCACTATCTGGTGATCGTCCCGATTCTGTTCGGCAATCTCGTCCTGCGGCCGCGCTTCGTCTATGCCGCGGCGACGTCGGTGGCGACGCTCTGGCTCTACGTGATGGTGCTCGGAACCAGCACGATACCGTCCGGGGTGGTGGTCTCGGCGACCCTCGGCGTGGCGGCGACGACGATCTTCTCGCTGGTCGCCGGGCGGGCGATGGAGCGCGAACTGTTCTCCGCCTATCTGCGCGAACTCCGGGTGGCGATCGCCGCCGACCGTCTGTCGCACCGCTACGACGAGCTGTCGGCCGAGAGCCTCTGTGATCCGTTGACCGGGGTGGCCAACCGGCGGCGGGTCGAGGGGCATCTGCGCGACATGGCGGCACGCTCGACGATGATCGGCGAACCGCTGGCGCTGCTGATGATCGACGTCGATCACTTCAAGGCGGTCAACGACGGTTTCGGCCATCCGGCCGGCGACGCCTGCCTGAAGCAGGTCGCCTCGGTCGCCCAGGAGCAGGTGCGGCGCAAGGACGACCTGGTCGGCCGGTTCGGCGGCGAAGAGTTCCTGGTGATCCTGCCCGACACGTCGCTCGCCGACGGCATCCGGGTCGCCGAGCGTATCCGTGCGGCGATCGCGGCGGAGACCGTCCTGCACGGCGAAGACGGAACCGAGCGGGTGGTCACCGCGTCGATCGGTGTCGCGGCGGATCGGATCCGGCCGGGTCGCAGCGTCGACGATCTGCTCGCCGAGGCCGACGCGGCGCTCTACGCGGCCAAGCACGGCGGCCGCAACCGGGTGAAGCCGTCGCTCGACGCGCTCGACGAGCCGAGCGCGCCGCGGGCGTGGTCGGCGGCGGTCGCCTGACGACGGATCACGGCCACTTCGCCACGGGCGGCAGCGACGACAGGATCGAGGCGACGTTGCCGCCGGTCTTCAGGCCGAAGATCGTGCCGCGGTCGTGGAGCAGGTTGAACTCGACGTAGCGGCCGCGCCGGACGAGCTGTTCCTCGCGGTCGGCCGCGGTCCACGGCGTCCGGCCGTTCGCCCGGACGATCCCCGGCCAGACTTCGGCGAAAGCCTCGCCGACCGCCCGGACGAAGGCGAAATCCGCCTGGCCGTCGCCGCTCGCCAGCCGATCGAAGAAGATGCCGCCGACCCCGCGCGGCTCGCCGCGGTGGGGGAGGAAGAAGTACTCGTCGCACCAGGCGGCGTATCGGGCATGGTCGGCGACCGGATGGGCGTCGCAGGCGGCCTTCATCGCGGCGTGGAAGGCGACCGAATCGGGGTCCTCACGGGTTCGGCGGCGGTCGAGGACCGGGGTCAGGTCGGCCCCGCCGCCGAACCAGGCGCGCGAGGTGACCACCCGCCGGCAGTTCATGTGGACGGTCGGGACGTGCGGGGACAGCGGATGGGCGATCAGCGAGATGCCCGAAGCCCAGAACCGCGGGTCCTCCGAGGCACCGGGAATCTCGTGGCGGAACGCCTCCGAGAAGGTGCCGTAGACGGTGGAGACGTGGATTCCGACCTTCTCGAAGACCCGGCCGTGCATCAGGCCCATGACGCCGCCGCCGCCGGGGACGCCGGTCGGATCGGTCCGCTCCCAAGGGGTCGCGACGAAACGGCCGGGCGGGAGATCCGACCCCGGCGGGACGATCTCGTCCTCGAGCGCTTCGAAGATCCGGCAGAGGCGGTCGCGCAGCGTCTCGAACCACCGGGTCGCCGCCGTGTCGAGGGGGCCGATCGGCAGGGGAGGGGTCATCGCGGCGCTCCGGGTTCGAGGGGACGGCGTGGGATCGCTCATCCGGCGACCGGCGGGAAGCCGTTCGTTCGGCGCATCGCCTCGCCGAGCACGATCGCGGCGGTGATCGCGACGTTGAGCGAGCGCCGACCGGGAAGCATCGGCACCCTGAGACGGGCGTCGGCGGCGTCGTGGACCGCGGCCGGCACCCCCGCCGATTCGCGTCCGACCATGATCACGTCGTCGTCGCCGAAGGCGAAGTCGAGGTGCGACATCTCCGCCGAGGTGGTGAGCAGCACCAGCCGCCGGCCCTCGCCGCGCCGCCACCCGTCGAAGGCCGACCAGCTCGGATGACGCGAGAGCACCGCGAGATCGACGTAGTCGAGACCGGCGCGGCGCAGATGGCGGTCGTCGAGGGAGAACCCGGCCGGTTCGATCAGATCGACGGCGAATCCCAGGCAGGCGGCGGTGCGGATCAGGGTACCGGCGTTCTGCGGGATGTCGGGTTCGTAGAGGGCGAGCCGCAGCCGGGTCGCGGCCGGTCGGGGGACGGCATCGGCGGTGGTCGGATCGGAGGGAGCGGGGTGCATCGGGAGGGTCGCCGGCGGGTCGCTGAAAGAAGAACCCCTTCCTCTCGGGTTTCTTGACAGAGCGCAAGGTTCCGATGCGGCAGGCCGGCTACAAGGAGCATGTGGTGGGCCATCGAACCGTTCCAAGGTAGGGGGGGCGGAACCGCCGCATCCCTGGACTTTGCCGCGACGGGATGTCACAAGGAGCCCGATCGGTTCCCGGGCGCCCCGCTTCCCGGTGGCCCACCGCTGCGTACCTCCTGCCCAATGCGTCGTCGGCTTCGCTTGATCTACCGCGGATCGGACGACGTCTCCGGGACGATCGATCCGACGCGCTTCGAGAGGATCCGACCTTGACGACAATGGACACCGCAGAACCGTCGCGCCGCGACTTCCTCTATCTCGCGACCGGTGCGGTCGGCGCCGTGGGTGCCGCCGCCGCGGTCTGGCCGTTCATCGACCAGATGAACCCGGACGCCTCGGCGCTGGCGCTGTCCAGCATCGAGGTCGACGTCTCGGCGGTGGCGCCGGGACAGATCGTCAAGGTGAAGTGGCGCGGCAAGCCCGTGTTCATCCGCAACCGCACCGACGAGGAGATGGCCAAGCTCGCCAAGATGGACGTCAAGGGGCTGCGCGACCCGCAGACCGACGCCGATCGGGTGAAGAAGGGCCACGAGAACCTGTTGGTGGTGGTCGGCGTCTGCACCCACCTCGGCTGCATCCCGCTCGGTCACCAGGGCGACTACGACGGCTGGTTCTGCCCCTGCCACGGCTCGGTCTACGACGCCTCGGGCCGGATCCACGCCGGGCCGGCGCCCGCCAACCTGCCGGTGCCGCCCTACGAGTTCGTTTCCGACAAGGTCGTGAAGATCGGCTGACGCCGTCCGCGGGGGAGAAGAAGAGATGAGTGGTCCTTCGACCTACGTTCCCGGCAATGCCTTCACGCGCTGGCTCGACGCCCGTCTGCCGATCATCCGACTGGGATACGACAGCTTCGTCGCCTATCCGACGCCGCGCAATCTCAACTACTGGTGGACGTTCGGCGCCATCCTGTCGATGATGCTGGTGGTGCAGCTGATCACCGGCATCGTCCTGGTGATGCACTACACGCCGCACGTCAGCCTCGCCTTCGCCTCGGTCGAGCACATCATGCGCGACGTCAACTGGGGCTGGCTGATCCGCTACATGCATGCCAACGGCGCCTCGATGTTCTTCATCGCGGTCTACGTGCACATGTTCCGCGGCATGTACTACGGCTCCTACAAGGCGCCGCGCGAGATCCTGTGGATCCTCGGCGTGGTGATCTTCCTCCTGATGATGGCCACCGCCTTCATGGGCTACGTGCTGCCGTGGGGCCAGATGTCGTTCTGGGGCGCCACCGTCATCACCAGCCTGTTCGGCGCGGTCCCGGTGATCGGCGACGCCATCGTCACCTGGCTGTGGGGCGGCTTCTCGGTCGACAACCCGACCCTCAACCGCTTCTTCTCGCTGCACTATCTGCTGCCGTTCGTGATCGTCGGGGTGGTCATCCTGCACGTCTGGGCGCTGCACGTGGTCGGCCAGAACAATCCGGTGGGCGTCGAGGTGAAGTCCGAGCAGGACACCGTGCCGTTCACCCCCTACGCCACCCTGAAGGACGCGCTGGGCGCGGCGGTGTTCCTGCTGTTCTTCTCGTGGTTCCTGTTCTGGGTGCCGAACTTCATGGGCCACCCGGACAACTACATCGAGGCGAACCCGCTCTCGACCCCCGCCCACATCGTTCCGGAATGGTACTTCCTGCCGTTCTACGCGATCCTCCGGGCGATCCCGGACAAGCTCGGCGGCGTCATCGCGATGTTCGGCGCGATCGCGGTGCTGTTCGTGGTGCCGTGGCTCGACACCTCGAAGGTCCGCTCGGCCACCTATCGGCCGCTCTACCGGCAGTTCTTCTGGATCCTGGTGGTCGTGGCGGTGCTGCTCGGCTGGCTCGGCTCGCAGCCGGCGGAAGGCAGCTACGTGATCTGGTCGCAGGTCCTGACCGGTTGGTACTTCTTCCACTTCCTGGTGATCCTGCCGGTCCTCGGGAAGATCGAGAAGCCGAAGGCCGTGCCGGAGTCGATCAACGCGGCGATCCTCGCCAAGTCTTCGACGCATTGAACCGAAGAGATCGGGAGACGTTCATCATGACCATGATCCTTTCCGGTTCGAAACTCGGCCGTCTGGTCGGCGCGACGGCGCTGGCGATCGGCCTCTCGGCCGCGGTTCCCGCCGTGGCCGAGGAGACCGCCGTCCACGGGCCGGTGGTCGAGAAGCAGTCGTGGAGCTTCGCCGGACCGTTCGGTCGCTTCGACAAGGGCCAGCTGCAGCGCGGCTACAAGGTCTACAAGGAGGTCTGCTCCTCCTGCCACTCGATGAAGTACGTCGCCTTCCGGACGCTCGCCGACGATGGTGGACCGGGCTTCAGCATCGACGAGGTCAAGGCGCTGGCCGCCACCATCAAGGTGCAGGACGGGCCGAACGACACCGGCGACATGTTCGAGCGGCCGGGCAAGCCGTCGGACCGCTTCCCCTCGCCGTTCGCCAACGAAGAGGCGGCGAAGGCGGCGATGAACGGCGCGGCGCCGCCGGATCTGTCGCTGATGGGCAAGGCGCGGGCGGTCCATCGGGGCTTCCCGTGGTTCGTCTTCGACGCCTTCACCCAGTATCAGGAGAGCGGGCCGGACTACGTCTATGCGCTGCTGACCGGCTACCGGGACGCGCCGCACGGCATCACCTGCGCCGACGGTCTGCAGTACAACCAGTCGTTCATCGGTGGTTCGTGCATCGCGATGCCGGCGCCGCTCGCCGACGACATGGTGACCTACGACGACGGCACGCCGGGCAAGCTGCAGAACTACGCCCGCGACGTCGCCGCCTTCCTGATGTGGGCCGCCGAGCCGAAGCTCGAGGCGCGCAAGTCGACCGGCCTGAAGACGGTGATGTTCCTGGTGGTCCTCGCCGGCCTGCTGTTCTTCGCCAAGCGCAAGCTGTGGTCGAAGGTGCCGCACTGATCGGCCGAGCGGTCGCTCCTCGATCCGAAGAGGGCTCCCGGGCGACCGGGGGCCCTCTTTTCGTCGGCGGGAGGCGGCCATCCGGAATCGCTCCTTGTCGGTGCGCTCCCGCCGCATAACGTCGCGCCGTTTCGAACGGAGGGACGATCGATGATTCTCGGCATCTTCTGCGGCTCGAGCGACGGCAACGATCCCCGGTTCGGGCGGACGGCGTTCGACGTCGGCCGGCGGCTCGCGGGCGCGGGGATCGGGGTCGTCTACGGCGGCGGCCGGGTCGGCCTGATGGGCGCGGTCGCCGACGGCGCGCTGTCGGCGGGCGGCCGGGTGATCGGCGTCATCCCGCGGGCGATGGTCGATCGCGAACTGGCGCATCCCGGCCTCACCGAGTTGCGGGTGGTCGAGACGATGCACGAGCGCAAGGCGGAGATGGCCGAGATCGCCACCGGCTTCGTGGCCCTGCCGGGAGGCCCCGGCACGCTCGAGGAGATCTTCGAGCAATGGACCTGGGCGCAGCTCGGGATCCACGACAAACCCTGCGGGTTCCTCGACGTCGGCGGCTATTTCCGGCCGCTGCGGGCGATGAGCGACACCATGGTCGGTGCCGGCTTCATGCGGGAGCGGCATGCGGAGATGCTGGTCTTCGCCGACGACATCGACACCATCGTCGCGCGCTTCCGAGCCTACGAACCGCCGTCGGCCAAATGGACGGTGGCCGGGGAGACGGTGAGGCCGTGACCGCGTCGGAGCAGGGCCGTCCGGTCGTCCGCATCGCCGCCGCGCTGATCCTCGATCGCGGCGGGCGCTGCCTGCTGGTGCGCAAGCGCGGGACGACGGCGCTGATGCAGCCGGGCGGCAAGATCGACGCCGACGAGACGGCGGAACGGGCGCTGGTGCGCGAGCTGCGGGAAGAGCTGGGCGTGGTGGTCGATCCGACGGTGCCGCGGTTCCTCGGGGTGTTCGGTGCCGAGGCGGCGAACGAACCCGGTCATCTGGTCGAGGCGCAGACGTTCCATCTCCCCTTCGACGCCGAGGTGCGGGCCGCCGCCGAGATCGCGGAGGTGGTGTGGATCGATCCCTTCGCGCCGCCGGATCGGCCGATCGCGCCGCTGACGCGCGACACGATCCTGCCGATCGCCCGGGATCTCGCCCGCGATGCGACGTCGGGGCAGGTCGGACCCGGAAGCGTGTCGGAGAGGGACGATCCCGCATTGCATATCCGCCGGGAATGGTGAAACTCCGGCTCGGGTGCTGAAGGATCGCGAGCAGGAGACGTGCCATGACGGCATCTGTGATCGGAGTGATCGGAGGATCGGGACTCTACGACCTGCCGGGGCTCACCGGCGCGGTTTGGACGAAGGTCGACAGCCCCTGGGGCGAGCCGTCCGACGAGTTGCTGATCGGCCGGATCGCCGGCAAGAAGCTGGTCTTCCTCCCCCGGCACGGCCGCGGCCACCGGATCCCGCCCTCCGAGATCGACTATCGCGCCAACATCGACGCGATGAAGCGGGCGGGCGTGACCGATCTGGTGTCGATCTCGGCGGTCGGCTCCTATCGCGAGGATCTGGCGCCCGGCACCTTCGTGCTGATCGACCAGTTCGTCGACCGCACCCACGGACGGCCGTCGAGCTTCTTCGGCACCGGCTGCGTCGCCCATGTCGCCTTCGGCCACCCGACCAGCCCGGGCGTGATGGACCGGCTGGAGGCGGCCGGCAGGCTCGAGGGCATCGACATCCGCCGGGGCGGCACCTACGTCTGCATGGAAGGGCCGCAGTTCTCCACCCTCGCCGAGAGCCTCTGGTACAAGTCCTCCGGTTTCGACGTGATCGGCATGACCAACATGCCGGAGGCCAAGCTCGCCCGTGAGGCGGAGCTGCCCTACGCGACCGTGGCGATGGTCACCGACTACGACTGCTGGCATCCGGCGGAGGACCACGTCGACGTCGTCTCGGTGCTGAAGGTGGTCGAAGAGAACGCCGAGAAGGGGCGCCGGCTGATCGCCCGTTTCGCCCGTGACTTCCCCGACGAGCATCCCGCCTGTCCGATCGGCTCCGACGTGGCGCTCGAACATGCGCTGATGACCGCGCACGACAAGCGCGATCCGGCGCTGCTCGCCAGGCTCGATGCGATCGCCGGACGGGTTCTGAACAGGCGGAAGTCCTGAGATGAACGGCATCACGTTGGAGCCGATCGGCCGGGTCCACGGCGGTCGGGTCGAGAACCAGGACGACGGCTGGGGGACGGTCGAGGCGGAGATCGTGCTCGATCAGGCGCTGCCGGAGACCGCCCTGACCGGCCTCGACGGATTCAGCCATGCGCTCGTCGTCTTCCACCTCGACATGATCGATCCGGAGACGATCTGCGCCGGGACCCGGCGGCCGCGCGGCAATCCGGCGTGGCCGGAGGTCGGCATCTTCGCCCAGCGCGGCGCACCGCGGCCGAACCGGATCGGCGTGACCGCGGTGGAGATCGTCGCCGTCGACGGGCGGCGTCTCAGGGTGCGCGGGCTCGACGCGATCGACGGTACGCCGATCCTCGACATCAAACCGGTGATGCGTGGGTTCGAGCCGCGTGGAGAGATCCGCGAGCCCGCCTGGGCCACCGAGATCATGAAGGACTACTGGTGATGAACCTCAAGGACATGATCCGCTCGATTCCCGACTACCCGAAGCCGGGGATCGTCTTCCGCGACATCACCACGCTGTTCGGCAGCCCGCGGGCCTTCCGGCAGTGCATCGCCGAGTTGGTGGCGCCCTACGACGGGACCGGCATCGACAAGGTGGCGGGGATCGAGGCGCGGGGCTTCATCCTCGGCGGCGCGGTGGCGGACCGGCTCGGCGCCGGCTTCGTACCGATCCGCAAGCGCGGCAAGCTGCCCTACGAGACGGTGTCGGTCGCCTATTCCCTGGAATACGGCGTCGACGAGATGGAGATCCATCGCGACGCGGTGTTCGAGGGCGAGAAGGTGATCCTCTGCGACGACCTGATCGCCACCGGCGGCACCGCCTGTGCGGCGGCCGAGCTGCTGCGCCGGCTCGGCGCCGAAGTGGTGGCGGCGATCTTCGTGATCGATCTGCCGGAGCTCGGCGGCGCCGACAAGCTGCGCGCGATGGGCGTGCCGGTGAAGGTGCTGGTCGAGTTCGAGGGGCACTGAGCAGCGGCGAGGCGCCGCCTCACAGCACCCGGTCGGAGACGAGGCGGCACCAGTCGCCGTCTCCGGTCTCGATCTGCAGGGTGACGTGGTCGATGTCGAAATGCTCGGCCAGTTCCTCGGCGACCTCCGCGAGGAAGGCGTCGCCGGGCGCGCCGGCCGGCATCACCAGATGGGCGGTCAGCGCGGTCTCGGTGGTCGACAGGCCCCAGATGTGGAGATCGTGCAGCCCGGCCACCCCGGGTCGGGCGGCGAGGAAATCGCGCACCGCGGCGGGATCGATCCCGGCGGGGACGCCGGCGACCGACAGCGCCGAACTCTCGACCAGCAGTCCCCAGGTGCCCCAGACGATGACCCCGGCGACCGCGAGGCTGACCAGCGGGTCGACGATCGACCAGCCGGTCGCCCAGACGACGAGACCGGCGACCACCACCCCGGCCGAGATCGCCGCGTCGGCGACCATGTGCAGGTAGACGCCGCGGAGATTGAGATCGCCCTGGCCGCGGGCGAACAGCACCGCCGTCGCCCAGTTGACGCCGATGCCGACCGCCGCCACGGCGATCATGATCGGCGCCGACACCGGGGTCGGGGCGATCAGCCGATGCACCGCCTCCCACAGGATCGCGCCGACCGCCACCATCAGCAGCAGCGCGTTGGCGAGCGAGGCGAGGATCGACGACTTGGCGAAACCATAGGTGAAGCGGGCGCTCGGCGGCCGCAGCGCGGCACGCGCCGCCACCCAGGCGAGCAGCATCGACAGAACGTCGGACAGATTGTGTCCGGCGTCGGCGATCAGGGCCACCGAATCGGCGAAGAAGCCGAAGCCCGCCTCGATCCCGACGAAGGCCAGGTTGACCGCGATGCCGACCCGGAAGGCGGTGCCGAAATCGGCGGGCACATGGACGTGGCCGTGACCGCCGTGGGCATGGGAATGGCCGTGGCCGTGCGCGTGACCATGGGCTCCGACGGGCCGAGGGCGATCGGCGTGGACGTGATCGTGACCATGCGGATCGTGGTGTCCGTCGTGATCTTCGTGGCGGTGGTGATCGTCGTGATCGTGATGCCCGTCGTGATCGTGACCGACGTGCGTCTGCGCCGCGGTGGTGGGCGCGGTGTCGTCGGCATGCTCTTCGGGATGGGGTCGGGTCATCTCGTCCGGTCCTTCGCGGGGCGGCAGATTGGCCCAGGATCGAAGCGGATACTATCACACCGTGCGGCGACGGAACGCCGGTCAGGCGGGCGGCGTCCACATCACGTCGGAAAGGCGGGGGGCGCCGGTCGCCAGCATCACCAGCCGGTCGAAACCGAGGGCGATGCCGCTGGTCGGCGGCATCCGGGCGAGGGCGGCGAGGAAGTCCTCGTCGATCGGATAGCGGGTTCCGTAGATCCGCTGTTTCTCGTCCATCTCGATCTCGAAGCGGCGGCGCTGTTCGGCGGGATCGGTCAGCTCGCCGAAGGCGTTGGCGAGCTCGACGCCGCAGGCCCACACTTCGAAGCGCTCGGCGACCCGGCCGTCTCCGGGCGAGGTGCGGGCGAGGGCGGCTTCGCAGGCGGGATATTCCATCAGGATCACCGCCCGGCCGTCGCCGAGTGCCGGCTCGATCCGTTCGGCGAGCACCCGGGAGAAGACGTCCGACCAGGATTCGCCGTCGCCGACGGCGATGCCGACGGCGGCCGCCCGTGCCGCCAGACCGGCGCGGTCGGGGGGGCGGGCCGGATCGTCGGGGAGCGTGGCGAGGAGATCGATGCCGGCGAAGCGGGCGAAGGCATCGGCGACGGTCAGCCGCTCGGGCGGGAGACGGGGATCGCAGCTGCGGCCGCGGTGGCGCAGAGCGTCGGCACCGATGGTGTCGGCGGCGAGCCGCAGCAGATCGGCGCAGTCGTCCATCAGTGCTTCGTAAGGGGCGTGGGCGCGGTACCACTCGAGCATGGTGAACTCGACCGAGTGGCGGTCGCCGCCCTCGCGGTCGCGCCACACCCGGGCGAAGTCGAAGATCTTCGTCTCGCCGGCGGCGATCAGCTTCTTCAGGGCGAACTCCGGCGAGGTGTGGAGGTAGCGCGGCCGGGCGACGCCGTCGTCGCCGGTCACGTCGACGGCGAGCGCGTGCAGATGGGTCTCGTTGCCGGGCGAGATCTGGAGGCAGGCGGCCTCGACCTCGGTGAAGCCGTCGTCCTCGAAGAAGCGGCGGATCGCCGCGCGGGTGCGGTTGCGGGCGACGAGCAGCGGCCGGCGGTCGGCATGGCGATCGGCGTCCCACCAGGGCCGGGACGCGGCGTCCGACGGTCGCGGAACGGAGGGAGCGGCGGGATCGGTCTTCGACATCGAAACTCCGGAAGGTGCGGCCGGCGCAGTCTCTCCCGATCGGGAAACGCGCGGCAAGGGCGGAGAACCGCGACTTTTCGCTTTTCTTCGCGGGCGAGAAGTGAGAGAGGAGACGCCAATGGTCGTGCGGGCCGGTCGGGTCGCGCGCGTGTTTCGTTTTGAACCGATCGAGGTCCGACTCCATGAAGGTGAATGCGCAGAATCTCCGCAAGGGCAATGTCGTCGAGATGGACAACAAGCTCTACGTCGTCCTGTCGGCCGAGAGCTTCCATCCCGGCAAGGGCACCCCGACGACCCAGATCGACATGCGGCGCATCTCCGACGGGGTCAAGGTCTCCGAGCGTTGGAAGACCACCGAGCAGGTCGAGCGGGCGATGCTCGACGAGCGCCCCTACGCCTACCTCTACAACGACGACGAAGGCTTCCACTTCATGAACAAGGAGAACTACGACCAGATCGTGGTTCCCAAGGACGTCGTCGGCGATCTGGCGGCCTATCTGATCGAGGACATGGAGTGCCAGGTCGCGATCTACCAGGACGTTCCGGTGTCGATCGAACTGCCGCAGAAGGTGGTTCTGGAGATCGTCGAGACCGAGCCGGTGACCAAGGGCCAGACCGCGTCGTCGTCCTACAAGCCGGCGATCCTGTCGAACGGCGTCAAGACCGCGGTGCCGCCGCACGTCGGCGTCGGCACCCGCGTCGTGGTGATGACCGCCGACGGATCCTACGTCGAGCGCGCCAAGGACTGAGCCGACCCCGGCCGTCCGATCCGATCTCTCGAGGCCCGGCGTGCGAGCGCCGGGCCTTCGTGTCTCTAGAGCCAGCGGCGCACCCGGAGCCGATAGGCCTCCCATTCCGCCCCGAACAGGCGGGCGAGTGCCGCCTCCTCGAACGGGATCTGGAACCGGTCGATCACCAGCGGGAAGGCCCAGGCGACGATCGCCGGCGTGGTCGTGCCGGCGAACAGGGCGAAGCCGAAGAGCGTCAGGGTCAGCCCGAGATAGATCGGGTTGCGGCTGCGGGTCCAGGGGCCGTCGGTCACCAGCCGGTTCGGATCGCGGTCTGGGCGCAGGGTGGTGCCGGCCCGCCGCAGCCGGGCGACGGCGGAACCGGCGAGGACGAGCCCCGGCAGGGTGAGCAGCCACCCGAGCGGCCGCAGCGGTGCCGTCAGCAGTTCGGGGCCGGGCAGGACGGCGTTCGCCCCGGCCATCGCCAGGAGAGTGGCGAAGAAGACGACGGGTGGAGGAAGGCGCATCGGCGCATCTCCGGTGGAACCGGGGCGGATCCTCCGCCTCGCGATCGTCGGGTTCGAGTGGCGGGTCGGGCCGTCCGCGTCACCCCTTCCAGACCACGCCCGGCGGGTCGTCGGGGAGCGGAATGAACTCGGTCTCGCCGGCGATCGCCGGGAAGCGGCCGGCCCGCCAGTCGGCCTTGGCCGCCTCGATCCGATCCTTCGAACTCGACACGAAGTTCCAGTAGACGAAGCGCTTCTCCGGGAAGGGCTCGCCGCCGATCAGAGTCAGGCGGGTGGGGCCGTGGGCGGTCAGCACGATCTCGGCGCCGGGGGCGAAGACCACCAGCCGCTCGGGCTCGAAGCGGCCGTCCTGGCCGTCGATCGAGACCGCGCCGGAGACGACGAACACCGCCCGTTCGGCGTGCTCCCGCGGCACCGCGAAGCGGGCGCCGTCGGCGAGGACGAGGTCGATGAACATCAGGTCGGAGAACACCGGCACCGGCGAGGCGAGGCCGAGGGCGGCGCCGGCGACCAGCGTGGCGCGGATCCCGTCGCCCTCGGTCTTCGGCAGGCTCGCCGCGGCGTGATGGGCGAAGCTCGGAGCGCTCTCCTCCATCGCCTTCGGCAGGGCGATCCAGATCTGTTGGCCGAACAGCCGGCCGCCGGTGGCGCGGGTCTCGGGCGGGGTGCGCTCGGAGTGGACGATGCCGCGGCCTGCGGTCATCCAGTTGACCTCGCCGGCACGGATCGTCTCGACGTGGCCGGCGCTGTCGCGGTGGCGGATCTCGCCGTCGTAGAGCCAGGTCAGGGTCGACAGGCCGATGTGGGGATGGGGCCGGACGTCCTGTCCGGCGCCGGGGGCGAGGGTCACCGGGCCCATCTGGTCGAAGAAGACGAAGGGACCGACCATCCGCCGCATCGCCGAGGGCAGAGCCCGGCGCACCATGAAGCCGTCGCCGAGATCGTGGACCCGCGGTAGGATCACCTGCGGAGCATCGGGCGGGATCGGGGACGACGGATCGGTCATGTCGGGATCTCCTTCTCTCGAGGAGATCTAGGGCGGAAAGTCGTGAACACCGACTTCGCGACGATGGAAATTCGCGACGGCACGATCGGACATCGCTCGAGGGACGCGACGACGCATGAAGATCAGACCGGCCGAACCGGCCGACGCGGAGGGCATGAGCCGGGTGCTCGGCGCGGTGATCGCTCTCTGGAAGAGCGATCGCCCGCACGATCCGGCCCATGTGAGAGCCTTCTACGTCGAGCACCCCGACCGGATCGTCTGTCTGGTCGCCGAGGCCGACGACGGAGAGATCGTCGGCTTCCAGTCGCTCAAACTGGCGACCCCGGGCAATCCCTACGGTGTGACGGTCGGCCGGGGCGTGATCGGCACCTATGTGAAGCCCGGTCTCGGCCGCCGCGGCATCGGCTCGGCGCTGTTTTCGGCGACGGCGGCGGCGGCGCGGCGGGCGGCGCTGCCGGCGATCGACGCCACCATCGCCGCCGACAACCCCGCCGGGCTCGCCTACTACGCGGCGATGGGGTTCCGCGTCCATCGGCGTTCGCCGGAGTGGGTGTGCACGGCCTATGCCGTGCCGGCCTGATCCTCGGCGGATCGGTCGCTCGCCCGTCGCGGGACGAAGACGTGGCCGGTGAAGCGGAAGACTTCGTCGCCGGCCTCGTCGGTCGCAGTGACCAGCGTGGTGAGGACGCCCCAGCCGGGACGCGAGGTGGTCGGCCGGGCGGAGACCACGGTGTTGCGGTAGCGCAGTGTGGTTCCGGCGAGGACCGGCTTCATCCAGCGCATGTCGTCGAAGCCGGGGGAGGGGCCGGGCACCACCGGGTCCTCGCCGCGGGCGCGGGCCGCCTTCGCCTCGGCCTGCTCGTGGAGCACCCAGAGCCGCATCCAGGCGCAGGCGACGTGCCAGCCGGAGGCGGCGAGCCCGCCGAACAGCGACCGCGCCGCCGCCGCCTCGTCGAGGTGGAAGGGTTGCGGATCGAACGCGCGGGCGAAGTCGAGGATCTCCTCCCGGCCGAAGGTGTGGGTGCCGATCTCGACGCTCTCGCCCGGCCGCCAGTCGTCGAGCGCCTTCATGGGGCGACCTCCCTCTCGAACATCACGGTGCCGGTCATGGTCATCACCGGGTCGCCGGCGTCGTCGACGACGTCGAAGCGGGCGGCGACCAGCCCGACCTTCGGCCGGTTCCGGGAGACGCGGGTCTCGAGGACGGTGAGGGTGGCGGAGAGCGTGGTGCCGGGACGCACCGGCTTCGACCAGCGCAGACGGTCGATGCCGGGCGAGCCGAGCGAGGGCGACTTCGACAGCAGCGAATCGACGAACAGCCGCATCAGCGCCGCCGCGGTGTGCCAGCCGGAGGCGGCGAGACCGCCGAGCATCGACGCCGCCCCGGCCTCCTCGTCGAGGTGGAAGGGTTGCGGATCCCAGCGACCGGCGAAGGCGACGATCTCGTCGCGTTCGAACCGCCGCTCGCCCAGGGGAACGACCAGTCCTTCCGTGAAGTCTTCGAAGCGAAACACCGATTCCTCCGTCGATCGAAACGGCGGTCCATGTCATAAGTGGCGCCGATGGGCTGCTCTCCGGTGCGCCCGACCCGCGATCGGACAAACTCAGAGGACATTTCACGCATGTTTTCTCAACTCGCCCAGATCGACGAATTCCTCGTCGACCGGCTGGTCCGCCCCTTCTATTACCTCGGGTGCGTGGTTTCCGTCCTGTTGGCGCTGGTCGGATGGCTGTTCGGCCTTCTCGCCCTGTCGCAATCGGCGATCGTCGGCATCCTGACCCTGGTGGTCATGACCTGCCTCGCCGGACTGGTGTTCCTCGGCGTTCGGCTGGCGGCGGAATCGGTGATCGCGCTGTTCCGGATCCACAAGCGCTTCGTCGGCGGCGGTCCGAAGGACGCGGTGCCGAACTGAGGCGGATGCGGAAAGGGCCGGTCGCGCGACCGGCCCTTCCTCTTCGTCAGGCGTTGAACCTGAACAGCAGCACGTCGCCGTCCTGGACGACGTATTCCTTGCCTTCGTCGCGCGCCTTGCCGGCCTCCTTGGCCGGTGCTTCGCCCCCCAGCGACACGTAGTCGTCGTAGGCGATGGTCTGGGCGCGGATGAAGCCGCGTTCGAAGTCGGAATGGATCACGCCGGCGGCGCCGGGGGCCTTGGTGCCGCGGACGATGGTCCAGGCCCGGGTCTCCTTGGGACCGACGGTGAAGTAGGTGATCAGGCCGAGCAGCTCGTAGCCGGCGCGGATCAGCCGGTCGAGACCGGGTTCGTGCAGGCCCATCCCCTCCAGGAACTCCAGCTCCTCCTCGTCGGAGAGCTGGGCGATCTCGGCTTCGATCGCCGCCGAGATAACCACGGCGCGGGCGCCCTGCGCCTCGGCCATCTCCTCGACGCGGGCCGAATGGGCGTTGCCGGTGGCCGCGGCCGCCTCCTCGACGTTGCAGACGTAGAGCACCGGCTTGGAGGTCAGCAGCATCAGCCCGTCGAGCAGCGGCCGATCCTCGTGCGAGACCTCGAGCATCCGGACCGGCCTGCCGTTCTGCAGCAGCTCGAGCGCCGCTTCCATCACCGGCAGGATCTGCTTGGCGTCGCGCTCGCCGCCCTGCGCCTTCTTGCGGGTCGCCACCACCCGGCGTTCGAGGCTGTCGAGATCGGCGAGCATCAGCTCGGTCTCGACCGTCTCGGCGTCGGCGACCGGATCGACCCGGCCCTCGACGTGGGTGACGTCGCCGTCCTCGAAGCACCGGAGCACGTGGACGATCGCGTCGACCTCGCGGATGTTGGCGAGGAACTGGTTACCGAGGCCCTCGCCCTTCGACGCGCCGCGGACCAGGCCGGCGATGTCGACGAAGGTGATCCGGGTCGGCACGATCTGCGCCGACTTGCCGACCGCGGCGAGCCTGGCCAGCCGCGGGTCGGGAACGCCGACCTCGCCGGTGTTCGGCTCGATGGTGCAGAACGGATAGTTCGCGGCCTGGGCCGCGGCGGTCCGGGTCAGAGCGTTGAAGAGGGTCGACTTGCCGACGTTGGGCAGGCCGACGATCCCGCATTTGAAACCCATGGTCGAGACACTCCGGTCGAGGGGGCGACATGCGACCGGCTCCGCGTGTCGGGCGCGGAGCCGGGAGCCGGTCGGCCGGTCGCCGCCGCGGTCAGCGGCGACGGAACTGGGGATTGCCGGCGGGGCGCGGCGGGGCGCCGTCGGGCCGGGTCTCGCGATGGCGGAAGACGAGGCGCCCCTTCTCGAGATCGTAGGGGCTCATCTCGACGGTGACGCGGTCGCCCGCGAGCGTCTTGATGCGATTCTTCTTCATCTTGCCTGCGGTGTAGGCGACGATCTCGTGGCCGTTCTCGAGGCGCACTCGAAATCGCGCATCGGGCAGGATTTCGAGCACCAACCCGTCGAACTGGATCAATTCTTCCTTGGCCATGTACGAGACCCGTATCCTTCATTCGTTTCGTCGGCGCTTCCTATAGCGGAAACGCGCGAGCCCGGGAACGCGGAAAATCTCCGCGTTCCCGGGCTCCGGATCGTCGATCAGACGATCGCGAGATTGGTGGCGGCCGGCTTGCCGGAGCGGCGGTCGTTCTCGATCTCGAAGGAGACCTTCTGGCCCTCGGCGAGGCCACGCAGGCCCGACCGTTCGACGGCGGTGACGTGAACGAACACGTCCTTCGAGCCATCTTCCGGCTGGATGAAACCATAACCTTTGGTTTCGTTGAAGAATTTCACGGTGCCGACCGGCATGGCGGGGCCTCCTCGTCGTCGCTCGCAGGCGATCGGGGCGGGCGCGACGCCTGGCCCGTCCGATCGGTCGAATCATGGGGGAGAGCCGAGGATCGCATTCGGCACAGGCCGAGTGACGAAGCCCGGTATCCGGCCGAAATCCGATGCGCGACCCTAGTCCTCGGCGCTTCCGGATTCAAGGGTGCGGGCGGGCTCGGAGCCCCGGAATCAGCGCTTCTTGGCGGCGAGCAGACGTCGCAGCGTCTCGGCCATGGCGTTGCGGGCGGTGGTCGAGGGGCCCTGCGGATCGGCGGGACGGGCCGCCGCCGGTTTCGGCTCGGCCGGAGCGGTCTCGGGCGGACGTCCGGCGAGCGCGACGGCGTTCATGAAGCCGGTGTCGTCGCCGGCGACGAGGCGGTCGGCATGGGCGGCGACGTCGTCGAGCAGCGGCTCGAGCCAGTCGCGGTCGACCTTGGCGAAGTCGCCGAGGACGTGGCCGGTGACCCGTTCCTTGGCGCCGGGATGGCCGATGCCGAGGCGGATGCGGCGGAAGTCGGGACCGATGTGGGCCTGGATCGAGCGGAGGCCGTTGTGGCCGGCGTGTCCGCCGCCGATCTTCACCTTGAGCCGGGCCGGCGGCAGGTCGAGTTCGTCGTGGAAGACGACGACGTCCTTCGGCTCGAGCTTGAAGAAGGTGGTGGCGGCGACGACCGAGCGGCCGCTGTCGTTCATGTAGGTCGTCGGCTTCAGCGCGACGATCTTCTCGCCGGCGATGGTGCCTTCGCAGGTCTCGCCGTGGAACTTCGCCCGCCAGGGCGAAAAGCCATGGCGGCGGACGATCGCGTCCACCGCCATGAAGCCGATGTTGTGCCGATTGCGGGCGTAGTCCGCTCCCGGGTTGCCGAGCCCGACGAAGAGCAACATGAGGCGTCCCCGGAAGCGGTGCCGATCAGGCGGCCGGCGTCGCCGGCGCAGCCGCAGCTTCCGACCAGCCGGCCGGGGCGGTGATCGACAGAACCGTGTAGTTCTTCTCGTGGATCACCGGCTTCTGACCGGCGGCGAAGGTCACGTCGTCGATGTGGATGGAATCACCGATGTCGAGGCCGGAGACGTCGATCTCGACCGCATCGGGAATCGCATCGGCGCGCACCAGCATCTCGATCTCGTGATGGACGATCGACAGGGCGCCGCCGCGCTTCATGCCCGGGGAGAGCTCGGCCTTCACCGGATGGACCGGCACGAAGACGGTGACGACGGTGTCGTCGCCGATCCGCAGGAAGTCGACGTGGGTGAGCGTGTCCTTCACCGGGTGCATGTGGTAATCCTTGGGGATCACCCGGATCTTCTCGTCGCCGACGGCGATGGTGGCGACGGTGGTCAGGAAGCCGCCGGCACGCAGACGCTTGTCGGTCTCCTTGAAGGCGAGGGAAATCGCCAGCGGGGGCTTCTTGTCGCCATAGATCACGGCGGGAACGCGATTCTCGCGGCGGAGTGCGCGGGCGGCCCCCTTGCCGACCTGATCGCGCACCTGGGCTTCGAGCTCGTAGGACTGACGGCTCATGGGTGCTCACCTCTCGACTGTGAATTCAAAACGAAGAGGCCGGAAATCCGGCCTCTCTCGGCCCCGGCGACCGATCTTTCGCGATGCGTCGGGAGTCCCTCACGGTGCCTCCAGGGGTGTCGGCGTGTGGGAACGGCCGGGCTCATAGCACCGAGGGCGGCGAAGCGCAAGGATTTCGGCCCTTCCGGCGGATCGACGAGGCCTCCGGCGCGGCCTCCCGGGGTGCGGCGAAACGTCGGGTCGGCGTTTGCGGGCTTGCGAATGTTCTCGTTATGTTCGATGATCGGTGCAACCAGATCGGGAGGTCGGAATGAGCGGAACCGAGATCGTCTTCTTCCATGGTCCGAACAGCCGGTCGGACGGCACCCTGTTCCTGCTGGAGGAGCTGGGCGTCGCCTACGAGCGGCGGATCCTGTGGCTCGACCGGGCCGATCAGAAGAAGCCGGACTATCTGGCGGTCAACCCGATGGGGAAGGTGCCGGCGATCCGGGTGGACGGGACGATCGTCACCGAGCTCGGGGCGATCGCGCTGCATCTCGGCG
The DNA here is from genome assembly GCA_937919435.1 of uncultured Alphaproteobacteria bacterium. Lineage (GTDB taxonomy): Bacteria > Pseudomonadota > Alphaproteobacteria > Rhizobiales > Ancalomicrobiaceae > Siculibacillus. The sequence continues at coordinate 12,513 of CALFRR010000261.1, read as the reverse complement.
ATCTGTTTCCCGAGCGCGGGCTGTCGCCGCGGCCGGGCGAGGCGGGGCGCGGCGAGATGCTGCGCTGGCTGTTCTTCTACGGCAACTGTTTCGAGCCGGCGCTGTGCGACCGGGTGATGAAGCGCGAGCCGGGAAAGCCGTCGATGATGCCCTACGGCAGTTTCGAGGACACCTGGGCGGCGATCCTCGGACGGCTGGGTGAGAACGAGTGGATCGGCGGCGCGCGCTTCACCGTCGCCGACACCGTCTGGGGCAGTGCGCTCTCCTGGACCCGGGCCTTCGGGCTGTTGCCGGAGGCGCCGGTGGTCGACGCCTATGTCGAGCGGATCGCGTCGCGGCCGGCGTTCCGGCGGGCGAAGGAGATCGACGAGGCGCTGATCGCCGCCCGCGGCTGACGACCGGGCTCGGCGATCCAGCGAAGACGAAACCGGCGCCGACCCGGAGACGGGCGCGACGCCGGTGCACGAACCGACGCTCGAGCGGATCGCCGGCGCTCCAGCGGATCGACGGACGGTCCTCGGTCGGCGTGCCGGCCGGGCGTCCCGACGAACGGGGCAGCAGCCCGGCTTCAGCCGGCGAGTTCCTGCGAGCGTTTCGCCGCGGCGGCGACCGCTCTGGTCATCAGCTCGGTGAGGCCGGGCTCGCCCATCAGCACGTCGAGCGCCGCGGCGGTGGTACCCTTCGGCGAGGTGACGTCGATGCGCAACTGCGCCGGGCTCTCCGGGCTCTGGAACAGCAGTTCGCCGGAGCCCTCGACGGTCGCCCGGGCGAGCCGGGCGGCGACGTCGGCGGGCAGGCCGAGGGCGGCACCGGCGGCGGCGAGCGCCTCGACCATGTGGAAGACATAGGCCGGACCCGATCCGGAGACCGCTGTGACGAAGTCGATGTGGGCCTCCTCGGCGACCCATTCGACCTTGCCCACCGCCGACAGCAGGCGATCGACCAGGGTCCGATCGGCGGGGCCGACGTCGTCGCCGGCGACCGCCGCGGTGATGCCGCGGCCGACCTGAGCCGGCGTGTTGGGGATGGTGCGGACGATCCGACCGCCGCCGAGGTGGCCGCGGAAGGTGGCGATGGTCTTGCCGGCGACCACCGAGACGACGATCGTGTCGGCGCCGACCAGCGGCGCGAAGGCCGGCAACACCGCGTCGAGCACCTGCGGCTTGACCGCGACCACCATCACCCGGGCGACGACGCCGGCCGGTGCGGCGGCGACGGCGCGGACGCCGCGGGCGGCGAGGTCGGCGAGCAGCGCCTCGGAGGGATGCGGATCGACCACGATCACCGCGTCCGGCGACAGACCGCCGGCGAGCCAGCCGGTCAGCATGGCACCGCCCATCTTGCCGGCCCCGACCAGGACCAGCGGCTTCGCAGCCGAAAACGTCTCTCTCATGCCTCCCCCACCGTTTCGAACAGCGCTCCTTCGAGCGCTTCCTGGGCCGACCTGCCGGCCCAGACGACGAATTGGAACGCCTGATAATAACGGTCGCAGGCCTCGACCGCACTGGTCAGCAGCGCGCCGATCTGGCGGGCCGAGGGATCGGTTCCGCCGGCCAGCACCAGCGCGTGGCGGAACAGCACCACGCCCTCGTTCGACCACAGATCGAAGTGGCCGAGCCACATCTGTTCGTTGACCAGCGACAACAGACGGGTCACTTCGGTCCGGCGCGGTTCGGTGACCTTCAGATCGAAGGTGCAGGCCATGTGCAGCGCCTCGACGTTCTCCATCCACGAGAAGGAGACGTGATAGTCGGTGAAACGGCCGGTCACCGAGACGGTGATCTCGTCGTCCTGGGCCCGTTCGAAGGACCAGTCCTCGAGCGCCGCGACGTGTTCGATCACGTCCACGGGGTGGGTCTGCCGTTCGATTGCGAATTCGATCGGAGTCATCGGGGCGGAGCCTCGTTCGGCAAGGGGTCTCGACTCGGGAAGACGCAACTCGGCACTCGCTCCCGGGGGACCACGTCGAACACGGCCCCGCCCGGGATCGCGACCCGCCACTCCGAAGCACGCGGAAATGGCGGTGGCCGCGAATCTCTCTCGGATTTCAGTATAGGCGTCGGGTCGACGAAGGCGAACGAACGTCAGCGGTCGGTTCGCGAAAGATGTGGACATTCCGCATCGGAAATCGCGCCGGAGGGCCGCGGCGCAGCGTCTTCGACCCGCTCGAGGGCCTCCGCCGCCGCTTCGAGGCGGTCGGGAGCGAAACAGACGACGCCGGCTCCGGCGAGGCGGGCGGCGGTGAGCCCGCGGCCGGGGACGCGGCGCCCGCGGAAGCGGCCGTCGGCGACGGAGCGGGTGCCGCAGGACGGGCTGCCTTCGGTGAGCAGCGCGATGCCGACGTCGTGGGCCCGGGCGACGTCGACGGCGAGATCGGCGCCCCGCCGGAAGGCGTCGGAGAGGTTCGTGCCCTCGGCGGTGGTGATGCGCGCCTCACCGGCGAGCACCGCTTCGGCGTCGGCGCCGGGCTCGATCTCGGCGGCGGGGCGCGGAACGGGGAGGCCGGCGGCGCATTCCGGGCAGAACGCCACCACCCGGCCCTCGGCGATCCAGCGGGCGAGCCGGGGATCGTCGACGGCCCGGTCGGTTCCGTTCCAGCGGACCTTTTCGCCGAGCAGACAGGCGGAGACCAGGATCTTCCGCACCGGCGTCAGCCGACCGCGGGACCGCCGGGTTCGCCGGCGACCAGCGTCTCGGAGAGGTCGCTCTTCTCCCCTTCGAGCTTCGCCAGACGGGCCTCCAGCGCCTCGACCCGGGCCTTCAGCCGGTCGACCTCGACCCGGGCGGCGACCGCGAGATCGCGGGCCACTTCGAAGTCCTCGCGGCGGACCAGATCGAGATCGGCGACGAAGCCCTCGAAGCGGGCCCGCATCGCGGTCTCCATCTCCTTGCCGACCCCCTGGGCGACGCCGGCGGCGTCGGTGACGAGCTTGGCGATGTCGTCGAAGAAGCGATTGTTGGTCTGGGTCATCGGACGCTCCGGGCTCGGGGGACGCCCCCCGACCCCTGTTATGGTGTCGCGCCCGGTGGTCCGCAAGGGGCGGCGGCGGCGGCGCGCTTGACGCCCGCGGCCCCGGGTCGCACTGTCCGGCGACCACCGTTCCGCGAAGCACCCTTCCCGCGAGATCCGATGCCGCTCTTCGCCCTGCCGTTTCCGGCGATCGATCCGATCGCGATCCAGTTCGGCCCCCTGGCGGTCCGCTGGTACGCCCTCGCCTATGTCGCCGGCATCACCATCGGTTGGTGGTGGATCCGGCGTCTCGTCGCCACGCCGCGGCTGTGGGGACAGGTCGGGCGGCCCGATCTCGCCGAGGTCGACGACTTCCTGCTCTGGGCGACGGTCGGCATCGTGCTCGGCGGCCGGATCGGCTACGTGCTCTTCTACAATCCCGCCCACTATCTCGCCGAGCCGCTCGAGGCGGTGATGCTGTGGAAGGGTGGGATGAGCTTCCACGGCGGCTTCCTCGGCTCGGTGGCGGCGATGCTGCTGTTCACCCGCGGCCGACGCTTCTCATTCCTCACCCTGTTCGACCTGTTCGCGGCGGCGGCGCCGATCGGTCTGTTCTTCGGCCGGATCGCCAATTTCGTGAACGGCGAACTCTGGGGGCGGACCAGCGACGTCGCCTGGGCGATGGTTTTTCCGCATGCCGGGCCGTGGACGCGCCATCCGAGCCAGCTCTACGAGGCTGCGCTCGAGGGGCTCGTGCTGTTCGCGATCGTCGGGCTGGTGGCGGCCCGGACGCGGGCGCTGAAGCGGCCGGGTCTGGTCGCCGGGATCTTCGCCGCCGGCTATGGACTGGCGCGGATCGTCGTCGAGATGTTCCGCGAGCCCGATGCCCAGCTCGGCTTCCTGTGGGGCGGGGCGACGATGGGGCAACTGCTGTCGCTGCCGATGGTGATCGCCGGTGTGGCGCTCGCCGTCTGGGCGGGCCGGCGCGAGAGGAGCGGTTCACCGTGAGCCCGACGCCGCTCGAGCATCGGATCCGTGCGATCGTCCGGCTCGAGGGGCCGATGTCGGTGCACGACTACATGGGGCTCTGCCTCTCCGATCCCGAGCACGGCTACTACATGGCGCGCGAACCGTTCGGCGAGGCCGGCGACTTCGTCACCGCGCCGGAAGTCTCGCAGATGTTCGGGGAGCTGATCGGCGCGGCGATCGTCGAATGTTGGGAGCGGCTGGGCCGGCCGGCGCCGTTCCGGCTGGTCGAACTCGGACCGGGGCGTGGGACGCTGATGGCCGATCTGCTCCGGGTCGCCCGGCGGATTCCCGCCTTCCTCGCCGCCGCCCGGCTCGGCCTCGTCGAGACCAGCCCGCGGCTGCGCGCCCGACAGGCGGCGACGCTCGCCGGGGCACCGCTGAAGGCGACCTGGTACGACCGGGTCGAGGACGTGCCGGACGGGCCGCTGTTCGTCGTCGCCAACGAGTTCTTCGATGCGCTGCCGGTGCGCCAGTTCGAGAAATCCGGCGGGGCGTGGCGAGAGCGGGTGGTCGGCCTCGACGCCGACGGCGGCCTCGCCTTCGGCCTCGGCCCGACCACGCTGCCGGCCGAGGGACAACCGGGCTTCATGGACGACGCGGAGGAGGGGGCGATCGTCGAAGTGTCGCCGGCCTCGGTGGCGGTGATGCGCCATCTCGCCGGCCGCATCGCCCGCCACGGCGGGGTGGTGCTGGCGGTCGACTACGGCTACGAGGGGCCGGCCTTCGGCGACACCTTCCAGGCGATCCGTTCGCACACCCACGTCGATCCGCTGGGCCGGCCGGGCGAAGCCGATCTCACCGCCCACGTCGACTTCACCGCACTCGCCCGGGCGGCCCGCGGCGAGGGGGCGGCGACGGTCGGGCCGATCGAACAGGGCGACTTCCTGCTGGCGCTCGGCATCACCGAACGGGCCGGCCGGCTCGGCGCCGACAAGGACGAGGCGACCCGCGCGGCGATCGTCGGTCAGGTCGGCCGTCTGGTGGCGCCCGAGGAGATGGGCTCGCTGTTCAAGGTCCTCGCCGTGACCTCTCCCGGGCTCGCCGTGCCCGGCTTTCCCGACACCCCTTCCGGAGCCAGATCTTGATCCGTTCCCCCCTCCTCGAGTCCGCCGGTCTCGCCCATGGCTTCTTCACCCGTGACGGCGGCGTCTCGGGTGGCCTCTACACCAGCCTCAACGTCGGTCTCGGGTCGGACGACGACCGGGCGAACGTGCTCGAGAACCGGGCCCGGGTGGCGACGGCGCTGGGCGTCGATCGGGATGCACTGGCGCTGCCGTTCCAGATCCACTCGGCCACCGTCGCGGTCGCGGCGGCGGCATGGGCGCCGGGGGAAGGGCCCAGGGCCGATGCGGTGGTGACCGCGACGCCGGGCGTCGCGGTCGGGGTGGCGACCGCCGACTGCGGGCCGATCCTGTTCGCCGACGTCGAGGCCGGCGTGGTCGGAGCGGCCCATGCCGGCTGGAAGGGGGCGATCGGCGGGGTGATCGGAGCGACGGTCGCGGCGATGGAACGGCTCGGGGCGGTGCGCGGGCGAATCACCGCGGTGCTCGGGCCGACGATCTCGGCCGGCGCCTACGAGGTCGGGCCGGAGTTCGTCGAGCGCTTCGTCGCCGAGGACGGGGCGAACGCCCGGTTCTTCCGCCCGTCGACGCGGGAGGGCCATGCGATGTTCGATCTGCCGGGCTTCATCGGCGGACGGCTGGCCGCCGAAGAGTTGGGACGGATCGGCGATCTCGGCCTGTGCACCCATGCCGACGAGGCCCGTTTCTTCTCCTATCGGCGTGCGACGCAGCGCCGCGAACCCGATTACGGGCGCCTGGTCTCGGCGATCGCCGTCCGCGGGTGAGCGCCGCGGTGGACCCGGAGCCGCTTTGCGAGTACAGAACCCGTCGATCCGCTTTCTCTCGGAGGTCTTCCGCCATGACCGGCTCCACATCCGATCTCAACCGTCCGCGGTCGCGTCGGGCGTTCGGGATCGGCGCCGCCCTCGCCGGGCTGGCGCTCCTCGGGGCCTGTGCGCCGGAGGGCCTGAGCGACGCCGGGGCGCCGCTCTACGGTGCCCAGACCCGGCTGCCCGCCCTGACGACGTTGCCCGCGCCGGCCCCGGTGACGGTGCAGATGTTGCCCTTCACCGGTCTGCCGGTGACGCTCGCCGACGGCATCTACCAGCGCTTCCGGATCTTCGCGCAGAACGAGGGGATCCAGCTCGTCCATCGGCTGGAGGAGCCGGCGACCTACCGGATCCAGGGACATTTCGTGGCGCTCGGCAACAACACCACGACGACCTTCCTGTTCACCTACGACATCTACGACACGGCGGGGAACCGGGTGCAGCGGATCGTCGGCCAGGAGGTCGGCAATCAGGCGGAAGGCGATGCCTGGGCGGGGCTCACCATCGACGGCCAGAAGCGGCTGGCGCTGCGGGCGGTGCGGGCGATCAAGGCGTGGATCAACCGGGCCACCGACTGAGGTTCGTTCCGGGTCGACCGGATTCGGTCGCACTTCGGCGTGATGCTCGGTTTACGTCGCCGGTCGCGCTTGCTAAAAGGCCCGCGCGGCCCCGATCTCTTCCGTCGGCGCGTCGACGCCGTTCCGGACGCCCGAGGGGCGTCCATCGTGTTTTGGGGTGTCTCCGTCCGTGGGACGCCCGGTCGACAAGAGGCATCCGATGAAACTCGTCTGCGGCAATTCGAACCGCGTGCTCGCCGAAGCGATCACCAAGTACCTCGAGATTCCGCTGTCCAGTTGCCTCGTCCGCCGGTTCGCCGACCAGGAGATCTTCGTCGAGATCCAGGAGAACGTGCGCGGCGAAGACACCTTCGTGCTGCAGTCGACGAGCTACCCGGCGAACGACCACCTGATGGAACTGCTGATCATGATCGACGCGCTGCGCCGGTCGTCGGCCAAGCGGATCACCGCGGTTCTGCCCTACTTCGGCTACGCCCGGCAGGACCGCAAGCCGGGGCCGCGGACCCCGATCTCAGCCAAGCTGGTCGCCAACCTGATCACCCATGCCGGCGCCGACCGGGTGCTGACCCTCGATCTCCACGCCGGCCAGATCCAGGGCTTCTTCGACATCCCGACCGACAACCTCTACGCCGCGCCGGTGATGATGCGCGACATCAAGGAGCGCTACGCGCCGGGTACGGTGATGGTGGTCTCTCCCGACGTCGGTGGCGTGGTCCGCGCCCGAGCGCTGGCCAAGCGGATCGACGCGCAGCTGGCGATCGTCGACAAGCGCCGCGAGCGGCCCGGCGAGTCCGAGGTGATGAACGTCATCGGCCACGTCGAGGGGCGGTCCTGCATCCTGGTCGACGACATCATCGATTCCGGTGGCACGCTGTGCAACGCGGCGGAAGCGCTGCTCGCCCGCGGCGCCCGCGACGTCTCGGCCTACTGCACCCACGGCGTGCTGTCGGGCGGTGCGGTGACGCGGATCACCGCCTCCAATCTGAAGGAACTGGTGATCACCGATTCGATCCAGGCGACCGAGGCGGTGAAGGCGGCGCCGAACATCCGCGTGCTGTCGATCGCGCCGCTGCTCGGCGAAGCGATCGCCCGTACCGCGCAGGAAAAGTCGGTGTCGAGCCTGTTCGACTGACGGTCGTGTCCGATCGTCGTCGCGAGTTTCGCGACGGGGATCGGTTCGCCGACGAGACGAAACCACTCGAATTCCAGCGCCCTCGACCGTTCGGTCGGGGGCGTTTTCGTTTGCTCTCGGTTGTACCGTTTGAATCGAAGACTTATTGCGCGAAGGACTGCGGCGTCGAGTCGGCGCATCGTCCGATCCGTCCGGCTCGACGGAGCATCTTCTGTCCGCCTCGTCAAAAATGACAAGCATAATTCTGTCGTTTATTTGGCATTCACCGCGGCAAGTACGTCGGTTTGGCGAGTTTTTGAAATTTCAGTAGGAATGCGACAAAATGTACACGGTTTCATAATGTTATTTCAAAATTAACGCCGGCGGACGAACGTCCGGCGTCACGAAGCCCGCCTTGCCCGGCTTCGCCGCGTGAGCGATCTCTTCTTTTCTCTCGGGCTCGATTTCACTGCGGATACGCCTGCATCGGGGGTAGCCATGTTCTTCGAGAATTGGTCGATGGTCCGCAAGGTCGTGAGCCTCCTGCTCCTGCTCGGAGGGGTCAGTCTCGGTGGCGCGACCTATGCGACGAGCCGTCTGCTGGCGATCGATTCGACCTATCAGGACCTTCTGGGAAACACCGTCTCGGGCACCCTGAAGTACACCCGGGCGGCGCGTTTCATCACCCAGTTCGAGGTCGGCCTGCAGCAGAGCATCTCGGCACCGAACGCGGAGGCGCGGCAGGCGGCGAAGAAGACTCAGGACACCTCGCTGCAGAGCTTCCGCGACGCGATCGCCGAGGCGGTGACGCTGATGCCGGCGGTCGCCGACCGGATCGAGGAGGTCCGGCGTCGCTTCGTCGCCGCGGCACAGGGCGGATGCGCGGAGGTGGCCCGGGCGGCGGACACCGCCGGCGGGACCGCGGCGGCCCAGCAGGCGATGGAGAGCCGGTGCCGGCCGGCATTGGCTTCGGTGTTCGAAGTCGGGTTGCCGCTCAACGCGGAGATCGCCAAGCGGCTCGACGCGGAGAGCCGGCGGACCTCGACCGAGGCAGTGGCCACCGCCTGGTGGACCCTCGGAGCGATCGGGTCGGCGATCGCGGCGATCGTCGTCCTGGCGGTATTTCTCGTCCGCACCTGCGTGGTCGCCCCGATCCGCGGTGCGATGGGGGTGATGACCGCGCTCGGGCGAGGCGAACTGGAGACGGAGATCTCCGGCGCCGCGCGGCGCGACGAGATCGGCGCGATCGCCGGTGCCCTGACCACGTTGCGCGACCAACTCCGCGAGGCGGAACGGGCACGGGTCGAGCGGGCCGGACGGGAAGAGGTGGAACGGCGGACACTGGCGCGTCGCGAGGCGCTCGCCAACGATTTCGTGGTCCGCATGCAGGATCTGTCGGACGGTTTCGCGCGGTCGTCGGGCGAGGTCGCCGATGCCGCCAGGAGCCTCTCGGCGACGGCGGAAGAGACCTCGCGGCAGGCCCAGTCGGTCGCCGCGGCGGCCGAACAGGCGGCCTCCAACGTTCAGACGGTCGCCGCCTCGTCGGAGGAAATGGCGGTCTCGGTGCGCGAGATCAACGGCCAGGCGGCCCAGTCCTCGCTGGTCGCCGACAGCGCCTACGAAGAGGCCCAGATCTCCAATCAACGGATCTCGGTGCTGACCACCGCGGCGGCGGCGATCGGCGACGTGGTCAATCTGATCAAGGGCATCGCCGATCAGACCAACCTCCTGGCGCTCAACGCGACGATCGAGGCGGCCCGGGCCGGCGAGGCCGGCAAGGGCTTCGCGGTGGTCGCGGCGGAAGTGAAGCAGCTGGCCAGCCAGACCGGCAAGGCGACCGACGACATCGGCCGGAAGGTCGACGAGATCCAGCAGGCGACCGACGGCACGGTGAAGTCGATGAACGAGATCGTCCGGGTGATGGGCGACGTCAAGACGATCGCCACCGCGATCGCCGGAGCGGTCGAGGAACAGGGCGCGGCCACCGCCGAGATCGCCCGCAACTGCCAGCAGGCGGCGGCCGGAACCAGCCAGGTGACCCACAACATCTCCGGCGTCGGTCAGGCCGCCGAGATGACCGGGGCCGCTTCGACCCAGTTGATGACGCTGTCGACCGGCCTCTCCGGCCGGGCGACCGATCTGCGGCGGGCGGTGGAGGCCTTCGTCGCCGACTTCCGCGCCGCCTGACCGGGCACGCAGGGAGCGCGCCGTGGGCGGACACACGGTGCGCTCACCGGTCGCCACCTCTCGGGAGCGCCCTCCGGCGCGACCGGGATCCGCGGCTCGCGGCGACGATCGATCGGCGGGCTCTGGCGGAGCGCCACCACCGGCCCCATATCGAGGCGACAGGAGGTGGCCATGAGCGACAGCAGCCTTTCCGAACGGGCCGAAACGGCCTTCTTCGCACTTCTCGCCGACCGCTCGTTCCATGCGATCGGCTTCGACGACATCGCCGCGAAGGCGGGGGTCGGCCTCGCCGATCTCCGTCGGCTCTACGACCGTCCGATCGATCTCGTCGCCGGGTTCTCGCGTCGGATCGACGTCGCGGTGCTCGCCGGCGGCGACCCCGAGCAGGCCGCGGCCGGCCGTCGCGATCGTCTGTTCGATGCGCTGATGCGCCGGTTCGATCTGCTGGCGCCGCACCGTGCCGGGCTTCGCGGTCTCGCCCGTTCGGCGCGCACCGACCCGCTGTTGGCGGCGAAACTCGTCTCGCTGGTCGTCGGCTCGCAGCGCTGGATGCTCGCGGCGGCGGGGATCGGAACCGCCGGTCCGGTCGCGAGCTTCCGGGCGCCGGCGCTCGCCGCGGGCTTCGCCCGGGTGGTGCCGGTGTTCCTCGACGACGAGGACCCCGGCCTCGCCCGGACGATGAAGGCGCTCGACGAGACGCTGACCACGCTCGGCCGGATCGAGGATCGGGTCGGAGCCTTCTTCGATCGCTGCCGTTCCTGGAAACCGTCGCCGCGCAAGGCGGAGGAGGCTTGGGATCCGAGCATCTGAGGAGGCGGAGATGCCGACGATCCACCCCACCGCGGCGGTCGGGTTCGAGGATGCGGCGAGCCGGTACGGGAGCGGGAGGCCGGACTATCCGGCGGCGCTCGACGGCTGGCTGCGCGAGGCCGTCGGGTTGCGGCCGAGCACGATGGTCGTCGATCTCGGCGCCGGAACCGGCAAGTTCACGCCGCGGCTCGCCTCGACCGGCGCCCGGATCGTCGCGGTCGAACCGGTCGCGGCGATGCGGGCGGAGTTCGCCCGGCGGTTTCCGGCGGTGGATCTTCGCGAGGGAACCGCCGAGGCGATCCCGCTTCCCGACGGCAGCGCCGACGCGGTGGTCGCGGCCCAGGCCTTCCACTGGTTCGCGACGCCCGCCGCGGTCGCCGAGATCCGGCGGGTGCTGCGGCCCGGGGGGCGGCTCGGGCTGGTCTGGAACGTCCGCGACGAGACGGTACCCTGGGTCGCGCGTCTCACCGCGATCATGACGCCCTACGAAGGGGATGCGCCGCGCTTCCATACCGGGGCCTGGCGGGCGCCGTTTCCGGCGCCGGGCTTCGGTCCGCTCGAGGAGATGTGGTTCCCGCACGGCCATACCGGTCCGGCGGAGCGGGTGATCGTCGACCGGATCCTGTCGGTGAGCTTCGTCGCGGCGCTGCCGGCGGAGACGCGGGCGGACGTCGCCCGCGCCGTACGGGCGGTGATCGCCGAGACCCCGGATCTCGCCGGCCGGCCGGAGGTGACCTTCCCCTATCGGACGATCGCCTGCGTGGTGCGGAAGATGTGACCTGAGGCGAGCCCGAACGGACGCCGGCCGGCCGGTCGTGCGCACGACGTTCCGATGTCGCCGAATGTCATGCGCCCGGTCTTTGCATCTCACCCCGGGATCCGCACCACCGCTCTGAGGCCGCCCTGGGGGGATGCGTCGAGGACGATGTCGCCGCCGTGGCCGCGGGCGATGTCGCGGGCGATGGCCAGGCCGAGACCTGAGCCGCCTTCGTCCTGGTTGCGCGACTCGTCGAGCCGATAGAACGGGCGGAAGACGTTCTCCCGCTCGGTCGCGGGAATGCCGGGGCCGTCGTCGTCGACCATGATGGTCAGCCAGCCGTGGGTGTGGCGGGCGGTGATCGTCACCGTCTCGGCGTGGCGGCAGGCGTTGCCGACGAGGTTGCCGATCAGCCGCTTGAAGGCGTTGGGGCGGACGGTGACCTCGTCGTCGCCCTCGAAGGTCAGTCCGACCTCGAAGCCGACCCGTTCCGCCTCGACGACGATCGAGCCGAGCAGATCGGCGATCGCGGTCGGTTGAGCCTCCTCGTCGCCGTCGCCGCGGGCGAAGGCGAGATAGGCCTCGAGCATCGCCTGCATCTCGCCGATGTCGCTCTCCAGGGCGTCGGCGTCGGTGCCGGGCGGCAGCAGCGCCATCTGCAGGCGGAAGCGGGTGAGCACCGTCCTGAGATCGTGGCTGACCCCGGCGAGCATGGCGGTGCGCTGCTCGATCTGGCGCTCGATGCGGCGGCGCATCTCGACGAAGGCTTCGCCGGCGCGGCGCACCTCGCGGGCCCCCTGGGGGCTGAAGTCGCCGATCGGCCGGCCCTTGCCGAAGCTCTCGGCGGCGTCGGCGAGCCGTTGGATCGGCCGGATCTGGTTCCTGAGGAACAGGACGGCGATGCCGATCAGGACGATCGAGGTGCCGAACATCCACACCAGGAAGATGTGCGAGTTCGAGGCATAGGCCTGCGAGCGGCGGGCGAGCACCTTGAGGATCCCGGCGCTGGTCGGCACCCGGATCTCGATCCAATCGGACTTGCCGACGGTGTCGATCCAGAACGGACGGTCGATGCGGGTGGCGAACTCGTCGGAGAGCGCACTGTCGAGCAGCGAGAAGAACGGCTTGGGCATCGACGGCGGCAGTTCGGCGCCCGGCAGGATCGCCACCTGGATGCCGAGGTCGCGGCGGGCGATCTCG
>CALFRR010000260.1 GCA_937919435.1 uncultured Alphaproteobacteria bacterium | reverse complement strand
GTCCAGCCCTCCGTCGCGGCGAGGCTCAGGGCGCCGGCGACGTCGGCCTTCGCCCGCAGTGCCACGGCACCGAGGTCGGCCTTGGTGACGCAGACGACGTCCGGCAACTCCATCACCCCGGCCTTCATGAACTGCAGGGCGTCGCCGGAGCCGGGCTGGACGAGCAGCAGCACCGTGTCGGCGACCGCCGCGACGTCGCCTTCAGATTGCCCGATGCCGACCGTCTCGACGATCACCCGATCGTAGACGGCGCGCATCAGGACGATCGCGGCGACCGCGTGGTCGGAGAGACCGCCGAGCCGGTCGCGCGCCGCCATCGAGCGGACGAAGATCCTCTCGTCCTCCGGATCGACCGCGAGGCGAGTGCGGTCGCCGAGCAGGGCACCGCCCGAGGCGCGCGACGACGGATCGACGGCGACCACCCCGACGCTCTCGCCGCGAGCCCGGGCGGCGGCGATCAGCGCATCGGTCAGCGTCGACTTGCCGACCCCGGGCGGTCCGGTGAGGCCGAGGACGTCGGCACGCGGATCGGCGGCGGCCTCGTCGAGCAGCCGGGCGAGCGCCGCCGTGCCGTCGGCGGTCTCGATCAGGGTGAGGGCGCGAGCGACGGCCGGTTTGCCACCGGCGCGGACCGCGGCGAGGGAGGGGATCGGTCGGGACATGCCCCGTTTCTGCCGGGCGGCGACGGCGACGTCGAGGCCGACGAAGGACGAGGCGCCCTTCCGGCCCGAGGGCCGTCGCAGGAGTGCGGCCGAGAGGGCGGGCGGGACCGCGGGTCGTCCGACCGCACCCCAGCTCGCTCGGCGGCACGGGCCGGCCGGAGTCCGTTCGGGCCCGCCGGTGGGTGAAGAGCCGACGGGCGCGACCGGGCGGACGATGGACGCGGGGCGCGGCGCGTGCCAGCATCGGGCGACAGGGAGACATCCGATGCGCCCACCCGTCCTCCTCTTCGCCCTCGCCCTCCTGCTGCCCGCCGCGACCACTGCCCAGGAGGTGCCGCCGCGGCTCGCCGGCTTCGCCGAGGCGCTGGCGGCCGGGCCGGTCGATCTCTCGGGGCTGCGCGGGCGGACCTATGTTCCGGCCTACTCGAGCCTGATGGCGGCCGGCGGCGGCACCCGGATCGACTTTTCGGTGACGCTGGCGATCCACAACGGCTCGGCCACCCGGGGGATCGCGATCGAGCGGATCGAATACCACGACACCACCGGCCGGCTGGTGGAGACGCCGCTCGAGCGACCGGTGACGCTGAAGCCCTACGGCACGATCCAGGTGACGATCCCGCAGCCCGACACCCGCGGCGGCCTCGGCGCCGACTTCGTCGTCGACTGGACCGCCCCGACCGCCGGGACGGAGCCGATCGTCGAAGCGGTGATGCTGTCCTCGCACGGCAACCAGAGCTACGGCTTCGTGTCACCGGGGCGGAAGGTGGAGAGGTAGGGGGAGCCGATCGCTCCGCCCCCTCCCGGCGGCGCAACACGCGACGGGTTCGTTCCGCCCGCCGCGACCGCCTCGCGCGACGAAGCCGGCGGACGGGCAGCAGGGGGCCCGCAGAGCCGATCACACCCGCTGCCGTCGTTCCCGGCCGGAGCCCGCGTCGGCGGGCGGAGGGGAAGGGAACCCGGGCGACGGTTCCACCGGTGGAGAGCGGTCGGGGTTCCCTTCCCTCGCCTTCGGCTCGCCGGGAACGCCGGGAGTGAGGGGGGCAGGGCACGGCGAACCCGCCGGCTTCGTGCCGAGGCGGAAGGTGGAGCACTGAGGGCTGGTCCGATCGCCCCGACCTTCCGAGGGCGCCCAGGCGCGGCGGATCCATTCCGCTCGCCGCGTTCCCCTCGTGCGGCGGAGCCGGCGGACGGGCGGCAGGCGGCCTGCGGAGCCGACCACACCCACTGCCGTCGTTCCCGGCCGGAGCCCGCATCGGCGGGCGGAGGGGAAGGGAACCCGAGCGACGGTTCCAACGGGTGGAGGGCGGTCGGGGTTCCCTTCCCTCGCCTTCGGCTCGCCGGGAACGACGGGAGAGGAGGTGGCGAGGCAGGAGAACCACCGAGGATCAGGACAAGGCGTAGGCTGCGACGACGCGGGCGAGATCTTCAGGCGAAGCAAACTCGCCACGGTCGACCTCGGCGAGCCCAGCCTCGATCTCGGCGAGTCGGGGATCGTCGTGGGCGAGAAGCACGCCAACGGCAGTGGCGAACTCGGTTTGCGTCGAGCCCGACCGAACCATTCTACCGTCCTCAGAAACGATCATGGCCCCACTTCTCGCGCAAGTTCCTCGACCGTCAGAAATCGGACCCCGTAACGCTCTGCCAACCACTGCCGGTTTTCCGCGTTGAAGATCGATTTGCCCGCCTGCCTACCACGATCGTTCGTACAGAGTATTTCATTTTCATAGGCCACATGTGCCGCCACAAGTTCCCCATCAGCCCACTCGGCGCAGGCTTTTACCAGCTTCCGCTCCGCACGTTCATCACCTCTGCTGCTCGCCCACCCTCCGGCATCATCGAATGCCTGCTTTCCGACCCCACGCTTCCAAATTTCTACATTGACAGATATCTGTCGCTGCTCTCGTTCACTCCGAGCCAAAGCGGTTTCAAATACAAAATCCTCTGGAACACATGCTTCCGGCGGCCCCGGAAGGCCCATCCACGCCAGTCCTCGAAGGAAACGCACCCCCGCAGACCGAGCTTCCTTCCACCGTTCGGCTTGAATGGGCGGCAGTCCAGGATGAAGAGCATCGTCGGGACCAACTGACATAAAATGAATATATTTCTTGCCTTCAATCTCAACAATCTTCATTGGAAAATCAACAGAAATACCTGATCCTCCAAAAATACGCCGACAGATCACTTTTCCGTACAGTTTCAATCTTGAGATTCGCGTCACACACAAATCCCTCGACCGCCCCCGCAGAGAGCGCGGATCGGATCAAGGCGCAATGCGGGCCAGCGCCTCCGAACACCTCCTCCCAAGCATTGCTATCGAACGTGACCTTCACGGTCCGTCCCCCACAACCGATGCAGACCAACCAAGGCCGGCAACCATAGACTTCGGGGCGCCTTTCGGCGCCCCTCGTCTTTCCTCTTCACTTCTTCCCCATGATCGCCGCCTGGGCCGCGGCCAACCTTGCGATGGGCACCCGGAACGGCGAACACGACACGTAGTCGAGCCCGATCGTCTCGCAGAAGCGGATCGAGGCGGGGTCGCCGCCGTGCTCGCCACAGATGCCGAGCTTCAGGTTCGGACGGGTCCTACGGCCCTTCTCCACCGCGATCCGCATCACTTCGCCGACGCCCTCGACGTCGAGCGTGCCGAAGGGATCGTGCTCCATCAGATTCGCCCTGACGTAGGCGTCGAGGAACTTCGAGGCGTCGTCGCGCGACAGGCCGTAGGTGGTCTGGGTCAGATCGTTGGTGCCGAACGAGAAGAACATCGCACTCTCGGCGATGGTGTCGGCGACGATCGCGGCCCGCGGCAGTTCGATCATCGTGCCGACGACATAGGGCACCGTCACCCCGCTCTCCTTCGCCACCGCCGCGGCGACGGCGTCGATCCGCGCCTTGACGAAGTCGAGCTCCGACTTCAGGCCGACCAGCGGCACCATCACCTCGGCGACGATCGTCTCGCCGGATTTGCGGCCGACCTCGACCGCCGCCTCGAAGATCGCCCGGCACTGCATCTCGTAGATCTCCGGCCAGGAGACGCAGAGACGGCAGCCGCGATGGCCGAGCATCGGGTTGAACTCGTGCAGTTCCTCGGCCCGCTCCTTGAGCCGGACCGCCGGCACGCCCATCGACGCGGAAACCTCGGCGACCTCCTCGTCGGTCTTGGGGAGGAACTCGTGCAGCGGCGGATCGAGCAGCCGGATCGTCACCGGCAGGCCGCGCATGATCTCGAACAGCTCGACGAAGTCCTTCCGCTGCATCGGCAACAGCTTGGCCAGCGCCTCGCGGCGGCGGGCGGTGTCGTCGGCGAGGATCATCTCGCGCACAGCGACGATCCGGCCCTCGTCGAAGAACATGTGCTCGGTGCGGCACAGGCCGATGCCCTCGGCGCCGAAGGAGCGGGCGGCGCGGGCGTCGAGCGGGGTCTCGGCATTGGCCCGGACCTTCATCCGGCGCACCGCGTCGGCCCACTCCATCAGCGTGGCGAAGTCGCCGGAGAGCTCCGGCCGCTGCATCGCCACCGCGCCGATCAGCACCTGACCGGCGCTGCCGTCGATGGTGATGCGGTCGCCGCGCTTCAGGGTGACGCCGTCGGCGACCATGATGCCGGCCGCGTAGTCGATGCGGATCGCCCCGGCGCCGGAGACGCAGGGCTTGCCCATGCCGCGGGCGACCACCGCCGCGTGGCTGGTCATGCCGCCGCGGGTGGTGAGGATGCCCTGCGCGGCGTGCATGCCGTGGATGTCCTCGGGGCTGGTCTCGACCCTGACCAGGATCACCTTGTGGCCGGCCTGGGCGGCGGCCTCGGCCTCTTCCGAGGTGAAGACGATCTCGCCGGAGGCGGCGCCGGGCGAGGCCGGCAGGCCGGTGGCGAAGATCTTCCGGACCGCATCGGTGGCGATGGTCGGATGGAGCAACTGGTCGAGCCCGGCCGGATCGATCCGCCGGATCGCGTCCTCCCGGGAGATCAGCCCCTCGCCGACCATCTCGACCGCCATCTTCAGCGCCGCCTTGGTGGTGCGCTTGCCGATCCGGCACTGGAGCATCCACAGCTTGCCGCGTTCGACGGTGAACTCGACGTCCTGCATGTCGCGGTAGTGCTTCTCCAGCCGATTGCAGATGCCGACGAACTCGGCGAAGGCCTCGGGCATCGCGGTCTCGAGGCTCGGCTTGTCGGAGCCGGCGATCAGGCGGGCGGCTTCGGTGATGTTCTGCGGGGTGCGGATGCCGGCGACGACGTCCTCGCCCTGGGCGTTGATCAGGAACTCGCCGTAGAGCGCCTTCTCACCGGTCGACGGGTTGCGCGAGAAGGCGACGCCGGTGGCCGAGGTCGCGCCCATGTTGCCGAAGACCATCGCCTGGACGTTGACCGCGGTGCCCCAGCTCTCGGGAATGTCGTGGAGACGGCGATAGGTGATGGCGCGGGCGTTCATCCACGAGCCGAAGACGGCACCGATCGCCCCCCACAACTGTTCGCGCGGATCCTGAGGGAAGGGTTTTCCGGTCTCGTTCTCGACGATCGTCTTGAAGTCGGCGATCACGCTCTTCCAGTCGTCGGCACCGAGTTCGGTGTCGAGCACCAGGCCCTTGGCCTCCTTGTGCTCCTCGATCACCTTCTCGAACTCGTCGTGGTCGAGATCGAGCACGACGTTCGAATACATCTGGATGAAGCGGCGGTAGCTGTCCCAGGCGAAGCGGGCGTCGCCGGCGACCCGGGCGAGCGCTTCGACGGTGACGTCGCCGAGGCCGAGATTGAGGACGGTGTCCATCATTCCCGGCATCGAGGCGCGGGCGCCGGAACGCACCGAGACGAGCAGCGGATCGGCCGCATCGCCGAAGCGCTTGCCGGTGATCTCGCTCATCCGCAGCAGCGCCGCGTCGACCTCGCCGGCGAGTTCGGCCGGATAGGTGCGGCCGCCGGCATAGAAGGCAGTGCAGACCTCGGTCGTGATGGTGAAGCCGGGAGGCACGGGGATGCCGAGATTGGCCATCTCCGCGAGGTTCGCACCCTTGCCCCCGAGCAGGGCCTTCATGTCGGCGGATCCTTCCGCCGACCCACCACCGAAGGTATAGACCCACTTCGCCATTTGGACGTCTCCCCAATCCCGTGGTCCACCGGAGTGGTCGATCAGTTCGTCATCGTATCCCCGGAAAGCCGTTCCACCCCTCGACTTTGCAGATGCATCCGTCGTGGGCGGGGCGCAAGCCGTTCAGAATGCGTAGGATAACAGCGGTGATCGCGATGTCTCGAGACCTTCGTATGAATATCCTCCCGAGACCGCTCCCCGCGCTTCCGACATCGGGTCCGCTCGACATTCGCACGACCGTCCCGGGGTCGCTTCACAAGTGGTCACAAACCGGCCATTCTGCCGGCGCTCGGTGACCGCCGGTTCGCCCGTCCGCTTCGGACGGCGGCCGGTGGTTGTCCTTCGTGTGCGACGATGCGCCCGAGGGGGACCGAACGAAAGACGGAAATCGCCGACCTCGCTTCGACGGGACGGCGCGAACGGAATCGAGAGCGGCGCCGCCCGGCGCGGTCGCCGCCGAAGGAGTCTCCGCGAGATGCCGACCGAACGGGTGATGTGCAGCGATGACCGACGCCGGGGCGAGCCCGAAGGCGCGAAGCGGGCCGGCGCGGCCTCCCGGCGGGGCGGATTTGCCGCACTCGTCGTCGGCGCGGCGCTGATCCTGACCGGCGGCGGCGAGGCGGCGGCCAAGCCCGGCAAGGATCTCCTCTCGGTGTTCGTGCCGCATTCCTTCGCCGGCAGCTATCTGGCGGGGCGTTACGCCAACGCCACCCGCGACATCGCCGCGGCGGCCGACTTCTTCGAGACCGCGACGTCGATCGACGCCACCAACCCGGCGCTGGTCGAACGCACCTTCCAGCTGCTGGTCGCCGACGGCCGGCTGAAGGAAGCCCTCGGCCTCGCCGAGAAGCTGATCCGGACAGACAAGGGGCACCCGCTCGCCCGGCTGGTGCTCGGCGTCGATGCGCTGAAGGCGGGACGCTGGGAGCGGGCGCGCTATCAGTTCGCCCGGTCGCAGAACCGGCCGCTGACCGATCTGACCGTGGCGATCCTGACCGGCTGGGCACTGGCCGGCAAGGGCGACACCGACGCCGCCATCAAGGCGATCGATTCGGTCTCCGGTCTCGACTGGTACGGCGTGTTCAAGAACTTCCACGGCGGTCTGGTGGCCGAGGCCGCCGGCCGCAAGGCGGAGGCGAACAAGCGTCTGTCGGCCGCCTATGCGGCGGAGAAGCGCAACCTCAGGATCGTCGAGGCGCAGATCGGCCAGCTCGCCCGCTCCGGCAAGACCGCCGAAGCGCTCGGCGTGATCGCCGCCTTCAAGGCCGACATCCCCGACCACCCGGTGATCATGGCGCTCGAAGCCGATCTCAAGGCGGGGCGGACGCCGCCGCCTTCCGTCGCGTCGGCCCAGGCCGGGGCGGCCGAGTTCCTCTACGGTCTCGGCGCGGCGCTCGGACGCGACGGCGGCGAGGACATCGCGGCGATGTACCTGCAGCTCGCCCTGTGGCTCCAGCCCGATGCCGAGCTGCCGCTGGTGACGCTGGCCGGCGTCCAGGGCCAGCTGAAGCAGTACGAGCGGGCGATCGCCCTGCTCGAGAAGATCCCCGACGGATCCCGGCTGCGGCCGCTCGCCGACATCCAGGTCGGGCGCTACTACACGGTGATGCAGAAGTACGACGAGGCCTCGAAGCATCTCGAGGCGGTGCTCGCCCGCACGCCGAAGGACCTCGAGGCGATCCTGGCGCTCGGCGACGTGCAGCGCGCCGACAAGAAGTTCGAGGCCGCGGCGAAGACCTACACCCGGGCGATCGATCTGATCGGCGAACCGGCGAAGAGCGACTGGACCTATTTCTACTATCGCGGCATCGCCTTCGAGCGGACCAAGCAGTGGCCGAAGGCGGAGGCCGACTTCGACCGGGCGCTGAAGCTGATGCCCGACGAGCCGCACGTGCTCAACTATCTCGGCTACTCGTGGATCGACATGGGCATCCACCTCGACGAAGGGCTGGAGCTGGTGCGCCGGGCGGTCGATCTGAAACCCGACGACGGCTACATCGTCGACAGTCTGGCCTGGGCCTACTACAAGCTCGGCCGCTTCGACGAGGCACTGACGGAAGCGGAACGGGCGATCCAGTTGAAGCCGGACGATCCGGTGATCAACGACCACCTCGGCGACATCTACTGGAAGGTCGGGCGCAAGCTCGAGGCGACCTTCCAGTGGCAGCACAGCCTGGACCTCAAACCGGAAGCCGACGAGATCCCGAAGATCGAGAAGAAGCTCGCCGACGGTCGGATCGAAGCGGCGACCCCGCCGCCGGTGATGCCCGCACCGAAGGCTCCGGCCGCACCGGCTCCCGCACCGGCCGCCGAGGCCCCGGCCATCCCCGCCGCTCCGGCGGCACCGGCCGCGGGGGCTCCGACCGCTCCGGCGACCGAGGCCGCTCCGACCCCGCCGGTCGAAGCTCCGGCACCCGCCGCTCCGGCCGAGGCGCCGAAGGCCGAGCCCGCCCCCGCGACGCCCGAGGCTCCGGCGATCCCGGCCCCCGCTCCGGCGGTGACGCCGGCCGCGCCCGAGCCGGCGAAGCCGTGACCGGCGGCGACGTCATCGTCGACCGCGAACCGGCGCCGGCCAAGATCAACCTCGCGCTGGCGGTGACCGGCCGGCGCGCGGACGGCTACCATCTCCTCGACACGCTGGTGGTGCACGGCGTCGCCGCCGACGAGATCGTCGTCGAAGCCGCACCGCCTTCGGCCGACCCGGGGGAACCGCGGATCGATCTCGCGATCGAAGGCCGGTTCGCCGCCGACCTCGCCGGCGACGGCGACAATCTGGTGGTCCGCGCCGCCCGGCTGCTCGCCGGCGAGGCGCGGGCGGCGGGCCGAGCGGTCGGCGACCTGCGGCTCACCCTGGTCAAACGCCTGCCGATCGCCTCGGGGATCGGCGGCGGCTCGTCGGACGCGGCGGCGACGCTGCGGCTGCTCGACCGGGTGTGGCGGCTGGGGCTCGAACGCGACCGGCTCGCCCGCCTCTCGGCACCGCTCGGCGCCGATCTGCCGATGTGCGTCGCCGGCCGGCCGCTCCGGGCGACCGGCATCGGCGACGCGCTCGTGCCGGTCGACGGTCTGCCGGCACTGTCGGCGGTGCTGGTCAATCCGGGGGTGGCGGTGTCGACGCCGACGGTGTTCCGGGCGCTCGAACGACGCGACTCCCCATCGCTAGGCCCCCTGCCGACCGATCCGACCGGACTCGTCGCGGCGATCGCGGCGATGCGCAACGACCTCGAACCGCCGGCACGACGGCTCGCCCCGGCGATCGACGAGGTCGTCGCCCGGCTCGCCGCCGAACCCGGCTGCCGGGTGGCGCGGATGTCGGGATCGGGAGCGAGCGTCTTCGGACTGTTCGACGACCGCGCCGCGGCGGACCACGCGGCCGCGCGCCTCGCGGCGGCCCGGCCCGACTGGTGGGTGGCGGCGGGGACGACGGGAGCGTCGCCGGGAGCGACGGAGACGTCGCCGGCCTGACCGCTCCGGCGTCGGCGACACCGATCGCGGCGCGTCCGGGAAGACCCGGTCGGAGCTCAGTGCACCCGGCTGACGCAGAACTCGACCACTTCGAGCAGCGCCCGCTTGTGCGGTCCGTCCTTGAACGGGGCGAGCGCGTCGCAGGCCATGGCACCGTAGTGGCGGGCCCGCTCGACCGTCGTCTCGATCGCCCGATGGCGGCGCAGGTGCTCGATCGCGGTGGCGAGATCGCCGTCGACGGCACCGCCGTCCTGCAGGCAGCGCTTCCAGAAGGCGCGGTCCTCGTCCGAACCCCGGCGGTAGGCGAGCACCACCGGCAGGGTGATCTTGCCCTCGCGGAAATCGTCGCCGACGTTCTTGCCGAGCTGGGCCGACGAGCCGCCGTAGTCGAGAGCGTCGTCGATCAGCTGGAAGGCGATGCCGAGATTGGTGCCGTAGGAGCGGAAGGCGGCCTCCTCGTCGCGGCCGCGGCCGGCGACGATCGGCCCGACCTCCGCCGCGGCGGAGAACAGCGCGGCGGTCTTGGCGCGGATCACCGCGAGATATTCGTCCTCGGTGGTGGCGACCCGTTTGGCGGCGGCGAGCTGCATCACCTCGCCCTCGGCGATGATCGCCGCGGCGTCCGACAGCACGCCGAGCGCCTGCATCGAGCCGACCTCGACCATCACCCGGAAGGCCTGGCCGAGCAGGAAGTCGCCGACCAGCACGCTCGCCTGGTTGCCCCAGAGCTTGCGGGCGGCCAGCTTGCCGC
Source organism: uncultured Alphaproteobacteria bacterium (assembly GCA_937919435.1). Lineage (GTDB taxonomy): Bacteria > Pseudomonadota > Alphaproteobacteria > Rhizobiales > Ancalomicrobiaceae > Siculibacillus. The sequence continues at coordinate 15,164 of CALFRR010000260.1, read as the reverse complement.
GGCGCATGTCGCTCTCGTCGACGACGTCGTCGTGGAGCAGGGTGGCGGTGTGCATGAACTCGACCGCCATGGCGAGCTTGACGTGGCCGTCGCCCTCGTAGCCGCACATCTGGGCAGCGGCGAGAGTGAGCATCGGCCTGAGCCGCTTGCCGCCGGAGGAGATCAGGTGGTTGGCCACCTCCGGGATCATCGCGACGTCGGAGCCGGCCTTCGACAGGATCAGCGCGTTGACCCGCGCCATGTCGGCGGCGACCAGGGCGACGAGCGGCTCGACGGACGCATCCGACCGCTTCTTGGTCTCTTCCAGGGAAAGTACGACGCCCACTTCGACCACTCCGTCTCGGGCGTCGCCGCCCCCTCGATCCACGGTCGGCCGGACGGCTCCGGCACGACCACGGGCAACCCGATGCCGGCCCCGATCGAGACGACCGGCGGCCGGGGAGAGAGCCCCCGCTCGCATGCGAGAATAGGCGGTGGCGCCCGCCGTCACAAGTCGGGGCGCAGATCTCGAGCGGAACCACGCATTTGCGCGGAGGACGGCGAAGGTCCAAACTCGCCGCGGTCGAGACCGGAGGGGAACTTGGAGGAGATCCTGCGCAGCAACGATCCGGTGGTGATCGCCACCGTCGAGGCGCTCCTCGCGGGCGCGGGCATCGGCGCGCTGGTCGCCGACCGCCACATCTCGGTGCTCGAGGGATCGATCGGCGTCTTCGCCCGCCGCGTCCTGGTCGCCGACGACGAGGTGGCGCAGGCTCGCCGGATCCTGATCGACGCGGGCCTCGGCGCCGAGCTGAAGGATCCCGCGCGGTGACGACGGACGATGCGACGACGGAGCGTGCGGCGACCGCGGAGGCGACGACGCTCGACCGGTTCCTCGGCGGCCGGCTGGTGCTCGAGCAACCGGCGCGGGGACGGCATCGGGCGGGGCTCGATGCGATCCTGCTCGCCGCCGCGGTGCCGAGCGATGCCGCGGGGCGGCTCGTCGATTTCGGCGCCGGGGTCGGCACCGCCGGTCTCGCCGCGGCGATCCGGGCGGACGGGCTCGAGGTGGTGCTCGCCGAACGGGACGAGGAGGCGGTCCGGCTGGCGACCGGCAACCGCGACCGGCTGCCGCCGACGGTCGGCGCACGGGTGAGCGTGGTCGCGGTCGATCTCCTCTCCGCCAAGCCCCGGGAGGCGGCGCTCGGGCGCGAATCGGTCGGTCACGTGATCCTCAATCCGCCGTTCTTCGCACCGCGCGAGGTCCGTGCGTCACCCTCGGAACGCCGCGCCGCCGCCCACGTCCTGGCGACGGGAGGGCTCGATCCGTGGATCCGGGCGGCGGCGGCGGCGCTCGCCCCCTCCGGCCGGCTGGCACTGATCTTCAAGGGCGACGGTCTCGCCGAGATCCTGGCGGCGGCGAACGGGCGATTCGGCGCAGTGGCGATCCGGCCGATCCATCCGCGCGCCGATGCGGCGGCACATCGCCTGCTCGTCACCGCGATCAAGGGATCGCGGGCGCCGGCCCGGATCCTGCCCGGGCTGATCCTCCATCCGGCCGGCGACAACGGCTATCTGCCGGAGGCGGACGCGGTGCTGCGCGGCGAAGCGGATCTGGCCGACTGACCTTCCGCCTCACCGGCAGGAGGAGATCCGGCACATCCGGCCGCGCGGCGTACGGATCGCGCATTCGCGCAGCGCGATGTAGCGGGCCTGGGCGAGCGATGGCGAGGCGCCCCAGCCGGACGCGGCCCGGCTGTGGGCGGTGCAGACCCAGGCCGAAGCTTCGGCGGAGGCGAGGAGGAGAGCACCGCCGGCGAGGGCGGCGACGAGGACGACACGGGCGAGGTTCGACATGGCGAAGCCTCTGGTTCGCTGAAACCCGGTCATTGTGCGCCCGATCCCGCCGTCTCGCCAGCGCGATCCCCTCGCGCCGGGCGGATCTCCCGCGCCGGAGACGGGTTTGTCTCGCCGCGACCGATCCGCTACGGTCGCCGGCGACGGGTCGGCGGGTGCGCCGGCCACCACGTTCGGGAGATCCCGCCATGCGCCGCCTCGCCTTCGCCGCCGCCGTCTCGGTCCTCGCCCTCTCGCCGGCCCTCGCCGACGGCACCTATCGCGGCGCCTCTTCGGTCGCCGGCGGTCGCGATGCGGTCTGCGCCGGCGTCACCGAGATGATGGCGATCGTCTCCGGGTCGTCGATCCGGCTGGTCGGTGCGGTCTACGAGGGCGCCGAGGAAGACGGCACCGGCACGGTCAAGTCCGACGGCAGCTTCACCGCCACCAAGCCGGGCAAGAAGGGCGCGGTCGCCTTCACCGGCAAGGTGACGAAGAACGGCGTCGTCGCCCAGTGGAAGGGCCCCGACTGCTGGGGCGCGATCGACCTCACCCCCTGAGCCGATCCGGCCGCACGCGGCCTCGATCACCTCTCCACCCCACATACGACGACGCGCCCAGCGACCTCGCGGTCACGGGGCGCGCGTGCGTGAGACGGCACGTCGGCGGGGCGCGTGGAGCGCGCTCCGCGATCAGCCGACGAGGCCGAAGTCGGCGACGGTCCGGCAGGCGGTGCGGATCGCCGAGAGCAGACGCAGACGGTTCTCGCGGATCGCCGGATCGTCGGCGTTGACCAGGATCTTCTCGAAGAAGGCGTCGACCGGGGCACGCAGGCCGGCGAGCGCCGCCATCGCGGCGGCGAAGTCCTCGGCGGCGACCGCCGCGGCGGCGGCTTCTCCGGCGTCGGCGATCGCCCGGGCGAGCGCCATTTCCGCCGGCTCGGCGAGGAGGGAGACGTCGACCGGGCCGTCGAAGCCGCGGCCCTCCTTCTTCTCCTCGGCCTTCAGGATGTTGGCGGCGCGGGTGTAGCCGGCGAGCAGCGCCTTGCCGTCCTCGGTCGCCAGGAAGGCGGCGAGCGCCTCGATGCGGGTCGCCACCAGGACGAGATCGTCGACCTCGCCGACCGCCAGCACCGCGTCGACCAGGTCGTGACGGGCGCCGGCGTCGCGCAGCTGCACCTTCAGCCGATCGACGAAGAAGGCGAAGAGCCCGTCGACGATTCCGGCGATCTTCGGCAGCTCGCGCTCGATCTCGTAATAGTACTCGACCCCGCCGACCAGCAGCACGCCGACCGGATCGTGGGCCGCGCCGGTCTTGTCGTGGGCCACCACCACACGGTTCTCCGGCGCGACCAGCGCGGCGAGATCGGGATCGCGGGCGAAATGGCCGGGCACGGTGATGCCCTGATCGTCGGCGCCGACCAGGAACACCAGCCGTTCCTCGCTCTGCATGCCCCACAGATGCGAGGCATAGGCGTCGGCGAAGAGGCTCTTCAGCGACAGGCGGAGACGGTTCTCCAGCACGATGCGGATGACGCCGAGGGCGGCGCGGCGCAGCGCGAAGGGATCTTTCGATCCCGTCGGCTTCTCGTCGACCATCCAGAAACCGGCGAGCGTGTCGAGCTTGTCGGCGAGCGCCACTGCGATCGCCACCCGGTCGGTCGGCACCCGGTCGGAGGGGCCCTGCGGCCGATAATGGTCCTCGATCGCGGTGGCGACCGACGGGTCCTCGCCCTGCGCCAGCGCATAGGTGCGGCCCATCAGGCCCTGCACCTCGGGGAACTCGCCGACCACCTCGGTCATCAGATCGGCCTTGGCGAGCAGCGCGGCGCGGGTCGCCAGATTGGCATCGGCGTCGACCAGCGGCGCGAAGGCTCCGGCGAGGCAGGCGATCCGGTCGATGCGCGCTCCTTGCGTGCCGAGCTTCTCGTGGAAGACGACGTCGAGGGCCCGGAGCTTGGCCAGCCGCTGGTCGAGCGGCCTGCCGGCGTCGCGATAGTCGGGCAGATCGGCGAGGTCGGTGTGGAAGAAGTGGCGGGCGTCGGACAGGCGGGCGCGGATCACCCGGCCGTTGCCGGCGACGATCTTCTTGCCGCCGTCCTTCGCCGCGAGGTTCGACACCAGCAGGAACTTGGCGGCGAGCTTCTGGTCGACGTGGTGCGAGCGCAGCACGAAGCACTTCTGGTTGGCCCGGATGGTGGCGCGGATCACTTCGGCGGGCACCTCCAGGAACTCCTCCTCGAAGCTGCCCATCAGCACCACCGGCCATTCGACGAGGCCGGCGACCTCGTCGAGCAGCCCCTCGTCCTCGACCAGCTCCAGCCCCTGCGCGAAGGCGGCGGTCTTGGCGTCCTCGAGGATGATGTGGCGGCGGCGCTCCGGATCGAGGATCACCTTCGCGTTCTGGAGCTTCTGGACGTAGTCGGAGAAGCGCTTCACGCTGAACGGCGCGGGCGACAGGAAACGGTGGCCGCGGGTGACGTTGCCGGAGCGGATGCCGTCGACCTCGAAGGCGACGATCTCCGGCTCTTCCTGCTCGGTGCCGAAGGTGCAGAGGATCGACTGAAGCGGCCGGACCCAGCGCAGCGTGCCGGAGCCCCAGCGCTGCGACTTCGGCCAGGGGAAGGTGCGGATCACCTGCGGCACCAGTTCGGCGATCACGTCGACGGCGCGGCGGCCCGGTTTCTTCAACCGGGCGACCCAATAGTCGCCCTTCTTGTCGGAGACCACCGTCGCCTGATCGAGCGAGGCGATGCCGGCGCCCTTCAGGAAGCCCTGGATCGCCTGATCGGGGGCGCCGACGCGCGGGCCCTTCTTCTCTTCGACGAGATCGGCACCCTTGGCCGGCACCCCGGCGACCACCAGGGTCAGGCGGCGGGGCGTCGCATAGGCGGTGGCACCCTCGAAGGGAAGACCGGCGGCCACCAGACCGTCGCCGACGAGCCGCTTCAGGTCCTCGGCGGCCTTCTTCTGCATGCGGGCCGGGATCTCTTCGGAGAGGAGTTCGAGAAGCAGTTCGGGCATGGGCTGGCTCGACTTCGGACGAGGGCTGCGATCGGGTCGAGGCATACGATCGCACGCCGGTCGTGTCCAGCCGCAAAGCGCCGGAGGGGCGGTTGTGCCCCTCCGGACGGGTCGCCGCGATCAGGCCGCGGCGACGGTGAAGCGGGCGCGGACGTGCTTCGGGGTCTCGATCTCGTCGACGATCGCCGCGGCGAGGTCGGCTTCCGAGATGCCGGCCGGCGCCGCACCGTCCATCAGCAGATCGTCGGCGCCGACCCGGTAGCGGCCGGTGCGCGGCTTGCCGGCGAGCGCCGAATGCAGGCTGAACAGTGCCGGCGGCGACAGGAAGGTCCAGTCGAGCCCGGCCCCGACCTCACCCGAGAGATAGGCGGAGAGCAACTTGCGGGCGGCATCGGCCCCGGCGAAGTAGTCCTTCGGGAAATGCTCGGTGTCGATCAGCTGTACGCCCAGAGCGACGTAGAGGCTGCCGGCACCGCCGACCACCAGAAGACGCTTCACGCCGGCCGCCTTCACCCCGGCGTCGATCGCCTTCGCGCCCTTCAGGAAGTTGGCGTGGATCTCGGGATCGGTCCAGCCGGGGTTGAAGGCGGAGATCACCGCGTCCGTGCCCTTCACCGCGGCGGCGACCGACGCCGCGTCGTAGGCGTCGGCCTCGACCACGGTGAGGCCGGCGCGCGGCGCGATCTTCTTCGGCGAACGGGCGAGAACGGTGACGGCATGACCGCGGGAGAGGAGTTCTTCGAGAACCGGGCCGCCGACATAGCCGGTGGCGCCGACGAGAGCGATCTTCATGGCAGGATCCTTTCGGGTTCGGGCCGTCGCCCCTGGCGGAGGCGCGGCGCATCGGTTACGATCAGTAACCAGATGGCATGGAAGAACCGCTTCGGGAAGGACGCACTTTCGTGAACGCAGGGCACACCGACGTAACCGCCTTCGCCGATCCCGGCGCGGCATCGGAGCGCAGCATGGCGGAGATCCGGGTGATCGCCGGGGTGCTCGGTCCGATCGAGGATCCGCTCTCCGCCACCTGTCCGATCCGCGACGTGCTGAACCGGATCGGCGACGCCTGGAGCGTGCTGGTGATCCTGCGGCTCGGCGACGGGCCGACCCGGTTCAATGCGCTGAAACGGGCGGTCGGCGGCATCTCGCAGCGGATGCTGACGGTGACGCTCAGGAGCCTGGAGCGCGACGGGCTGGTCACCCGGACGGTGTTCCCGACCAATCCGCCGCAGGTCGAATACGCGCTGTCGCCGCTCGGCGCGTCGCTCGCCCGGCCGATCGGGGCGCTCGCCGACTGGGCGGTCGCCAACCGGCCGACGATCGCCGAGAACCGGCGGCGGTTCGACGTGACCTGAAACGGCGACGCCGCACACGGGGCGCGGCGTCGGTGATCTCGTCGGACGGGTCGAAGGCTCAGACGGTGCCGCCGCCGGCGGTGGCGAGCCAGGCCTTGCCGCAGGCCTTGGCGATCTCGCGGACCCGCAGGATGTAACTCTGCCGCTCGGTCACCGAGATGACGCTGCGGGCGTCGAGCAGATTGAACACGTGCGAGGCCTTGATGCACTGGTCGTAGGCCGGCAGCGCCATCAGATGGCGCTTCTCCTCCGGGGTCTCCCAGCCGGCGGCGAGGTACTTCTTCGCCGCGGCCTCGGCCATCCGGAACTGCTCGAAGAGCATCTCGACGTCGGCGTGTTCGAAGTTGTGGCGCGAATATTCCTGCTCGGCCTGCAGGAAGACGTCGCCGTAGGTGACCTTCTCGTGGCCCTCGCGGCCGTTGAAGTTCAGGTCGTAGACGTTCTCGACGCCCTGGACGTACATGGCGAGGCGTTCGAGCCCATAGGTCAGCTCACCCGACACCGGCGAACACTCGAAGCCGGCGACCTGCTGGAAATAGGTGAACTGGGAGACTTCCATGCCGTCGCACCAGCACTCCCAGCCGAGACCCCAGGCGCCGAGCGTCGGGCTCTCCCAGTCGTCCTCGACGAAGCGGATGTCGTGCAGAGCGGGATCGATGCCGATCGCGTAGAGGCTCTTCAGATAGAGCTCCTGCAGATCGGCCGGCGACGGCTTCAGGATCACCTGGAACTGGTAGTAGTGCTGCAGCCGGTTCGGGTTCTCGCCGTAGCGACCATCCTTGGGCCGGCGCGAGGGCTGCACGTAGGCGGCCCGCCACGGCTTCGGACCGAGGGCACGCAGGGTCGTCGCGGGATGGAAGGTTCCGGCCCCGACCTCCATGTCGTAGGGCTGGAGGACGATGCAACCGTAGTCCGCCCAGAAGCGCTGGAGGGTCAGGATCAGCCCCTGGAAGGAGCGATCGGGGCGCATGTGGGAGGGAAGGTCTGGATCGATCATGGCGTCGCCGGCGGTTCGTGCCCGGTCCTGGGCGTGCCGGACCCTAGCCAGGGGGAACGACCCGGTCAACCGCCGCCCGTGGGTTCGGCCGCGGTTCGTCGTCCTTCGGCCGGACCGACCGGCGGGAACGACGGCCGCGGCGCGGCGGCCTCAGCGACGGGCGTCGGGGCGCCAGACCCCGTCGTCGCCACGCACCAGACGAATGCCGCGGACCGGATCGACCGGCACGCGCACTTCCGCCATACGCTCGGCGACGCGGTCCATCTCGCGCCGCAGGAGCCGCCAGGCGGCGAAAGCGACGGCACCGACGGCGGCGTAGACGAGTGACTGCGACATGGTTTCCTCCGAAGATCGGCGGCGGGCCGAGGACGTGTCCGTCGGCCCCATCGTCCTCAGATGGGAACCCGCGAACCGGGCGGCAAGATGGCGGACCGGAAAAACGCCTCGGGCGACCCGCCCGCCGTTCATCCGCCGGAGTAGGCGCGGCTCGCCTGGGACGCGCTCTGCGGCGTCGCCGGGGTCTCCGCCTGGATCCGGACGAGCGTCGCCGGCGCGGGACGTCCGCCGCCCTCGGTCAGTTGCGACACGGCGGATTGGGCGGCGTAGGCGCGGTTCTGGTCGTTCATCCGCTCGTCCTGGTCACCGGTGGCGCTGGCGGCGGCGGATTCGACGACCCGCGCCGTCGGAGCGGTCTGCGCGACCGCCATGACCGGCGCGAGGTAGGTGAAGGACGAGGCGACGTTAGTGATCGACATGTCGACCCCCTTTTCCGGTGAGTGTGGGATCACACTCCGACCCGTCGACATCATCGCCGGGAAAGCTGTGGAAAACCTTTCTCCGATCGCGAGGATTGTAACATTCCATCAGGCTTTCGCGTTCGGCGAGTCCATTCGGCCGTCGCGCGCGGGAAGTGCGGCGAGCCGTTTGGCGACGGCCAGCATGTCGCGCCAGGCGAAACGCTTGTTGGCCGGCTGGCGCAGCAGATAGGCTGGATGCAGCGTCGCCATCGCCGGGATCTCGCGGGTTCCGGTCCTGTGGACGAGCCAGCGGCCGCGCAACCGGGTGATCCCCTCGGTGGTGCCGGACAGCGCCGCGGCGGCGGCCCCGCCGAGGTAGACGACCACGTCGGGATCGACCAGTTCGATCTGGCGGGCGATGAACGGCCGGCAGATCTCGGTCTCCTGCGGGGTCGGGGTGCGGTTGCCCGGCGGCCGCCAGGGCACCACGTTGGCGATGTAGACCGACGACCGGGCGATCCCGACCGCGGCCAGCATCCGGTCGAGCAGCCGCCCGGAACGGCCGACGAAGGGCAGCCCCTGCTCCTCCTCCTCGCGGCCCGGGGCCTCGCCGACGAACATCAGCCGCGCCGCAGGATCGCCGTCGGCGAAGACCAGCCGGCGGGCGGTCAGACGCAGATTGCAGCCGTGGAAACCGTCGAGCGCGGCCCTCAGGGCGGCGAGGTCCGGTGCGGCCGCGGCCGCCGCACGGGCGGCGAGGACCGGTCCGTCGCCGGGCACCTCGGCGGTCGGCTGGGGACGATCGGGGGCCGCGGCGATCGCCCGCTCGCGCGCCTCGGAGATCGGATCGGGCGGCGGCCGCTCAGGGGCGAGCTGTTCGGCGCGGGTCGCCGGTGGGCGGGCCGACCGGTCGACCGGCCGATCCGCGGGGGCCGGCGGCCGCGGCGACTCCGGACGGCGCTCGGCAGGCATGCGCTCGGCTGCCATGCGTTCGGGCGCCACGGCGGGCGCGAGCGCGGCGGCACGCGCTTCGGCCGCTTCTCGGGCGGACGACGCGAAGCGATCGATCGGAAGATCGTCGAGAGCGGCGTCGCAGCCCGCGTCGAGATACCAATCGAGGAGTGCGATCGCCGGATCGGACCGCAGAGCCATGCCGAATACTTCCGTATACGACACTTTCTTCTACCTTGGCCGAGGTGCGGAAAGCGTCTAAGGGGTCCCACGGAGCATAGCGATCGTGGCGGCGGTCGGCTACCCGGATCGCCGGACCGACCTTCCGTCCGAGCGCTCGCAGGCGCGGTCGACGGGACGAGGGAGTCCGGAACAGATGGACGCGGCGGATCTACCGGAACGCGAGAGCATGGAATTCGACGTGGTCGTCGTCGGTGCCGGCCCGGCCGGGCTCGCCGCGGCGATCCGCCTGAAGGAGATGGCGATCGAAGCCGGCACGGAGATCTCCGTGGTGGTGCTCGAGAAGGGCTCGGAAGTCGGCGCCCACACGCTGTCGGGGGCGGTGATCGATCCGATCGCGATCGACCGGCTGTTTCCCGACTGGCGCGACGATCCCGATCATCCGTTCAAGGTGCCGGTCACCGACGACCGCTTCTTCGTGCTCGGCAAGACGAGCGCGCTGCGCATCCCCGCCTTCCTGATGCCGAAGTTGATGAACAACCACGGCAACTACATCGTCAGCCTCGGCAACGTCTGCCGCTGGCTGGCGAAGAAGGCGGAGGATCTGGGGGTCGAGATCTATCCGGGCTTCGCGGCGGCGGAAGTGCTCTACGACGACGCCGGCACGGTGATCGGAGTGGCGACCGGCGACATGGGGGTCGGCCGCGACGGCGAACCGAAAGATTCCTACACCCGTGGCATGGCGCTCCTCGGCAAGTACGTGCTGATCGCGGAAGGGGCGCGCGGCTCGCTGGCCAAGGAGATCATCGCCCGCTTCCGGCTCGACGAGGGCCGCGAGCCGGAGAAGTACGGCATCGGCATCAAGGAGCTGTGGCGGGTCGACCCGAAGAAGCACAGGCCCGGTCTGGTCCAGCACTCGTTCGGCTGGCCGCTCGATCTGAAGACCGGCGGCGGCTCGTTCCTCTACCACCTCGACGACGATCAGGTGGTGGTCGGCTTCGTCGTCCACCTCAACTACGAGAACCCGCATCTCTCGCCGTTCGAGGAGTTCCAGCGGTTCAAGACCCATCCCTCGGTCCGCGACACCTTCGAGGGCGGCAAGCGGCTGGCCTACGGGGCGCGGGCGATCACCGAGGGCGGCTACCAGTCGGTGCCGAAGCTCTCCTTCCCGGGCGGGGCACTGATCGGCTGCACCGCCGGTTTCGTCAACGTCCCCCGCATCAAGGGCAGCCACAACGCGATGCTGTCGGGCGAGCTCGCCGCCGAGAAGATCGCCGCGGCGCTCGCCGCCGGCCGGGCCCACGACGAGCCGATCGAGATCGAGGAGTCGTGGCGGTCGGGCGACATCGGCCGCGACCTCTTCCCCGTCCGCAACGTCAAGCCGCTGTGGTCGCGGTTCGGCACGGTCATCGGCGTGATGCTCGGCGGGCTCGACATGTGGACCCACCAGCTCGCAGGCTTCTCGCTGTTCGGCACGCTGAAGCACGGCAAGCCGGATTCGGCCTCGCTGAAGCCGGCCGCCGCCTGCCCGCCGATCGCCTATCCGAAACCCGACGGCAAGCTGACCTTCGACCGGCTCTCCTCGGTGTTCCTGTCGAACACCAACCACGAGGAGGATCAGCCGATCCACCTGCGGCTCGCCGACCCGGACCTCCAGAAGACCAGCGAACTCGGCGTCTACGCCGGGCCGTCGACCCGCTATTGCCCGGCCGGGGTCTACGAATGGGTGGAGAAGGACGGGGCGCCGAGCTTCGTGATCAACGCCCAGAACTGCGTCCACTGCAAGACCTGCGACATCAAGGATCCGAACGGCAACATCACCTGGACGGTGCCGGAAGGCGGCGGCGGACCGACCTACCCGAACATGTGAGGATCACTTCCGGTCGTCGGTCGGTCCCCACAGTCGCGCGCCGAACCGCCGCCACAGGATCACCGCGGCGACGCAGACGGCGATCGCAGCGGCGATCGCCGATGCCGCGGTGCCGGTGTCGCCCCGTTCGATCAGCCGCCAGGCCCAGCCGCCGATCGTGCCGGGGAAGATAAGCACCGGGATCCACAGGATCGCCGATCCGATGTTGGCGAGTTGGAAGATGCCGGGCGGCATCGCCGCCATGCCGGCCACCGTCGGCACGCTCGCCCGCAAGGGGCCGATGAACCGGCCGACGACGATCGCCATCCAGCCCCAGCGGGCGAACAGCGCCTCGGCTGCGGCGAGCATCTCGGGGCGGCGCGAGAACGGCCAGATCCGATGCACCCCCGGCCCGAGCCAACGGCCGATCCGGTAGGAGACGGTGTCGCCCAGCGCCGCGCCGAGCGCACCGCCGATCCACAGATCGAGGAACGGCAGGGTGCCGTTGCCGACCAGGGCGCCGGTCGCCATCATCACGCCGGTCGCCGGGATCAGCACGCCCAGCACCACCATCGACTCGCCGAAGGCCATCAGACCGTAGATCACGCCGGCCCAGGCGCGATGCTCGGCGGCGAAGGCGAGGGCGGCATCGAAGGCGGCTGAGAGGTCCATGCGGCGATCATTCCCGAGATCGGCGCCGCCGTCGAGCCTCGCCGTCGCCGATCGCCGCGGTCGCGGCGGTCAACCGGTGCGGTCGTCGCAGGACAGGGGCAGACCGATCGCGCTTCCGGCGATGCGGGCGAGGCGGCCGCCCGCCGGCGTCCCGTCGCCACCGGCGGCATCCCCGAGAACCACGGCATCGGCGCGCAGCACGTGGACCGCCCGCCGCGGGATCCGGGCGACCAGGGCGTCGTAACCGGCGGCCCGATCGGCGATCCGGGCGACGAGGCGATCCCAGTGGCGGCGCGAGACGATCAGTCCCTGCTCGCGTTGCGGCCGGCCGAGCAGCACGCCGGAGACCTGGACGATCCGCTCGGCGACCCGGGCGCGCCAGCCGAAGGCGTCGTAGGCGAGCCGGAAACAGCCGACCTCGTCGTCGGCGCGACCGCCCCGCTCGACCCGGTCGACGAAGGAGGCGGCCTCGCGGAACCACTCCGCGTCGAGGAAGACGTTGGGCGCGAGAACCGCGAACCAGGGGGCGCGGCGGGCGGCGGCGATCGCCGTCTCGACCCGATGCAGCCAGCCGCCGTCGGTGTCGACCAGGGTGCAGCCTGCGGCGTCGGCGACGATCCGGGTTCCGTCGGTCGAGTGGTCGTCGGCGACCAGCACCTCGCGGACGACGCCCTCGGCAGCGGCCGGCACCAGCGACACGAGCGTCCGGGCGAGCCCCTCTTCGGAATTGCGCGTCGGAATGACGACGGACAGCATCCCCCCGGCAACCTCCCGGCCGAACCTCATCCGATCGACGCCGCGGCGTCCCCGATCCCTCGTCGTCTCATATACGCAGACGGCCCGCCGGACCAGACCGGAGGACGCGCAAATTGCGGGCGACCGCACGAATGTTCTTGTCCTGTTCTCGTTTTCGATCGATGATCGCGCCCATGAATCGCCCGCTCCGCCCCTCGCCCGAGGCCTTCCCGCCGTCGCCGCCGGATCCACCGGCGGAAGCGGGTTCGGCCGCGCGCGGGCCGGCGGGGCGGCCGGGTTCGACGGCCCGTGCCGATGCCGAGATCGCCGTCGCGGCGGAGCGGCGGCGCGGGCGGGGCGCGGTCGCCAATCCGAGCGGACGGCACGAGCGGGAGATCCGCGAGGCGGTCGACGACGGATGGGGCAGCGCCGAGACGCTGCCGCCCTTCGCCACCACGGTGACGGTCGAGAAGCCGAAGACGATCATCACCCGCAACGCCTCGCCGGACGTCGGCTTCGACCGTTCGATCAATCCCTACCGGGGCTGTGAACACGGCTGTTCCTACTGTTTCGCCCGGCCGACCCACGCCAACATGGGCCTCTCCCCCGGGCTCGACTTCGAGAGCCGGCTGTTCGCCAAACCGAGTGCCGCGCGGCTCCTCGAACAGGAACTCGCCCGCCCCGGCTACGAGCCGAAGCCGATCGCGATCGGCACCAACACCGATCCCTACCAGCCGATCGAGAAGCGGTGGCGGATCATGCGGGAGATCCTCGAAGTGCTCTCCCGCACCGGCCATCCGGTGACCATCCTGACCAAGTCGGCCTCGGTGCTGCGCGACGTCGACCTCCTGGCACCGATGGCGGCACGCGGTCTGGTCCGGGTGGCGCTGTCGATCACCAGCCTCGACCGCAGGATCGCCCGCACCATGGAACCGCGGGCGTCGAGCCCGGAAAAGCGGCTCGCGGCGATCGCCGGGCTCTCCGCCGCGGGCATCCCGACCGGGGTGATGGTGGCGCCGATCGTGCCGGCGCTGACCGACCCCGAGCTGGAGCGGATCCTCGAGGCGGCGGCGGCGGCGGGCGCGTCCAGTGCCGGCTGGGTGGTGCTCAGGCTGCCGCTCGAGGTCTCGGAGATCTTCAAGGGCTGGCTGCTCGAGCACCATCCCGACCGCTACCGGCACGTGCTGTCGCTGCTGCGCTCGATGCGCGACGGCAAGGACTACGATTCGACCTGGGGGCGGCGGCTGAAGGGTGCCGGCCCCTATGCGGCGACGCTGAAGCTGCGTTTCGACGGGGCGATCCGCCGGCTCGGGCTCGAACGGCTGCAGCGGACCGGGCTCCGGACCGATCTCTTCACGCCGCCGTTCGGCTCCGGTATCCAACTGAACCTGTTCTGAAAGACCGCTCGTCGGGAAAGGAGACCCCGTGATGCCGATCCGTCTCGCCATGGTCACGCTGGGGGTCGCCGACGTCGCGGCGGCGACCGCCTTCTATCGCCGGCTGGGGCTCGAGCCGGGCGCCGAGAGCGGCGAAGCGGTGAGCTTCTTCGACATGGACGGGATCGTCCTCGCCCTCTACGGCCGCGGCCCGCTCGCCGAGGACGCCGGCGTCCCCGACACGGCCGGCGGCTTCTCCGGCGTCACCCTCGCCTGGAACCGGCCGAGCCCGGAGGCGGTCGACGCCTCCCTCGCGCAGGCGGTGGCGGCGGGCGGACGGATCACCCGGGCGGCGGAAAAGACCTTCTGGGGCGGATATTCCGGGTACTTCGCCGATCCCGACGGCCATCTCTGGGAGATCGCGCACAATCCGTTCTTCCCGCTCGACGAGGCCGGCGTCGTCCGCCTGCCGGAGCGCGGCGCATGACCGGCCGGCCGCGCAAGCCCCGCCCGGCGGGCGGGCTCGACCTCGCCATCGAACGCGATCTGGCGCCGGCCCGCGTGTGCGGGGTCGACGAGGCGGGGCGCGGGCCGCTAGCCGGTCCGGTCGCCGCCGCCGCGGTGATCCTCGATCTCGACCGGATCCCGGCCGGGCTCGACGATTCCAAGAAGCTCTCCCACCGCAGGCGGGAGGCCCTGTTCGAGGCGATCGTCGCCGAGCATCGGGTGGCGCTGGCCTTCGTGCCGGCGGCCCGGATCGACGCCACCGACATCCGCCGGGCCTCGCTCGAGGCGATGGTCCGTGCGGTGGCGGCGCTCGGCGAGACGGTCGATCACGTGCTGGTCGACGGCAACGTGGTGCCGCCGGGACTGCCCTGCCCGGCGACCGCGCTCGTCGGCGGCGACGGCCGCTCGGCGTCGATCGCCGCCGCCTCGATCGTCGCCAAGGTGGTCCGCGACCGGGCGATGGTCGACGCGGCGCGATTCTTCCCGGGCTTCGGTTTCGAGATCCACAAGGGCTATCCGACCGCCGCCCACATGGACGCCCTCGCCCGGCTCGGCCCCTCGCCGATCCACCGCCTGACCTTCGCGCCCGTCGCGGCGGCGCTGATCGCGATCGAGGGACGGAAAGGCGGGTGACGGGGAAGCGGGGACGCGACGACGATCCGGAGTCGTCTCCCACCGCATGTTCGGAGCTGTCGATCAGTGCCTGGCGTCTTGCAACCAATCCCGCATTTCCCGGAGTGCAACATCGCGTTCTTCAGTCGCCTTCTCCGTCGACGCCTGCGACATGTTCCAAGTGATCGTGCGTGGTCGCGGCAAACCTGCGAGTTCCAATATACTCCGGCAGCGTTTACTCACCGCAATGATGAGGCGAGGAGACAGCTCATCCAAAAGCGGTCGAATGTACAATCTCGCGGTCGCCCTGGCCACGGCATCGGAAAACGCCGTACCGCTCCCCGTTAGCCATGGA
>CALFRR010000259.1 GCA_937919435.1 uncultured Alphaproteobacteria bacterium | reverse complement strand
ACCGGACCCAGAGCGGCATGGTCGCGCGTGTCGCCGGCGTGGCGATCGGCGCCGATGCTCATCTCCCGAACATGGGAACGGATGACTTTCTCTCGTGCCTGTCGCGCCAAGCGCTCGAGGCTGCGTGCGCCGACACCTCGGTGCAGCCGAAGCCGCGGGTCAAGGACACGCGCGCCGCGTTGGTCGAGCACTTCAAGGGCGGACGCTTCGTTCATCCCGCCGCGCTGTTCCGACCCGACCCGGCGAAGCTCGTCGAATATCTGAAGACGAACGACGTCCCCGACGGTGAGGACGAGCCCGAAGTCCTCGATCCGGCGCCGCTCGACGAAACGGCCGACATCCCCGAGCCGTCCCCGACCGAGACCGAGACCGAGACCGAGACCGAGGACGACGGCTGGCGTGCCGCCGCCGAATAGGCTGGGGGCTTCGGCCCACTTCCCTTCCTTCCGAACGATCTCTCCGCCGCCGGGCCCATCCGGTGGCGGTTTCGTTTCCACGTCCTCTCGGCTCAGGAGCGCACTATGACCGCGCAACGCATCTTCGATCTCGCCCCCATCGGTTCCATCGTCGCCTGGTCGGACGGCACGCCGCGTCCGCCCGAGCGCCACAAGAAGAAGCTCGACGCTTGGCGAGCCAACAATGCGCGAGGGCGACTGATCGCGAAGCAGGAGGAGCGCGGGCTCGGCACCGTGGCGATCCCGGCCGGCTTCACGCTGCACGAGACCGATCTCGCCAGTGGCGGCGTCACCGTCATGAAGGTGTTCAGGACATTTTCGGTCGCGTGCAGCCTCTGCTTCGAGGTGGTGGAGCGCCCGCCCACCGGCTCCGTCCGCATCTTCGATCGACCCGGCGACGGCCGCGAACTCGTCCATCTCGCGGCAGACCGCCGCGACGCCGAAGCGTGGCTCTCCCGGCACGGCTATCCGCACGCCGTGCTCGAGGAGGTGTCGGATCTCGTCGCGGTCGAAGGCGAGGGGAGGGCGGCATGAACGACCAGTTCCCTGTCACGACGGTCGTCGCCGAGGTCGACGAAGGGCAAGTCGTCGAGTTCGGCGTCAGCATGGACGGCTTCCCGGTGGCGCGGGTTGGCGACAATGCCTTCGCCATGCTGCCCGGGCGCGGCGGCACCCACTTCCTGGCGAGCGGGTGGCGGATCACGCGGCCGCTCGCGGAGTGGAAGCGTTCCGACTTCTATGGTCATTCGGGCCGGCTCGCGGGCGAGGCCGAGTTCCGCGCGAAGGTGCTGGAGAACGCCGAGCACCAGCGCGAGAAGCGCCGGCTCGACCGGGTCCAGATGCGTTCCTCGGCGAGCACGCCGTGGGGTGGGGCACAGGGCGCCACGGTCTACGCCGAGGGGATCGTCGAATACGCGACGGCGAGCCACGGCGGCTTCCATCTCTCGCCCGTGCGCAACGCTGCGGTCCACCCGACACTGCAGTCCGAGGGTGGTTGGTACGAGGAGGACTGCGGCTGGGCGGCGGTCGCGATCACATTTCCTGACCTCTTCACCGCCTTCGAGAAGCGTTGCGCCGAGACGACGCTGAAGGACTGTTTCCCCGATGCCTGGGAAGCGATCTTCGAGGCGGTTCTCGGCCCGGGAGACTCCTATGAGAAGAACCGCCGCGCCTTCGTCGCAGCGCATGCGGCCGACTGGGTGGTGATCTCGGCGATCCGCTCGGCTCAACACGCGCACTTGGTCGAGGTCGTCGCCACGCGCGGGGGGCGTCGCGATCCGCGCGCCGAGGAGCGGCGGTTCCTGGTGCCCTCGACCGAATACGAGGTTGGCCGACCGTTCGGCTTTGTCGTTGATCCAGCTCGTCACGCGGCGTGTGACGGGGGGTGTGACGCCGCCTGTGACGGGGTCGCGAGCATCGTCGGCCGTTCCACCGAGGGGAGGGGACCATGACCTCCCTCGAACGGTTGCTGCTTCTCGCCCGGATGGAGGCCGCCTGTCGCGAGACCCGTCGGCATCTCGGACTGATCGAGCGTCAGATCGCCCGCCGAGCGGAGAGCCGGACGATCACCGATCGGCGAAAGGCCCGCTGCCACGGACGTGGTCGTTCGACCTGGACCCCGGTCGACGAGCGGTTGTTTCGGGAGCATGCCGATCGCCTCGTCTTCGAGCGACGCGGTGAGATCGAGGCGCTGTCGCGCAAGCTCGCACGCCAGGAGCAGGCGATTGCGGATCTTCGACGGATCGATCCCCGCATCGGCGGGAGGCGTCGTGAGCGCCGGAGCGCGCGGAGGCTCTCGGTCTGGTGCACCTTTCTCGATTGCCCGGAGGAAGGTCTCGCCCTGCCGGTCATCCCTCGGGTTTGCGTGCGGTCTGAACCGGCGGCCGTCCGCTTCAAGGCCGCTGGCGCGCCGCGTGGCGGCCGCTCCCCGCTTCCTCGGCAAGAGCCGGCCCGCGTCCTGCGTCGGGGCGCTCTCGCGCCCCACGCGTCCGCAGACCGGCTCCGCTCGTCGGGCGGAGAGCGGACCCTGAAGCGTCCGGCTGGCGCCGGCTCTCTTCGACCGCACCCGAGGGACAGCCGGCAGGGGCCGGTCCGATCCCGAGGGCGAACCCGAGAAAGGATCACCATCATGGCCAAGACCGCCACTGTTTCCCGTGCCCCCGCCCGCGTCGTGCCGCTGCGCAAGGGCACCACCCTCGAAATGGTCCGTCTCGCCTGTCCCGATGCCGCCCAGGCGGCGCGCATCTCCGAGAGCTTCGGCCTGCCGGTCCTCGACGGCGACGGCATCCGCGAGGCTCACACCCGCCTCGTCACCGAGACGGCGGACGTGCTCGGCGACGGCCTCGGCGAGCGGGCGATGCAGATCCACCTGCAGCGCATCGTCGGCGCCTTCGTCGGCTCCGCTCATGGCGCCGGACAATTCTACAGTCGAGCGGTTTCCGAGGCGCGCGACGCGACCGCCAAGGCGTCCTGCGACGCCCGCGACGAGGATGTCGACGGCCCCGTCGGCTTCGACGGACCGGCCCAGCGCAAGCGCGAGTTCGCCGCCGACATGGGGCTCCAGGCTCATGCCCTGCGCATGGCCGCCGAGGGCGCCGTCGCTGCCTACGAGCGGGTGGTCGGCGAGACCTGGAAGCCGTTCGAGCGCCAGGTCGACCAGCCCGGCCAGAGCCTCGACCGCAAGGCGGCCGCGCAGCAACTGGCGGCCTTCGGCTGATGCCACCGGGGCGGGGCCGCGGCCCCGCCCCTTCTCCGGTCAGGTCGAGACCTGACCTGGAATCCTGATGTAGAATATGCTATCTACATCACGTGAACAGTCTATCTACACGGAGGGTGCCGTGCCCATCAATGTCAACAACCCCGAGGCTGACGCGCTGACCCGCAAGTTCGCCGAGATGGCGGGCGTCGGCATCACCGATGCGATCGTCATCGCCATGAAGGAGGCGATCGAACGGCGGCGAAACCAGGAAACGCCGCGCGAGACTGCGGCGCGGCTGCGCGCGAAGCACGGCGTCACCCTCGACGATGTGGCCCGCAAGCCCCTGCCGCGCGAAGTGTTCGACACCATGTGGGACGAAGACTGATGTTCGTCGATGCCTGCGCCATCATCGCGCTTCTGTCGGACGAGCCGGAGGCCGATCGCGTCTCGCAGGCGATCGCCGGCGCCTCGAAGCGGATCACCTCGCCGGTCGCCGTGCTCGAGGCCGTTCTCGGCCTCGCCCGACCCGACAAGTTCGGTCTCTCCGTCGAGGCGCTGGAACCGCTGGTCATGGAGTTTCTCGACGAGCGCGGCATCGAGGTCCGCGATCTGCCGCCGGCGAAGCGCGCGACGACCCTCGCGCTCGCAGCGGCGCATCGCTGGCGTTCCGGCCGGCATGGTCTCAATCTCGGCGACTGTCTGCACTACGCCTGCGCCAAATATTACCGCGTGCCGATCCTGGCGACGGCCGACGAGTTCCGCCAGACCGACCTCGAAACCGTGCCGTGAGATCGGCGCCGTGGCTCAGATGAACGGAGAAGCGACATGAACGTCCATTTCGTCATTCACGAAGCCTTCGAGGCTCCGGGCGCCTATGAGGTCTGGGTCCGCACGCGTGGGCATGTCGCGTCCTACTCGCGGGTCCATGCCGGCGAGGCGCTGCCGCAGTCGGTCGACGACATCGATCTGCTCGTCGTGATGGGGGGTCCCCAGTCGCCGGCGACGACGAAGGAAGAGTGTCCGCATTTCGACGCGGCAGCCGAGAAGGCGTTGATCGCCGAGGCCATTGTCGCCGGCAGGGCGGTGATCGGCGTTTGCCTCGGCTCGCAGCTCATCGGTGAGGCGCTGGGGGCTCCTCATGCCCACAGCCCCGAGAAAGAGATCGGCAAGTTCCCGATCGCATTGACCGCGGAAGGGCTGTCGAACCCGAAGTTCGCCGGCTTCGGAGCGCATCTCGAAGTCGGTCATTGGCACAACGACATGCCTGGGCTGACCGACACCGCCGTGATCCTCGCCACGAGCGAGGGCTGTCCTCGCCAGATCGTCGAATACGGCGATCTCGTCTACGGCTTCCAGTGCCACATGGAGTTCACGCCCGAAGTCATCGAATTGCTGATCGCGGCGTCCGAAGCGGAACTGGCGGCTATGATCGGCCGTCGTTTCGTGCAGCAGCCGGAGGCTCTGCGCGCGAACGACTACGGCGAGATGAACGAAAAGCTGTTCGGCTTCCTCGATCGACTGAGCGAGGCCTATGCCGCCCATAGGGAACGAGCGGACGCCTGACCCCGTGCCGCGGGCATTTCGCCTCGATCTCCTCCTCCGTGGTCGCTCCTCCATTGTTTCTGAGGGCCGGTTCCAGTTGGGAGCCGGCCTTTTCCATGGGGAAGAGGCTGAGGAATGGGCGGAAGCCGACGCCACCCGTCTCGGCCGCGGTCTTGCCGGGGCTGGGGATCGCCGCAACGGCTGCGCCGTCCTCCTCTTCGTTCCGGTCCTTCGGGTGCGGCGCCCCCTTCGATCCCCGGCCTCTGGACCGCCGTGACGGGGTCGCGATCGGCGCGACCGCCGCAACGGAGGGTCGGAGAATGGCCAGGAAGACCGAAGGATCGCGCGTCGACATCTACACCCGCATCACCGAGAAGATCGTCGCCGACCTCGAGAAGGGCGTCCGGCCGTGGATGCGGCCCTGGAGCGCCGGGAATGCGGTCGGCCGGGTGACGCGGCCGTTGCGGCACAACGGCGAGCCCTACTCGGGCATGAACGTGTTGCTGCTCTGGTCGGAGGCGACCGCGCGCGGTTACACCTCGCCGTTCTGGATGACCTTCAAACAGGCGATCCAGCTCGGAGCCGCCGTCCGCAAGGGCGAAACCGGTACGATGGTGGTCTTCGCCAGCCGCTTCACCAAGACCGAGAGAGACGCCGGCGGCGGCGAGGTCGAGCGCGACATCCCGTTTCTGAAGGCGTACACGGCCTTCAATGTCGCGCAGATCGACGGGCTGCCGGATCGTTACCATGCCCCTGCCGAGCCCATCGTCGATCCGGTCGAGCGGATCGAACGAGCCGATCGCTTCTTCGCCGAGACCGGCGCGGTGATCCGGCACGGCGGCGGTCGGGCCTTCTATTCACCGTCGACCGACCACATCCAGATGCCGCCCTTCGCGGCGTTCCGGGACGCCGCGTCTCACGCCGCCACCCTGAGCCATGAGCTGACCCATTGGACGGCGGCTCCTCATCGTGTCGCTCGCGACCTGTCCCGTTACGGCAAGGATCGAACCGAAAGGGCGAGGGAAGAACTGATCGCCGAGCTCGGGTCGTGCTTTCTCTGCGCCGACCTCGGGCTCGCGCCTGAGCTGGAGCCGCGGCCCGATCATGCATCCTATCTCGACTCGTGGCTGCGCGTTCTCGCCGACGACCGGCGGGCGATCTTCTCGGCTGCCGCGCACGCACAGCGGGCCGTGACCTATCTGCATGGTCTCCAGCCGCAGGCGAAGATCGACGACACGCGAGAGGCGGTGTGACGCTCCGCGTTCCGACCTGTGATCGAAGGAGGGCGGAGAGCTCTCCTTCGGCAGAGACCGCGCTCTCCCGGCCCCCACGTCCTGACGAGGGGAGAGAAGGTGTTCGGTCGCTGGAAGCGTCGGTCGTCCGAGAACGGTGGGGCGATGGGCGAGGCCAGGATCGGCTCCTTCCCGTTCGGCAACCGGCCGACCCACCTGCGGGCTCGATGGGGCATGTCCGACCGGGGTCGGCTGCGCCTCGATCGTCCTCCCGCAACGGTCCGACGCGACTTTCTTCCCCTGCGAACCCGTTCGCATTCCTCGCGGAACAACAAAGTCGCATCGGGCCGTCCTCCACGTCGTTTCGGCCTCTTCGAGGTGCGGTCCGATCGTCCCCGGTCCTTGTGACAGCCATCGAGGCCGCGGTGGGCGCGGCTCGAACCAGACGAAAGGATCATCATCATGGCGACCATCGGCTCCTTCACCTCGACCGGCAACGGCTTCAGCGGCTCGATCCGCACCCTCGCCCTCAACGTCAAGGCCCAGTTCCGCCGCATCGACACCCCGTCCGACAAGGGACCGCACTTCCGCATCTTCGCCCAGGGTGGCGTCGAGCTCGGTGCCGCCTGGCAGCGTGTCGCCGAGGGCTCCGGCCGGGACTACCTCTCGGTCAAGCTCGACGACCCGAGCTTCCCGGCTCCGATCTACGCCACGCTGGCGGAGGTCGACGGCGAGGAGGGCCTGCAGCTGATCTGGTCCCGGCCGAACCGGGACTGAGGGCTCCCGCCTCCGGCCCCGCCGACCGGCGGGGTCGGCCCTCTCCGCTCGGGGGGAGTGAGCTCCCACGGCGTCACGCTTTCTCGCGCCCGAATACCCGAGGGTCGGCTCGGATCGACGGTGCCGGCGGGCTGGTTCATTCAGTTCGGTTTGAACGGGAGGACGTTCGCAGGGCGGGGCGAGGTGTCTCCGGCCTGTGCGCGGGCTTCCACGCGCGCCATTTCGAGCAGGAAGGCGAGCATTGCCAGCCCGCCGTCTTCGGCAATGCCGATCAGCTCGGTCAGTGCGACACTGATCTCCCGCGCCGCCGACTCGGACTTCTCGGCCATGATCCCGCTCCCCCCGTTCGATCGTCTCACCATGCCACACTTCACCCGGGCTCGAACCCCGTTCCATCGCTTCCTTCTGCTGGCCGTGGTGACGACCGTCGCGTCGGCACCCGTGATTGCCGCCGAGCCGATTGAGATCCACCACTCTCCGGTCGAGAACCTCGAACGCCTCGATATCGCTCTGATCAACGAGGCGGAGACCTCTCTCGATGTCGCGGCCTACATCCTGACCGATCGTCCGGTGATCGATGCGCTGATCCTGGCGAAGGAGCGGGGCGTCACCCTGCGGGTCCTGCTCGATCCCTCTCAGAAATCGGACTTCGTCAGGCTCGCGCCGCTCGAGGAAGAGATCCGGCTCAAGAGGAAGGGGCCGATCATGCACCTCAAGGCCTACGTGGTAGACGGCGAGCGTCTCCGAACCGGTTCGGCGAACCTGACGGCGTCCGGACTGAAACAGCAGGACAACGACCGTTTGGTGATTTCGGTGCCGTCGGTGGTCGCGGCCTTTCGCGCCGATTTCGAGCGGATGTGGACGAAGGCCATCCCGATCGCTCGGGCAAGATCTGGTGACGCCGCGCCGTGAACCGATCACCGACGATGCCCTGCCTTGGGCCGAGAAAAAACCACCGGTGCGGAGGCACCGGTGGTGAAAGTGGTATCAGGGAGGAAACGCCCGAGAAGGGCCATCGCTCGAAAGCGACACAACCAAGGTAGTAAGGAGGAACCCTCACGGCAAGATGCTGCGATGCAACATCTTCACATGTCCGCCGTGCATCCGCCAGCGGCCTCTCGTGAGCGCACTTCAGGGAAGTGGCCCCCGGGTCGGGTCGCGATAGCCGCGTCGGCGCTTCGTCCGTTCGAGACAGGAGAAGGCCGCGGCGGTGTCGCTCGGGTGGTCGAAGGTCTCGATCAACGACTGACCGGCGGTGCCGATGCGGCCCCATGTGCGGACGAGCGAGGCGCCACCGAAGAGGGTCGGCTGCACGGAGAGCTCATAGAAGCGCCGCATGTTTCGGTCGAGGTCGATGCGGTGCAGGTGGATCGGGTCGGGCACGTTCGTCGTCATGAAGAGAGTCTCGCGCGGCAGCGACCAGGCGTCCAACGACTTCGGTGAATCGGTTTCGTCCTTTCGATTCACGTCGTCGATGGTTTGGTCGAACCTGGGCCGACGGACTCCCGTCTTCCTTCGGCCGCTCGAACCGGTTCTCGCCGACGCAGGCCTTCATCCCCTCACGCCGGAACCAAATGGCACGGCCACTGTGCAGCGGCGGATTGCCGGCGGCGAAGACGATCGGCGCGTCGTTCTCCGGTGCCCATGCGCATCGTCAGCCGAGATGGACCCGGTCGGTCGCGTGCGCATCGCCGGCTTCGACCGACTGTTGCCGCCACGCGCCGGGGGGAAGCCCGTGGTGGCGTCGGAAAGCGGCGGCGAAGGCGTAGGGCGAGCCGTAGCCGACCGCGTCGGCGATCTCGGTGAGGCTCATCGCGCCGTCGCGCAGATGGTCGCGGGCGAGCGTCATCCGCCATTCGGTCAGATACTGCATCGGCGTCTCTCCGAGCGCCTCGCCGAAGGCGCGCGCGAAGGCGGCCCGCGAGAGCCCGCCGATCTTCGCGAGCTCCGGCACCGACCACGGATGGGCCGCGTCGCCGTGGATTGCCTCCAACGCCGACTTCAGCCGGCGATCGGCCGACGCCCGATACCATCGTGGCGCCGAGGGATCGTCGCGGAAGCTGGAGCGAACCGCGAGCACCAGAAGGACGTCGAGGAGCCGGTCCAGCACCGTGGTCTGGCCGGGTTCGGGGACCGCCAGCTCGCGCGACAGGAGACCAATCACCTCGCGCATCGGGTCGCCGATCTCCGGCGTGAGCGAGATCACCGCCGGCAGGGCCGCGAGCAGCCCCTGGCCGACGTCGCCGGAAAACCGGTAGGCGCCACAGAGGAACACCGTCGCCTGGGCATCGTCCGCGACGGAATCGTTCGCATGCGCCGCCCGAAACGCCTCCGGCTCGAGGCAGGGGGTGCCGGGCTCGTGCCCGATGAAGTGATCGCGGCCGCCCCGCACCAATGCGAAGCGGCCCGGTGACAGGGGGATCGGCGCCTCGCTCGGATCGTCGAACCACAGCCAACATTGTCCGCGCGCGACCGCGTGGACGGCGAGTTGGATCTCGCCGCCGAGCCGCAAGCCCCACGGTGGTCGGGCGACGGTGCGGGCGAAGACGGCGCCGGAGGCGCGGGCGCGGGTGAGGTGGTCGGCGAGCAGGTCCATGGTCGAGGAGACTGCGCGGAGCGATCGGCGTCGTCAACGGCATGAGCGTTTCGCGCAAAAATCAGAGCGGATCGAACATTGAGACGCGCGTCCATCGTCCGCATCCTGTCCGCACGATCCGATGGCGGAGGACGACCGATGATCACATCTCCGAAGACGACCCTGGTGCTCGGCGGGACCGGGCGAACCGGAAAACTGGTGGCCCGCGGCCTTTCCGCACGCGGCTTCGCCGTGCGCACCGCCGCGCGGCACGGCGCCGACGTGACCTTCGACTGGGACGACCCGACGACCCATCGCGCGGCGCTCGCCGGCGTCGATCGGGTCTATCTGGTGACGCCGGTGGCGCGGGCCCGCTTCGCCGGGGCCGTCGCCGACTTCCTCGACCTCGCCGTCGGCACGGGCGTGCGCCACGTGACGCATCTCGGCACGTACGGCAGCGACCGCGCCCCGCCCGAGGTCGACATCCTCGCGGTCGAGCGCGATCTCGTCGGCCGGGGCACGATCAGCCATTCCATCCTGCGTCCCGCCTGGGTGATGCAGAACTTCGCCGACGACCATCTCCCGATCGTCGACGGGGCGATCGTGGTGCCGACCGGTGGTGGGGCCGAGGCCTTCGTCGACGCCGGCGACATCGCCGCCGTGGCAGTAGAGACCCTGGCCCGACCGGAGGCCCATGCGGGCGCGGTCTATGCGCCGACCGGTCCCCGCGCGCTCACCGTCGCCGAAGCCGCGATCATCCTCTCCGAGGAGACCGGCCGGCCGATCCGGCACCTCGACGTCGATCGCGACGCCTGGGTCGACGGTGCGGTGGCGGCTGGGTTCGTGCCCGCCGACTACGCGGTCATGCTGCGGTGGCTGACCGGCGCGATCATCGCCGGCGACGGCTCCCGCCCGAACGGCGACGTCGAGACGGTCACGGGTCGGCCGGCGACCGATTTTCGCACCTTCGTCCAGCGCAATCTCGCGGCGTGGGTGGTGCAGGCCGCCGAGTGAGCGATCGATCGGAAACGCATCACGGCCGAGGGCCGAAGATCACGGGAGACATCGCATGCCGAGCGAACGCTACGCGGCCTACGAAGGCGCCGAACCCTATTTCGCCCTGATCCGCGGCGCCTTGGGCGACCTCGTCGACGGCGAGCACTTCTTCGACGTCGTCGCCGAGGACGTCTCCTACGAAGTCCGCTACGAGCTCGGCTGGCCGCGTGTGATCCAGGGGCGCGCCGCTCTGATGGCGGCCTTCGGCGGCTACGTCGAAGCGATCCGCATCCGCTCGGCCGACGAACTGATCGTCACCAGAGCCGATGGTGGCCGGGTCATGGTGGTCGAATACGACGTCCACGGCACGATCCTGACCACGGGCGCGACCTACGACAATCGGTTCTGCTCGATCATCGAGATCGGGGACGGCAAGATCGTCCGTTGGCGCGACTACATGGACTCGCATGCGGCCTGGGTGGCATTGAACGTCTGACCACGCGGCGCTGAGCCCATGACGTTTCCGATGGCCGCGATCGAGGGAAGCAGCTTCGACCCGATCTCGTGGCGATCGCCGTCCGGGGTGCCGATTTCGGCTTCGGTCTGATAGAAGGTAGGATCACCCGCGAGGCCGAGAACCCCCGTTGATCCCGACGTCGACCGACACGATCCACTCGACCGACCCGTCGGCCGGCTGGAACGCGCGCTGGAAGGCCGCGTTCGGGGCGCTCGTGGTCGCGTTGCTGTGGCTCGGGATCGCCGTCGAAACGCCACGGCCGGCGCCGTCGGCAGGTGCCTTCGGGCGATCGGTCGCGGATGCGACCGTGCGCCGGCTGCTCCTTCTCGGTGCGCGCGAGCGTGCGACGACGGTCGCCACCACCCGCGTGAGCGATCCGCCGCGTGCCGATCGCGGTCCCGACGCCGGGCTGATGCCCGACCTCGACCGGATCGCCCTCGCCGACACGGCGCTCGGACGCGCCGTCCGCTCGCCCGACGCCCGGCCCGCACGACCGGCCTTCGCCTTCCAACCCCGTGGACCACCCGAAGTCGTCACGCTCGCGGCCGCCTGAGCCGCGCTCTTTCGACGATTTCCTCTCTTCGCGCCTCCCCCGCCGCCCTGCGGGCGGGAGGGCGCGCGCACATCCACGGACACCCACATGCGAACCTCTCCCTGGCTGGCGGCCACCTACGTGGCCGTCATCGTCCTCGGCATCCTCACGGCTCTGCCGAACCTGCTCTCACCCGCCACCCTCGATCGGCTACCGACGTGGTTTCCGCGCACCCACGTCTCGCTCGGTCTCGATCTGAAGGGCGGCTCGCATCTCGTGCTCGAGGTCGACGCCGCCTCGCTCGCCGACGAACGCCTGCAGTCTCTGGTTCAGGACGCCCGGAAGGCGCTGCGCGCCGCCGACGTCGCCACCACCTCGATCCGGCGGGTGCGCGACACCGTCGCCGTGTCGCTCGTCGATCCGGCGACGCGGGAACGGGCGGCCGCCGAGCTGCGCAAACTCGCCAATCCCGTCGGGCTCGGCGGCACCGCGTCCGATCTGGAAGTGAAGCCGGTCGCCGACGGATCCCTCGTCCTCTCGCTCACCGAGGCGGGGCTCCTCGACCGCCGCAACGCCGCCGTCGGCCAGAGCCTCGAGATCATCCGCCAGCGCATCGATCAGGTCGGCGTCGCCGAGCCGACGATCCAACGCGTCGGCGCCGACCGCATCCTGGTCCAGCTCCCCGGCGTCCAGGACCCGGCCCGCATTCGCCAGTTGCTCGGCTCGACGGCCAAGATGTCGTTTCACCTCCTCGCCGAGAGCGGGGGACCCGGCGTCACGCTGCTTAAGGACGCCGAGGGGAGATCCTACCCCGTCCTCGACCGGGTCGAACTCGCCGGCGATCGGTTGACCGATGCGCGCGTCGGCTTCGATCCGCGCACGAACGAACCGCTGGTGTCGTTCCGCTTCGACAACGCCGGCGCGGCGCGCTTCGGCGAGATCACCAAGGCCAACGTCGGCCACCCCTTCGCCATCGTTCTCGATGACAAAGTGCTCAACGCCCCGGTGATCCGCGAGCCGATCACCGGCGGATCGGGGCAGATCTCCGGCAACTTCTCGGTCGAGCAGGCGAACGATCTCGCCGCCCTGCTGCGCGCCGGCGCGCTGCCGGCCAAGCTCACCGTCATCGAAGAACGTACCGTCGGCGCCGATCTCGGTAGTGACGCGATCCGCATGGGGCTCGGCACCGGCGTCGCCGGCTTCGCGCTGGTCGTCTCCTTCATGCTGCTGCTCTACGGACCGTGGGGGCTCCTCGCCAATCTCGCGCTCGGTCTCAACGTCGTCCTCACCTTCGCCGCCCTGTCGCTCCTCGGCGCGACGCTGACGCTGCCCGGCATTGCCGGCATCGTGCTCGGCGTCGGTCTGGCGGTCGACGCCAACGTGCTGATCAACGAACGCATCCGCGAGGAGACCGCGAAGGGCCGCGGCGCCTTCGCCGCGCTCGACGCCGGTTTCCGCCGGGCCTACTCGACCATCGTCGATTCCAACGTCACCTCGCTGATCGCCACGGTGCTGTTGTTCTGGTTCGGCTCCGGGCCGGTGCGCGGCTTCGCCGTCACCATGGGGCTCGGCATCGTCATCTCGATGTTCACCGCCGTGTCGGTGGTCCGCGTCCTGATGACGGCGATCGTCCGCCGACTGCGGCTGAAGACTCTCACGATCCGGCCGCTGCTGCCGATCCGGCTCGTCTCCGACGGCACGAGGATCCGCTTCATGCGGGCGCGGTTCTTCGGCATCGGGTTGTCGGCCGTGTTGTCCATTGCCTCGATCGTCCTCTTCGTCACACCGGGGCTGAACTACGGCGTCGACTTCCGGGGTGGCATCCAGATGGAGGTGACGACGCGGACGCCGGTCGATCTCGCCGGGCTGCGCCACGGCCTCGACGGGCTCGGTCTCGGCGAGGTGACGCTGCAGGAGTTCGGCGACGCGACGCGGACCCTCGTCCGGGTCGAGCGCCAGCCGGGCGACGAGGCGGCGCAGACTGCGGCGGCAACGAGGCTCAAGACCGAGATCACGGTACTGGAGCCGACCGCCGAGATCGCCCGCACCGAGATCGTCGGGCCGAAGGTCAGCGGCGAACTCGCCACCGCCGGCTTCCTGTCGGTGGTGCTCGCCAGCCTTGCCATGCTCGCCTACATCTGGGTTCGCTTCGAATGGCCCTTCGCGGTCGGCGCGATCGCGACGTTGGTGCTCGACGTCACCAAGACGGTCGGCTTCTTCGCTCTGACCGGGCTCGACTTCAACCTCACCGCGATCGCGGCGCTGTTGACGCTGGTCGGCTACTCGGTCAACGACAAGGTCGTCGTTTACGACCGGATGCGCGAGAACATGCGTCTCTACAAGGCGATGCCGCTCCGCGACGTCATCGACCTGTCGATCAACGAGACGCTGGCGCGAAGCCTCTTCACCTCGGCGACGGCGTTTCTGGCGCTGTTGCCGATGGCGATCTGGGGTGGCAGCGCGGTCGAGAGCTTCGCCGTGCCGATGATCTTCGGCATCGTCGTGGCGGCGTCCTCGTCGGTCTTCATCGCCGCGCCGATCCTGCTGTTCCTCGGCGATTGGCGCAGCCGCCGGGCAGCGTCTGCGAAGGCGGCCGGCGTGTCGGCGTGACCGCCGAGACCACGGGAGCCGGCGGTGCTGATCGCCGCCGGCTCGGCCGCCGGATGGCTCGCTTTCGTCGCCGTAGGGACGGTCGTGGCGACGTTGCCGACGTGATCTGACGAAAGCGGTCGGTCATACGGTGCTGCTTCCAGTCGACCGAGGTTGGATGATTAGTGGTACCGTCGTGATATGAATCGTATTCGGGATTATTAGGAGCAGGACAGAGTCAATTATATCTCAATGGCCCACCGTTTCGTATGATTTCATGAATTCAATAAAAAATTCCATAATATAGATTACGCGAATCATCTATTTACTTTGGGTGGATTCTATTCTGAACTGCGAAAGTTCTCTATTTACAACAGAAGGCAGTCGCCGTAAGCATCCTGTCGCTGGCCTCTTTGCCTGCTTTATGCTCGATAATTCTATTGAGTGCGTGGGACCACAACGCGTCGGAAGCGGACCGTCGGCCCTCTAGCTTACAGGTCGCAAAGCCGACGTTCCCTAGGCCAGTCGGCACTTCCTAGACGATCAGTTCTATCTCTCCGGGCTCGAACCACTCCTGCTTTATCATCTCGTCGCGTGCCAGGGTTGGTACCGTAGTGTAGAAGACCACTGCTAGGCTTTGTTCTGCGCGGCTGCAGGTCACATAGAATAGTCGCCGCGTCCGATCGATGGTCGTCTCCTTCCCTGCCGCTTCATTCTCAAGATCAGTTCTGCTTTTCGCCTTTGTTGCGAAGAGCTTTTCATAGACGAACATGAAGCCACGTGCTTCCTCATCGCTAATGACAACCATCACCCTAGGAAATTCCAGCCCTTTTACCCCTTGGTGTGTGTCGAACTGTGACACGCCTCGAACATAGCTATCATAGCGTTCGATCTGATCGAAGGGCGCCTCAAGCGCCAACCGCCAACCGCCCAACTCGCTTTTGATATCAACTCCCTCTTCCTGATCGCCGGCCTCATCGGCGGCGTCAACATTGCCTTCCATGACGACGGTATCGGCGGCGGAAAACGGGGCTAACACCTCGGGGATGGTGAAGAGGTTAGTTTCGGCGACGTAGTGCAAGACCGTGCGCGCGGTCGGCTTCTCAACCGCGTCCACCAAGGCCAGCATGAACCGCGCCGGGTTTGCCGGAGGCTCCAACTCTTGAGAGGATGGAGCCATGAC
>CALFRR010000258.1 GCA_937919435.1 uncultured Alphaproteobacteria bacterium | reverse complement strand
CGGCCAGCGCGGCCGACGAGCCGCCGACCACCGCGTCGGTCGCGCCGATCTCGCCGGTGCCCGCGGTCGCTCCGGTCGCGGCCGAACCGGCGGTCGCCGCCGCGCCGACGATCGACCTCGCCGCCGAAGCCGCCGCGCGCACAGTGCTCGCCGCCGCCCTCGACGCCCAGCGTCCGGCCAACGCCGAGGACAAGGCCGATCGCGCCGATCTCGCCGCCTTCTACGAAGCCCGCGCCGACGCCTTCCTGTTCGTCGATGCGGCCGGCCCCAGCCCGGTCGGTCGCAGCGTCGCCGCCCGCCTCGCCCGCGCCGGCGAGGACGGCCTCGAGGCACGCGACTATACCCTGCCCTCCTTCGCCGGCGGTCCCGCCGAGGCCCGCGCCCGTGCCGAGATCGCCACCGCACTCGCCGCGGTGCGCTACGCCCGGCATCTGCAGACCGGCCGCTTCGCGCCGAGCCGGGTCTCCGATCTGGTCACGCCGCGCCCGCCGAAGACCTCCGCCGCCGAGGTGCTCGACCGCCTCGCCCTCGCCGCCGACACCGATGCGGTGCTCGCCTCCTACGCGCCGCCGCACCTCGGCTACGCGCGCCTGAAGAAGGTGCTCGCCGATCTGCGCGCCACCGCCGTCGCCCAGCCGACGGTGCAACTGCCGGTCGGCCAGACCCTGAAGCCCGGCCAACGCCACGAGCGGGTGGCACTGCTGCGCGAACGCCTCGGCGTCTCGGCGGTCGCCTCCGACGCCGCCGTCTTCGATCCGGCGCTCGCCGAAGCGGTCAAGGCCTTCCAGCGCGACCGCGGCCTGCCCGCCAACGGCACCGTCGGGCGCGACACGATCGTCGCCCTCAACGACCCGACCGGTGGCGCCGCCGACCGGATCGCCGACGTGATCGTCAACATGGAGCGCTGGCGCTGGCTGCCGCGCGACCTCGGCGCCCTTCACGTCTTCGTCAACGTGCCCGACTTCCGGCTGGAAGTGGTCAAGGACGGCACCGCGATCCATCGCGCCAAGGTGATCACCGGCCGTCCGGAGAACCAGACCCCGATCTTCTCCGAGACCATGCAATACGTCGTGGTCAACCCCTATTGGAACGTGCCGATCTCGATCATCCGCAAGGAGATGCTCGGCAAGGCCGCCGAGACCCGCGGCGAGGCGCTGACCCGCGGCAACTACGAAGTGGCGATCGCCAACCGCACCGTCGATCCGGCGACCGTCGACTGGTCGCAGGTGCCGGCCGAGAAGGTCGAGATCCGCCAGCGCCCCGGCGCCGGCAACGCGCTCGGCAACATCAAGTTCATGTTCCCGAACCAACATTCGGTCTACATCCACGACACCTCGTCGCGCGGCCTGTTCGCCCAGTCCTACCGGGCGCTCTCCCATGGCTGCGTGCGGGTCCACGAGCCCTTCGCCTTCGCCGACGCGGTGCTCTCCGAGGAGCCCGACGGCCTCGACGGCGCCCGCCTGAAGGCGATGCTCGGCAAGGGCGAGAAGCAGGTGAACCTCAAGCGGACCGTCCCCGTCCACATGGCTTACTTCACCGCCTTCGTCGGCGACGACGGAAAGCTCGAGACGCGGCGCGACATCTATGGTCACGACGCCCGCATGCGGCGGCTGCTCGGCCTGTGAAGTCGTCGTTCCCCCACCGTTCTACCCGAACTCTACTCGCGGCCGACCGCGCATGCCTTGGGCGGTTGCCGGACTGCGTCACTTCACCGATTTTCTTTCAGGCTTCGTCAAGGTAAAAGGTTCGTTAACCACTTCCGCGGCAAAGTGAGCGCTCGGAGCGGAGCGCCGAGGAATGGCCATGATCGGGCTTTTCTGTTGCGGCGTTTCGTGAAATGACACCCAGGGTTCCTTCGAGGCGTATGTAATGGTCGACGGCCGCAGGGTGGCGGGTTTGCTCGCCGGGACGTGTCTTCTGGCGCTCTCCGCCGGAACCGCCGAGGCGGAGGTACGCGCCCTCAACCTGATCAACACCCACACCCAGGAACGGGCGAACGTCGTCTTCAAGCGCGACGGTGTCTACGATCAGAACGGGTTGCAGGAACTGAATCGTCTGCTGCGCGACTGGCGCCGCAACGAAGTGACCCGGATGGATCCGGCACTGTTCGACCTGATCTGGGAAGTCTACCGCGACGCCGGCGCCCACGATCCGATCAACATCGTCTGCGGCTACCGCTCTCCCGCCACCAACAACATGCTGCGCGAACGTTCCCGCGGCGTCGCCAAGTTCAGCCAGCACATGCTCGGCAAGGCGATGGACTTCTACATGCCCGACGTACCGCTCACCCGGGTGCGCGAGATCGGCATGAAGAAGCAGGTCGGCGGCGTCGGCTTCTACCCGTCGTCGGGCTCGCCCTTCGTCCACATGGACACCGGCTCGGTCCGCGCCTGGCCGCGGATGAGCCGCGAGCAGCTGGTCCGCCTGTTCCCCGACGGCAACACCGCCCATCTGCCCTCCGACGGCAAACCGCTCGCCGGCTACGAGCAGGCGCTCGCCCGGGCCGAGGCCCGCAAGGCGAACGGCTCGGAGCCGGAGACCTCGTCGTCCTCCGGCGGCGGCCTGCTCGCCGCCCTGTTCGGCGGTTCGTCGTCGCGGTCCAGTTCCAACGTCGTCGCCGGCGAGGACGAGGAGGAGACCGCCGCCCCGGTGTCCCGCCGCGGCCGCGACCTGAAGCAGGGTCCGCTGCCGGCACCCGCCGTCGCCGCCGCGCCGGTCGCTCCGAGCCGCGTCGCCTCCGCCACTCCGACACCGCCGCCCGCTCCGGTCTACCAGCCGCTGCCCGGCGCGACCCCGGTCCCGCGCCCGGTTCAGATGGCGGCGCTCGAACCCGCGCCCGCTCCGGTTCCGACCACCGTCGCCCGCGGGTCGGTGGTACCGATGCCGGTCCAGGCGCCGCTCCAGGCCGCCGGCGGCCGTTCGATGGCCCCGCTTCCGGCCCCCGCCCAGACCGCCGCCGCTCCGTCGCGTTACGCCCCCCAGGGCGACGAACTGCCGCCCGGCTGGGTCCGCGGCCCCTCCGGCCGTCCGATCGGCGAGGCCCAGCCCGCCGCCGCTCCGGCCCCGGCTCCCGCCGCCACGGTCACGCTGGCTCGCATCGATGCGCCGCTGCCGACCCCGAAGCCCGGGTCCGAGCGGCAGGTGCTCGCCGCGGTCCAGGGCCTGAAGCCGATCGACGTCGCTCTGCCGCAGCCGCGGCCGGTCCCCGGACGCCGCGTCGCCGATGCCGGACCGCTCACCGCGCCGCCGGCCCAGAACCCGGTGCGGATCGATCCGACCCAGGCCTTCGCCCTGCTGACCGGCGAGAAGCCGGCGGAGGAAGTCGCACTCGGCTACGCCCCGGCGACCGAGGCGACCGGCACCACCACGCCGCCGCCCGCCCGCGTCCTGCTGCCCGACCTCAAGGCCGGAGCGATCGGAACCCAGGTCGAACGGCGCGATCTCGCCTCGCTGCCGCCGTCCGCCCAGCCGGCCTTCGCCGCCCCCGCGGCTCCGACCCCGGCGGCACCCGCCGCCGCCCAGGCGATCCCCTCTCGCTACGTCGCCAAGGCCGATCGGACCCAGCCGACGGCGCCGAAGCCGGCCGCCAAGGCCGATCGCGGCGAGACCCGGCTGCTCGCCACCGCCACCGCCGACGGCGGCGACTTCGCCCAGTTGCGTCATCCCGATCAGGGAAGCATCGGCGGATTGATGAGCGTGCCGCGCGAGACCCTGGCCGGCGGCTTCGTCACCGCCTCGCTCGGCGTTCGCCCGCTCTCCGGCTTCACCGGCCCGGCGGTGGTCGCGCTGCCGGTCGTTCGGATCCAGTGATCCGACGGGTTCGGCGACATCGGACGATTTCGACGGCGGCCCTCGCGGGTCGCCGTCTTCGTCTGTGAAGGCGGAAACGACACCGAAGGCGCTCGCATCCGGTCTCTCCTCCCTCGTGGGGAGAGACGGAGAGCGTGGTGCTCCTCACGCGCGTCGAAGCCGAAGGAGAGGCTGCCCCCTCCCCGTCCCTCCGCCTCGGAGGGGGACGTCTCGGCACGCGTCCGCCGACCGGCCCCGTCGACCGACGGTTCGACATCTCGTGTGTGCGGGATCGAGACGGTACGGCCGTCCGTGCCGATCGCCCGAGCGGGCGGAGGCCGGGCCGTATCCGGCACGACCTCGCCCGAACCGGCGTCGGCCGGCGGGCGGGTGGAGAAGCTCGTAATTCGGACGAGGGCGCGGATCGTGAACCCGGGGCGGCGCGACGCCCGGATCGCTCCGGCGTCGGGCGTCGCCGATCAGAGCCCGCTGCGGTCCATGCCGAGCGCCGACAGGTAGAGCTCCAGCAGAGCCTCCATCTCCAGCCGCTCGTTGCGGTCCTGCTTGCGGATCTTGATCACCTGACGAAGGATCTTGACGTCGAAGCCGTTGCCCTTGGCTTCGGCGTAGACGTCCTTGATGTCGTCGGAGATCGCCTGCTTGTCCTCTTCGAGGCGCTCGATCCGTTCGACGAACGACTTCAGCTGATCGGGGGCGACGCCACCGACACCGGTGATTTCATCGGACATGGAAGGGATCTCCTCGGACGCGGTCACGGTCCCGGGGCCGGCGTCGCGCGCACCCGGGGGCGCGGGATGAAGCCCGAGTCTCGGCCGCCGGTCAAGCCGGATGCGGTCTCGGCCGGCGGAGATCAGACCGGCTCGGCCGGCACCGGTCCGGTGCGCGAACCGTGGAGCCGGGTCTCGGCGAGCTCCGCTCGCCCCGCCGCCTCGGTCAGGATCGGGGCGATCCGCGCCGCCCAGGCTTCGATGCCCGCCGCCTCGGCGATCAGGTCCTGCCGGATCTCCAGGATCCCGTGGGCGAGCCCGCGCCGGGTGCCGTGGCGCCACATGGTGTCGCCGGCCAGCGCCCCGTCGTAGGGTTCGTTGTCGCCGACCACCAGATCCGCCTCGGCCCGCAGATGCCCGAGCAGGATCTCCGGCAGTCGCGGATCGGCGTCCCACAGCACGCCGCAGTGCCAGGGCCGCGGCCGTCCCCGCCAGATCGGCGTGAACGAATGCAGCGAGAACAGCACCGGCGGCCGTCCGGCGGCGAAGGCGGCGTCGATCACTCGGCCGATCGCCCGATCGTAGGGCCGCCAGAAGCGCTCGATCCGGGCACGCCGGCCCGCCTCGTCGATCCGGGCGTTGCCCGGTACCACCGCCCCGTCCGACAGGCGCATCACCAGGGTCGGATCGTCGGCCCCGCGATTCGGATCGATCACCAGTCGCGAGAACCGCGAGATCACCGCCGGCGCCCCGAGCCGCCGGGCGAGGCTGCGGGTGACCCCTTCGACGCCGATGTCGTAGGCGATGTGGCGACGGAACTCCGTTTCCGGCAGACCGAGGTCGGCGAGGTCCTCCGGGACCCGGTTGGAGGCGTGGTCGGCGATCAGCACCAGGCCGATCCGCGGATCGCCCCCGACGATCTCGAAGGCTTCGTCGTGTTCGGAGGCGATCGGGCGGGCGATGCGTGGGAAGCCGTCGGTCTCTGACGTCATGACTGAACCGGTGCGCGGAACGGGCCGAGATGGTAAGCGTTCGCATCGAGCCTGACCAGCCCCGCACGACGCCGTCCCGTCGACGCCGCCGCCCTTCGTCTCCGACCCTCGTGAGCCCGATGCCGACCTCCCCCGCCCCGACCCGGCGCGCCGCCCTTCCCTTGGCCTTCGCCGCCCTGCTCGCCGCGGCGGTGGCGATGGGGGTGTCGCCGGTGTTCGTCCGCGAAGCCGGCGTCGGCCCGTTCACCTCGGCCTTCTACCGGGTCTTCCTGGCCCTGCCGGCGCTCGCCGCCTGGGCCGCCCTCGAGGCCCGCCGGCCCGCCGACGCCGACCGCCCCCGCCCGCCGGCCCGCGGTTGGAACCGCGCCGACCTGCTGGCCGGCGTGTTCTTCACCGTCGACCTGTTCTTCTGGCACCTCGCGGTGCTCCACACGACCATCGCCAACGCCACCCTGCTCGCCACCATGGCGCCGGTCTGGGTGATGCTGTTCAGCCTCGTGATCGGCGAGAAGGTGACCAGGGCGATGGTCTTCGGCCTCGCCGTCTGCGTCCTCGGCGGCGCCGCGCTGGTCGGTTCCAGCTGGCAGTTCGCCCCCGAGCGACTGCTCGGCGACCTCTACGGCATCGCCACCTCGCTCGGCTTCGGCCTCTATTTCCTCGCCGTCCGCGTCGCCCGCCGCGATGCGCCGACCGGCCTCGTCCTGTGGCGCTCGACCATCGTCACCGCCGCCGCTCTCGGCCTCGTCGCTCTCGCCCTCGAGAACGTCTGGGTCCCGGCCACCCTCGGCGGCGTGGTCGCGGTCCTGGCGATGGCCAACGTCAGCCACGTCGGCGGCCAGGGCCTGCTCGGCTGGGCGCTCGGCCATCTGTCCGCCGCCTTCTCCTCGTTGGTGATCTTCCTCGAATCGCTCGCCGCCGCCTTCTTCGGCTGGTGGCTGTTCGGCGAGACCCTAGGTCCCTGGCAGTTCGCCGGCGGCACCGCGATCCTGATCGGCATCTGGATCGCCCGGCCGAGGCAGGGATGAGCCGACGACCCCGCGCCGCTCGCCGTCTTTCGTCCGGTCCGCCGGCCCGAACCGCCTCGGGCGATTGACATAAACGGCAGAACGTTGCCAACGTTGCGCCGTCATCGTGAAGAGCCGCGGGATGGAATGAACGTCGAGAACGCAGAGACCGGGACCGACCGGCCGTCGAAACGAGCACCTTCCTCGTCGTGCCCGACGCGGTTCCGCAGAGGCATGGTCCTGTTCGCCGGCCTCGCCACGCTGTTGATCGCCTCGCCGGCGCTCGCCGATCTCCGGATCTGCAACAAGACCTCGAGTCGGGTCGGCATCGCCGTCGGCTACAAGGACGACGAAGCCTGGAAGACCGAAGGCTGGTGGAACATCGCCGCCAACAGCTGCGAGACGCTGCTCGCCGGCCCCCTGGTCTCCCGCTTCTATTATCTCTACGCCGTCGACTACGACCACGGCGGCGAGTGGGGCGGCCGCTCGTTCATGTGCACCCAGGAAAAGAGCTTCACCATCAAGGGCATCGAAGACTGCCTGAAGCGCGGTTTCGAACGCACCGGATTCTTCGAGATCGACACCGGCGAACAGCGCACCTGGACGGTCCAGCTGACCGAGCCCGGCCGGTCGACCGGCGCCGCCGCCCCCTGAACCGGCTTCAACGAACCGCCCGCCGCCGCCCGACGAGACGACGGCCTCGGGGGTTCGTCACGCGGTGACCCGGACTGCAATTTCAGTCGATCGCGCAAGTTTTTGCCGTCGATGGCGATTTCCACCTTCTACGCATTTCCCCAGAGGTTTAGAAGTCGATCCGCGGTGCCGACGCTTCGCGCCGCGGGTCAGGGGGGAAATGTCCATGAAGCGCAATCGACGGGTGAAGATTCTGGCCACGCTCGGGCCGGCGTCCTCGGACCCCGCGATGATCGAGAAGCTGTTCCGCGCCGGCGCCGACGTCTTCCGCATCAACATGAGCCACACCCCGCACGACCGCCTGAAGCGGATGGTCGCCGACATCCGCGACCTGGAGTCGCGCATCGGCCGGCCCATCGGCATCCTCGCCGACCTGCAGGGACCCAAGCTCCGCCTCGGCACCTTCGCCGCCGGCCCGGTCGAGGTCGCCGACGGTGCCCTGTTCCGGCTCGACGGCGCCCCCGCGCCCGGTGACGCCACCCGCGTGCCGCTGCCCCATCCCGAGATCCTCGCAGCGGTCGAGGTCGGCCACCATCTGCTGATCGACGACGGCAAGGTGAAGCTCGAATGCGTCGCCAAGCCCGACGATTCCACGATCGTCGCGAGGGTGGTGGTCGGCGGCCGGCTCTCCGACCGCAAGGGCGTCAGCCTGCCCGACACCGACCTGCCGATCGGCGCGCTGACCGAGAAGGACCGCTCCGATCTCGACGCCGCGCTGGCGGCGGAGGTCGACTGGATCGCCCTGTCCTTCGTCCAGCGCCCCGACGACCTCGCCGAGGTCCGCAAGATCGCCAAGGGCCGCGCCGGGATCATGGCCAAGATCGAGAAGCCCCAGGCGATCGAACGGCTCTCCGAGATCATCGAGCTCTCCGACGCGATCATGGTGGCGCGCGGCGACCTCGGCGTCGAGATGCCGCTGGAGACCGTGCCGAGCCTGCAGAAGCAGATCTCGCGGGCCTGTCGCCGTCAGGGCAAGCCGGTGATCGTCGCCACCCAGATGCTGGAGAGCATGATCGCCGCCCCGGTTCCGACTCGCGCCGAGGTCTCCGACGTGGCGATCGCGGTCTACGAGAGTTCGGATGCGATCATGCTGTCGGCCGAGAGCGCCGCCGGCAAGTACCCGGTCGAGGCGGTGGCGATGATGAACGCCATCGTCGAGGCGACCGAACGCGACCCCAACTGGTCGACCATCGTCGCCGCCCAGCGCACCGAACCGGAGGCGACCGGCGCCGATGCGATCGCCGCCGCCGCCCGCCAGATCGGCGAGACCCTGTCGGCGGCGGCGATCGTCTGCCTCACCCAGTCCGGTTCGACCGGCCTCCGGGCGGCGCGCGAACGGCCGTTCACCCCGGTGATCGCCCTCTCCGCCTCGCCCGCCATGGCCCGTCGTCTGGCGCTGGTCTGGGGGCTGCACTGCGTCGTCGCCGAGGACGCCCGCGACGTCGACGACATGGTCGACCGCGGCTGCCGGATCGCCCATTCGGAGGGCTACGCCCGCGCCGGTCAGCGGATCATCGTGGTCGGCGGCGTTCCCTTCGGCACGCCGGGGTCGACCAACATGCTGCGGATCGCCTTCGTCGGCGCCGACGGCGGCGCCGCCTGAGGATCAGCCGGCGGATGCCTCCGCCGGCCGTGCCCGCCGCTCGACCTCGTCGAGGAAATGCGTGATCTCGGCGACCACCCGAGCCCGCGCCGCGTGCTGCGGCATGTGGCCGGTGCCGGGGAGCCGGACCAGCCGGGCGCCGGCGATGTCGCGGGCGAGCCCTTCGGCATGGATCGACGGCCAGACCACGGTGTCGCGATCGCCGGTCAGGATCAGCACCGGTCGCGCGATCTCGCGGTAGCGCGGCGCGAGCCGGGTCACCGCCCGGTGCAGACCGACCACGTCCTCGGCGTTCGCCCGGAACTCGCCGGCCCGGAGCACCAGCGCGGTACCGGTCGCCTCGGCGTACCCTTCCGGCGGCGTGTCCGGCGCGAAGACGCCGCGGATCGCCCCGTCGACCATCCGCCGGCCGATCGGCGCCACCAGGGTCTCGACGAACAGCCGGCCGATCACCGGCGCGACCGCCAGCCGATAGAGCGGATCGACCCCGCCCGGCCACGGATGGGTCGCCGGGGCGAGGAAGACGAGGCCGGCGGTCTTCTCCGGAAAGGCGACGCCGAACGCCGCCATCACCGCCCCGCCCCAGGAATGGCCGACGATCACCGCCCGCCCGATCCCCTCCCGGTCGAGCAGCCGTGCCAGCGCCTCCGCCTGAACCATCGGCGACGAATCGCCCCGGCCCCGACGCTCCGACCAGCCGTGCCCCGGTCGGTCGACGAACAGGCGGCGATGGCGCGGGAAACGATCGCCGAAGGCGAGGAGCAGATCGCGGGCATTGCCGCTCGCCCCGTGGACGAAGACGATCGGCACCGCCGTCTCGTCTCCCCCCGACCGCTCGATCAGATGCAGCCGCCGTCCGTCGACCTCGACGATCCGGCCGAGCGGTGGCACCGCCCGCTCCGCCGCGGCACTCGCACGTCGCGACACGAGCCGGCCGAGGCCGAGGATGAGGACGAGAAGCAGGACGGCGAGGCCGGCCCAGATCCAGAAATGCGACGGCACGCGGCTCTCTCCGGCTGTCGGTGGTCGCCGATCATACGCCACCGTCGCGGCGACGGATCGCCCGACCGGGCACGGGTGCCGCCCGCGCCGTGCAGGGACCCTCGCGGAAACCGATCGCCGGAGACGGCGCGCGGACGGTCCGTTCGGACGCCGCCGGTCAGATGTCCCGGCCTTCGACCTCGAGCACCAGAGCCTTCAGCCGTTCGCCGAGCACCTGGTCGGCCGGATCGAGCGCCGCCGCCCGCCGCAGCCAGTCGAGTGCGGAGCGGCGGTCGCCGCGGATCTCCATCACCGCGGCGAGCAGCGACATCGACGGAAAGTGCCGGGGTTCCGCCCGCAACGCCGCCTCGAGGTCGCCCCGGGCCGCATCCGTCTCGCCACGCGACAGGTGCAGCGCGGCCCGCCGCCGTCGACCGTCCGCCCAGGTCGGCGCGAGCGCCACCGCCGCATCGAGAACGCCGAACGCCGCCCGCCCCTCGCCGACGTCGATCAGCCGGCTCGCCCGCATCGCCAGCAGGTCGGCGGCATCGCTGCCCGAGCGGTTCCACAGCGCGGCGAGCCGCGACCGGGTCGCCGCCGCGACCTCCGGCGTCGGATTCGCCGCCAGAACCTTCAGCAGTTCGTCCGTCGGATCCCGCTCCACCTCGGTCGAGGGAGCAGACGCGGAGCCGGCGGGGGCCGCCGGACGGTCGGCGGCGATCGTCGGCGCGACCGGGCGGAGGACGAGCGCGACGCAGAGCAGTGTGAAAAATGGAACGAGCCGCATCGGTGGAGGATGCACCTCCGCCGGCGGCTCGTCGAGAGACCTCGTGCGCCCGAAGACCATCGGGCGCCGCGCCCCACTCAGCCCTGACGGGCCTTGTAGCGCGGGTTGGTCTTGTTGATCACGTAGACGCGACCCTTGCGGCGCACCAGACGGTTGTCGCGATGGCGCGTGCGGAGCGACTTCAGAGAGTTCTTGATCTTCATCGTCTGATACCGATCGGTTGGCCGGCGCGAGGCGCGATCACGCGGCCCGCTACGGGTCGAAGGGTGGTCTCGGGAACCGGACGGGAGGTCCGATCGGTCCCGGCGAAGCCACCGGTGTTGAATGGGAAACGAGCGCGGTTTCCCGACGCTCGCTCGTGAATTCGGCCGGACCATAGGCAGGCCGCCCCGCTCTGTCAATCCGCTCGCACCCTCGTCTCCACCACCCCTTCGCGCCCGCGCGACGCGCGCGTTCCGGCGGACCGTCCGACCGATCGATTCGTGATCCATCGTGATGCGGCGAACGACCTCGAGGCGAGGTTCATCCTTTCGGATTTTCGAGGTCCGTACATCAAATCGTCAATGCGACGCAAAACATCTCAGCCTGCGGATTTCTGCCGGGTTTCACGACCGTGCCCCCCTCTGCCTGCCCCGTGAACAGGCATTCGGCGTACATCTGAACGATTCATCACGCAGCGCAGCACAGAATTTGAGTTGCGCACCTCAGAATTTTGATGAATCTGTCTTCCGAGCGAACGACGCGCACGATCGGAGCCCACTCCGTCCCCCGAGGCCCGTGTTTCCGATCGCCTCGCCGTATCGCCTCATGCCACGACCGATCGAACGGTCCGGGCCGATTTCAACCGTCCAAGCCGACGGCAATGCCCTGTTGAGAGGCAACGAAGGAGGAAGAACGATGAAGTTACTCAGTGTTCTCGCCGGTTCGCTCACCGCTGCGGTCGTCTGCCTGCCGCTCGCCGTCAGCGCGAGCCCCGAAAAGCCGGTGATCGGCTTCTCGATCGACGACCTGCGCGTCGAGCGCTGGGCCCGCGACCGTGACTACTTCATCGAGGCCGCCAAGGGTCTCGGCGCCGAAGTCGTCGTGACCTCGGCCGACGCCAACGAGCAGAAGCAGGTCAATCAGGTCGAGAATCTGATCGCCCAGAAGGTCGACGCCATCGTCATCGTCCCGATGAACTCGAAGGTGTTCGGCGCGGTGATCGACGAGGCGCACAAGGCCGGCATCAAGGTCCTCTCCTATGACCGCCTGATCCTGAACGCCGACGAAGACGCCTACATCTCGTTCGACAACGAGCGGGTCGGCTATCTCCAGGCCGAGGCCGTCCTCAAGGCGAAGCCCGAGGGCCGCTACTACATGCTCGGCGGCTCGCCGACCGACAACAACGCCAAGCTGCTGCGCGCCGGCCAGGAGAAGGCGCTCAAGGCCGCCGTCGATTCCGGCAAGGTCAAGATCGTCGGCTCGCAGTGGGTCCCGGAATGGAGCCCGACCACCGCTCTGTCGATCATGGAAAACGCCCTGACGGCGAACCAGAACAAGATCGACGCGGTCGTCGCGTCGAACGACGGCACCGCCGGCGGCGCCATCCAGGCGCTGGCCGCCCAGGGTCTCGCCGGTAAGGTTCCGATCTCCGGCCAGGACGCCGACCTCGCCGCCATCAAGCGCGTGATCGCCGGCACCCAGACCGTCACCGTCTACAAGCCGCTGAAGCTGATCGCCACGGAAGCCGCCAAGCT
This sequence comes from uncultured Alphaproteobacteria bacterium, assembly GCA_937919435.1. Lineage (GTDB taxonomy): Bacteria > Pseudomonadota > Alphaproteobacteria > Rhizobiales > Ancalomicrobiaceae > Siculibacillus. The sequence continues at coordinate 21,116 of CALFRR010000258.1, read as the reverse complement.
CACCGTCGCGATGGTCAAGGGCCAGAAGCCGGCGTTCAACGCCGAGCTCGACAACGGCAAGAAGAAGGTTCCGTCGCTGCTGCTGACCCCGACGCCGCTCACCAAGGAGAACGTCGATCTGGTCATCAAGGACGGCTTCTACACGAAGGCTCAGGTCGAGGGTAAGTGATCCCTCGCCGCGATCGGGGCGGAGCGATCCGCCCCGCATCGGCCGATCCGTGAGGGGCGGACCGCTCCGCCCTTCACCGTCTTCCGCGACACCGCCGGACTGACCGGGTTCCGAGCCCCCTTCGGACGACGACGAGCCCGGCGGAGTCGGCGGTTTTCGTCGTCCGCTCCGCCGACCTCTCGAAGGCCCGGGCCGGAACGACGGACGCGGACCGCCCGACGGCCCGTCGACGAGACCGTACGATCCGGCGCGAGGCGACACGCTTCCGACGACGGTTCGATCGACCCGGCGGCCGGACGGCGTCACCATGGTCGATGCGCCGAACCCTCCTCGGCCGGACGGCCAGACGACCATCAGGGAGCCCTTTCCATGTCCGAATACCTCCTGGAGATGCGGGGCATCACCAAGGAATTCAGCGGCGTCAAGGCGATCGACGGCATCGACCTGAAGGTTCGGTCGGGCGAGTGCGTCGGGCTCTGCGGCGAGAACGGTGCCGGCAAGTCGACGCTGATGAAGGTCCTCTCCGCCGTCTATCCGCACGGCACCTGGGAGGGCACGATCCTCTGGGAAGGCGCCGAGCTGAAGGCCCGCACCATCCGCGAGACCGAAGAGGCGGGCATCGTCATCATCCACCAGGAACTGATGATGGTGCCGCATCTGTCGGTCGCGGAGAACATCTTCCTCGGCTCCGAGCTGACCTCCGGCTTCGGTTTCGTCGACTACGATCTGATGAACGCCCGGGCGACCGAGCTGATGCGGCAGCTGAAGATGCCCGACATCAACGTCGCCCTGCCGGTGCTCGCCTATTCCGGCGGCAAACAGCAGTTGATCGAGATCGCCAAGGCGCTCAACAAGAACGCCAAGTTGCTGATCCTCGACGAGCCGACCTCGGCCCTGACCGCCGCCGAGACGCAGACGCTGCTCGAGCTGGTCAAGGAGTTCAAGTCGCGCGGCATGGCCTGCGTCTACATCTCCCACAAGCTCGACGAGGTCGCCGAGATCGCCGACACCGTCACCGTGATCCGCGACGGCACCCATGTCGGCACCCTTCCGATGGCCGAGCTCGACACCAACAAGATCATCACCATGATGGTCGGCCGCGAGATGAAGAACCTCTTCCCGCGCGAGGAACACGCGATCGGCGAGGTGATCTTCGAAGCGAAGAACATCACCTGTTGGGACACCACCAACCCCGACCGCAAGATGGTCGACGACGTCTCGTTCCAGCTCCGGGCCGGCGAGATCCTCGGCGTCGCCGGGCTGGTCGGTGCCGGGCGCACCGAGCTCGCCTGCAAGCTGTTCGGCTACTGGCGCGGCGACCACCAGGGGCGGATCTTCCTGGAAGGCAGGGAGATCCAGGTGAAGACCCCCGCCGACGCGGTCCGCCAGGGCATCTGCATGGTGCCGGAGGACCGCAAGCGTCACGGCATCGTGCCGCTGATGGGCGTCGGCTACAACATGACCCTGTCGGTGCTCGACCGCTACACCCGCAACCGTCTGATCGACGCGGAAGCGGAACTTGCCACCATCCAGGCCGAGATCATCCGGATGAAGGTGAAGACCGCCCATCCGTTGTTGCCGATCGCCAGCCTGTCCGGCGGCAACCAGCAGAAGGCGGTGGTCGGCAAGATGCTCCTGCCGGAACCGAAGGTGCTGATCCTCGACGAGCCGACCCGCGGCGTCGATGTCGGTGCCAAGTACGAGATCTACAAACTGATCTTCGAACTCGCCAAGCAGGGCGTCGCCATTCTGATGATCTCCTCGGAACTGCCCGAGGTGCTCGGCATTTCCGATCGCGTCCTGGTGATGGGCGAAGGCAAGCTGAGAGGCGACTTCCCCAACGCGGCCCTCAGCCAGGAGAAGATCCTCGCCGCCGCCCTCGGCAATCCGGCAACCGCCGCCGCGTGACTCGCGACGAAATCGAACGGGTAGAGCGAACCATGACCCTCTCCAAGAAAGATCTCCGGCGACTGCTCTCCGAGTACAAGATCGTCGCACTTCTCCTGATCATCGCGATCATCTGGGGCTTCTTCGGCTTTCTGACCTACGATGCGGACCTCGGCGGCTCGCAGTTCCTCACCGCCCGCAACTTCTCCAACCTGCTGCGGCAGATGGCGATCACCGGCATGCTGGCGAGCGCGATGGTCTTCGTGATCGTCGCCGGCGAGATCGATCTGTCGGTCGGCTCGCTGCTCGGCCTGCTCGGCGGCATCGCGGCGGTGCTCGACGTGCTGTGGGGCTGGCCCCTGTGGGCGACGATCGGAACGGTGCTCCTGCTCGGCATCGCCGCCGGCATGATGGTCGGCTGGCTGACCGCCTATGTCGGCATCCCCTCGTTCATCGTCACCCTCGGCGGCATGCTCGCCTTCCGCGGCGCCGTGCTCGGCCTGACCGGCGGCATCACCATCGCTCCCGCCTCGGAAGGCCTGAAGGTGATCGGCCAGGGCTATCTGCCCGGTGGGATCGGCAACATCCTGGCCACCGTGGTGTTCGTGATCCTGGCGTTCCTCGCCTTCCGCACCCGTTCCGGGCGGATCAAGCACAAGCTGCCGGTGTCGTCGATGGTCGTCGAAGTCGGCAAGCTGGCCGCGATCGGTCTGGTCATCCTCGGCTTCATCCTGACCCTCAACAGCTATCAGGGCGTGCCGGTGCCGGTGCTGATCCTGCTGGTGATCCTCGGCGCGTTCACCGTGATCGGCAACAAGACGGTGTTCGGACGGCGGATCTATGCGGTCGGTTCCAACCTGGAGGCGACCCGGCTGTCCGGCGTCAACGTCGATCTGGTCAAGATGCTGGTGTTCGGCCTGATGGGTCTGATGTGCGCCTTCGCCGGCCTGACCACCACCGCCCGCCTCGCCGCCGGCACCCCGTCGGCCGGCTTCGGCGGCGAGCTCGACGCGATCGCCTCGTGCTTCATCGGCGGCACCTCGATGCGCGGCGGCATCGGCTCGGTGATCGGCGCACTGGTCGGCGCGGTGATCATGGCCAGCCTCGACAACGGCATGTCGATGCTCGGCATCGACACCTTCTGGCAGCAGATCACCAAGGGCATCATCCTGGTCCTCGCCGTCTGGCTCGACATCGTGTCGTCCGGCAACCAGCGCTGAACCCGTCAGTCCGCCGCCGCGCCGGGATCTTCCCCGTCGCGGCGGCGTCGCGTCTCCGTCCTCCCGGGGCGGCGCATACGTCGCATGGACTCCGGTCCCCGCCGGAGGGAAGAGCGAACCTCCGACGGTCGCGTCTCCCGCCCGACCGCCGGCCGGAGGATTCGGGATGACCGCCGTCCGCGCCGCCCGCCAAGACGATTTCCACGCATGGCTGGCACTGGCGCGCGACCTCGAGCCGCTGTTCGGCCCGATGGTCGACGTGCCCGAGTTCCGCGCCGGTCTCGCCGGGGCGATCGCCGCAGGCACCGCCCTGGCCGTCGACGACGCCACCGGAGCCTTCGCCGGCGGCCTGCTCTTCGAGCCCGATCTGAACGCCATCGCCTGGCTGGGCGTCACCGCCGCCGTCCGCGGTCGCGGCCTCGGCGGGGCGCTGCTGGCCGCCGGTCTCGCCGCCCTCGATCCGGATCGCCCGATCGGCGTCCAGACCTTCGCCCCCGGCTGCGCCGAAGGCGAAGCCGCCCGCGCCCTCTATCTCGACCGCGGCTTCGTCGACGCCGCCCCGGCCGATCCGGCGCCCTCGGGCCTGCCGACCGTGCTGATGCGCCGCCCGGCCGCCTCCGCCTCCTGAGCCACCTCCCGGCGCCGGACGCGAAACGGCCGCCGCACCTTCCGATGCGGCGGCCGTTCGAGGATTCCGAGGGGCTTTCGCCCGCGGCAGGCTCAGAGCTTCAGCGCGACCAGACGCTCCAGATACTCCTGCTTGCCGGAGCGCGGTTTCGGCGTGATGTTCTCGGCCAGCACCCGGTCGGCGACCTGATCGAGGGTCCGCTCGCCGGCCAGGATCGCCTTGCCCTCGGCGCTGTCCCAGCCCGCGTAGCGCTCGGCCACCGGCTTCGTCAGGGTGCCTTCCTTCAGCATCTCGTCGGCGATCACCAGCGCCTTGGCGCAGGCGTCGATCGAACCGACGTGGGCCGCGACCAGGTCGACCGGATCGATCGACTGCCGCCGGATCTTGGCGTCGAAGTTGAGGCCGCCGGTCGAGAAACCGCCGTGCTTCAGGATCTCGTGGAAGACGATGGCGAGCTCCCCGGCGTCCATCGCGAACTGGTCGGTGTCCCAGCCGAGCAGCGCGTCGCCGCGGTTGATGTCGATCGAGCCGAAGATGCCGAGCGCATAGGCGAGCGCCACTTCGTGTTCGAAGCTGTGACCGGCGAGGATCGCGTGGTTCTGCTCGATGTTGACCTTGACGTCGTCGGTCAGGCCCCATTTCTCCAGGAAGCCGAAGACCGTGGCGACGTCGAAGTCGTACTGGTGCTTCGACGGCTCCCGCGGCTTCGGCTCGATCAGCAGCGGGCCGGAGAAGCCGATCTTGTGCTTGTGCTCGACGACCATCGACAGGAACCGACCCATCTGGTCGTACTCGCGCTTCAGATCGGTGTTGAGCAGGGTCTCGTAGCCTTCACGGCCGCCCCACAGCACGTAGTTCTGACCGCCGAGCCGCTTGGTCGCCTCGAGGCAGGCCCTGACCGTACCGGCGGCGAAGGCGAACACGTCCGGATCCGGATTGGTCGCCGCGCCCGCCATGTAGCGGCGGTGCGAGAACAGGTTGGCGGTGCCCCACAGCAGCTTGGTCTTCGACGCCGCGGTCTTCTCTTCGAGCACGTCGAGGATCGTCGAGAAGTTCTTCAGATGCTCGGCGAGCGTCTCACCGACCGGCGCCACGTCGGCGTCGTGGAAGGTGTAGAACGGCACGTCGAGGATGCGGAACAGATCGAAGGCGACGTCGGCCTTGGCCCTGGCGAGCGCCATCGGGTCGGTGCCGTGCATCCACGGCCGCATGAAGGTCTCGCCGCCGAAGGGATCGCCGCCCGGCCAGCTGAACGAATGCCAGTAGCAGACGGCGAAGCGCAGATGGTCCTCCATCCGCCGCCCGGCGACGATCCGGTCCTTGTCGTACCAGTGATAGGCGAGCGGGTTCTTGCTTTCCGGGCCCTCGTAGACGACGGGCCCGAGCGGGCCGAAGAAGCCGGTGGCAGGTGCGTTCATCAGACGATCTCCTTGGCGAAGGGAGCGAGACGGCGCCAGCGGTCGTGGCTCTCGCTGAAGGAAGCGGCGCGCGCCGCATCGGGTTCGAAACTCTCCAGCCGCCGGGGCTTCCGGCAGACCGTGGTCGGGGCTTCGCCGGTGGCGGCGAGCCGGCCCAGTCGCGCCGCGCCGTGAGCCGCGCCGACGGCGCCCTCTTCGACCCGGTGGACCGGAATTCCCAGCATGTCGGCGATGATCTGGGCCCACAGCCTGGACCGCGACCCGCCGCCGACGAGATCGATCTCGCGAACCGAGGTGCCGGCCGCCGCGAGCGCGTCGCGGTTGTCGCGCACCGCATGGGCGACGCCCTCGAGCACCGCCCGGGTCAGCGCCGGCCGATCGTCGCCGGCACCGATCCCGGCGAACACCGCCCGGAGCGCCGGATCGTTGGCCGGCGTCCGTTCGCCGGTGAGATAGGGCAGGAACAGCGCCGAGGAAGCGCCCTTCGGCGTCTCCCCGAGTTCCGCCATCAGCTCGGCTTCGCGCTTGCCGGTGACGCCCGCCCACCAGGCGAGGCAGGAGGCGGCCGACAGCATGACGCCCATCTGGTGCCAGGTCGCCGGGATGCAGTGGGCGAAGGCATGCACCGCCGACGCCGGATTGGGCGCGAAGCGATCGGTCGTGACCCACAGGACGCCGGAGGTGCCGAGCGACAGGAAGGCGTCGCCGGCGCCGATCGCCCCGAGTCCGGCGGCGGTCGCGGCATTGTCGCCGGCTCCGCCCGCCACCACCGGCGCCGTCTTCATCCCCCAGCGTGCGGTCAGCTCGGCCGACAGCGTGCCCGAGACCTCCGAGCCTTCGACCAGCCGCGGCATGTGGTCCCGGGAGAGCCCGGTCGCCTCGAGCGCCGCATCCGACCAGTCGCGCTTCGCCGGATCGAGCCACAGCGTGCCCGACGCGTCCGACATGTCCTCGGCCATCTCGCCGGTCAGGCGATAGCGGACATAGGCCTTGGGCAGCAGCACCTTGGCGACGCGGGCGAAGATCTCCGGCTCGTGGCGGGCGACCCACAGCAGCTTCGGCGCGGTGAAGCCGGGCATCGCCAGATTGCCGGTGACCGCGTGGAGCGCCGGGAAGGTCGTCTCCAGGATCCGGCACTCCTCGGCCGAACGGCCGTCGTTCCACAGGATGCAGGGCCGCAGCACCTCGCCCGCGGCGTCGAGCAGCGTCGCCCCGTGCATCTGGCCGGAGAGCCCGATGCCGGTGACCGCCGCCAGTTCCGTCGCATGGGTCTCGCCGAGCGCGTCGACCGCGCCGACCGTCGCCGTCCACCAGTCCTCCGGATCCTGCTCCGACCACAGCGGATGCGGCCGCGAGACGGTGAGCGGACGCTCCGCGGCCGCGATCAGTCGGTCGGATGCGTCGACGAGGACCGCCTTGACGCTGGACGTGCCGATGTCGAGACCGAGAAACATGGGACAGCCGCTCCCTCTTCTTGTCGCCGGCGCTCCGTCACCGGCAGCCGCCGCGTCCCGCCGTCACGGCAGGTTGTCGCGGATGACGATGTCGATGCCGATGTACTCCTGCTCGGCGACGATCGGCTCGTTGCGCGACAGGGCGAGCAGCACCCGGGTCGCCGAGCGTGCCTCGTGACCGGGGTTCTGCGAGATCACCGCGTCCATCACCCCGAGCAGCAGGAAGCGCCGGGTGTGGGGGGTCAGATCGTGGCCGACGAAGACCACGTCCTTCGCCCGCCCCATCTCGATCAGGGCGGTGCCGATGCCGGCGGTGCCGGCGCCGATGTTGTAGAGCCCGATCAGATCGGGATGTTCCTCGAGCAACTTCTTGGTCAGCACCCGGTTGTGGTCGTCGTCGTCGCGCCCTTCGACCGGGGACAGCAGATCGAGGTTCGGGAAGTCCGCCGACAGCACCTGCGACACGCCGAACAGACGTTCCGCATGGTCGCGCAGCGACAGCGAGCCGGCGATCACCGCCACCTTGCCGCGCCGTCCGCCGAGGAACCGGCCGATCAGCGTACCGGTGGTGCGCCCCGCCGCGATGTTGTCGATGCCGACGTAATAGGCCCGCCGCGACGACGGCGCGTCGGAGACCAGCGTCACCACGATCACCCCGCGCCCGACCAGTTCGTCGATCGCCGCGCGGACCCGCGGATGGTCGAGCGCCACCACGGCGAGGCCGTCGTAGCGCGGGCCGATCGTCTCCAGTGTCTCGGCGAGGATGTCGGCGTCGAACACGTCGGTCTCGATCACCTCGACCAGGGTGCGCCGCGCCGCCAGCCAGACCCGGACCTTGGCGATGTGCTCGACGATCTCGCCCATGAAGACGTTCTGGTTCTTCGGCATGACGAAGCAGAAGCGGTGGCTGCGGCTGCGCGCGAGCTCGGCCGCGGCGGCGTGCGGGCGGAAGCCCAGCCGCTCGATCGTCTCCTTCACCCGACGGATCGTCGCCTCCCGCACCCCGGGGCGGCCGTGCAGGACACGGTCGACGGTCGCCGTCGACACGCCCGCTTCGCGGGCGACGTCCTTCAGCGTCGCAGTGGTGGCTTCGAACGGATCGGTCATGTCTGATGGATCGCGCAAAAAACTGAGGTACGCAACTCGAATCGTCGCTGCAATGCGCAACGGGGATTTCCCGAAGCCTCCCACTCGCACGGCGAGTCGCTGCCAGGATCGGCAGATTTCGGAGGCTGCAAACGGGATGACATCGAATTCATCGCCTATCGCAGCGCGAAAGAGCTTGATGTACGAACATCAGAAATTCGTCCAACACGCCTCCGGACGGATCTCCCCGATGCGGGGATCCCGAGTCTCGGCCGCCGCGGAGAGCGGGAGACGCGAAGGGAATCGAGGTGGAGTGTTCAGGCCCGATCGGCGCGGCGTGCACGCACCGCCCGCTTCCAGTCCCGCAGGCGTCGGCGCAGCCGGCGGGCGATCAGGAACAGACGTCCCCGGAGGCTCAGCGGCTCCGCGAAGTCGTGGAGCGGCATCGAGTCGACGCCGAAGGCCCGCTTGTAGGGCTCTTCGCCGATGGTGAAGTCGAACGTCGCGAGACCGGCGCCGCAGGCCCATTCGACCATGCTCTCGATCGCCAGCAGGCCGGCCGACCAGTTGTCGAACCGCGCATCGTGACCGATCGCGACGAGTTGGAAGGAGGCCCCGGTCTGCGTCCCGAAACAGCCGGCGATCGGCCGATCGTCGAGCCGCAGCGTCGCCACGCGGGCGATCCCCCCCTGCGCCGTCAGCCGTCGATAGAAGGCGCGGATGCCGAACGCGCCCGCCGATTCGGCGGTTTCGGGAAACCGCCGGGCCCGCCAGTCGAGCACCTGCTCCAGATCGGCGACCGCTTCGGGGCCTGTCTCCACGACGAAGGCGAGCCGCCCCTTGGCGGCGAGCTTCTTGCGTTTGCGGGCGAGCGAGCGGCGGGTGGTTCCGTCGAAACGGTCTTCCGCCAACCGGCGAGGGTCCGGCCCGAGCGGCAACGGATGGCCGGCGAATTCCGAGGGCACGACACCGTCTAGCCCGACCAGCGGGTTTTCCACCGGGCCGATCGACGACGGCATCTTGTCGATCTCGATCACGTCGGCCGACGGCAGTGCCCGCCGGATCGCCGCCCAGAGACCGGCCCGCTCGTCCGAGGTCACGGAAAACCCGGGAGCGACGAGCGCACCGTTGTAGTCGCCGACCCCGCGATCCCAGCCGGTGAGCCGGACGATGCCGTGGCGGCGCTCGCGCATCAGCGGCAGGACCAGAACCGGCACCGGCTCACCCACCCGCTCGACCACCACCACCGAGAGCTCGACCCCGGCGGCGGCACCGAGCGTCGAAGCCCAGGCGAGGAGCCAGTCGGCATCCTGGAACGGGATCCGCTCGAAACCGTCGTGCCGCAACGGACGACGCAGGTCGTCGGCATCGTCGAACCGCGTCACCCGCCAGAGATCGCGCGTCATCACCTGCCCCCAACCTTCCGAATTACTACGACAGGTTCGGGGCGCTGACCATCGTCTCGTGCCGGTGGGAACGCGGAACCGACATCCATCGAGCACCCTTTGACGGGCCGCGCCCGAGGGGGCAATCTCCGGCTCCCGCCCCCGGGCACGACCTTTCCCGCCGTTCGCGGTCGTCACGGAGAAAGCCATGGCTCGCATTTCGATCTCAGGTCTCGACGTCGACGCCGAACTCGCCGCCTTCGTCGCCGAAGAGGCGGCACCGGGCACCGGGATCGATCCCGCCGCCTTCTGGAAGGCCTTCGCCGCCATTCTCGCCGAGCTCGCCCCGGTCAACGCCGACCTGCTCGCCACCCGCGACCGGTTGCAGGCGCGAATCGACGGTTGGCATCGCGAGCACCGCGGCATGCCGCACGACCCGGTCGCCTATCGCGCCTTCCTCGAGGAGATCGGCTATCTGGCGCCGCGCCCGGCGCCGCGTCCGATCCGGACCGAGAACGTCGATCCGGAGATCGCGGTTCTCGCCGGACCGCAACTGGTCGTGCCGATCGACAACGCCCGCTACGCGCTGAACGCCGCCAACGCCCGGTGGGGCAGCCTCTACGACGCCTTCTACGGCACCGATGCACTCGGCACGCTGGCCCCCGCGGGCCCCTATTCGACGGCACGCGGCGCCGCGGTGGTCGCCGCCGCCAGGGCGAAGCTCGACGAGATCGCCCCGCTCGCCGCCGGCGGCTGGGCCGACGTGGTCGGCTTCACCGTGGAGAAGGGCGCGCTGCTCGTCTCGCTCGACGACGACCGGGAGACCGGTCTCGCCGATCCCGCCGGCTTCGCCGGCTACCGTGGCGATCCCGTCCGCCCGACCGGGCTGCTCCTCGTCCACGATCGGCTGCACGCCGAGATCGTCGTCGATCGGGAGAGCCCGATCGGCGCCACCGATCCGGCCGGGATCGCCGACCTGATCCTCGAGGCGGCGCTCACCACCATCATGGACATGGAGGACAGCGTCGCCGCCGTCGACGCCGCCGACAAGGTCCGCGTCTACCGCAACTGGCTCGGCCTGATGAAGGGAACGCTCGCGGACACCTTCGACAAGGCCGGCCGCACCGTCACCCGCCGCCTCGCCGCCGACCGCGCCTGGCTGTCGCCGGAGGGCGTGCCCTTCGCTCTCCCCGGCCGCTCGCTGATGCTCGCCCGCAACGTCGGCCACCACATGGCGACCGATGCGGTGCGGCTCGACGGCGCCGAGATCCCCGAGACCTTCCTCGACTGCGCGCTGACCGCCCTGATCGCCCGCCACGACCTCGCCGGCACCGGACCGTTCCGCAACTCGCGCACCGGCTCGGTCTACATCGTCAAGCCGAAGCTGCACGGCCCCGACGAGGTCGCCCTCGCCGATCGCCTGTTCGCGAAGGTCGAGGACGCCGTCGGGCTCCCCCGCCACACGCTGAAGATGGGGATCATGGACGAGGAACGGCGCACCTCGGTCAACCTCGGCGCCGCGATCCTCGCCGCCGCCGATCGGGTGGTGTTCATCAACACCGGTTTCCTCGACCGCACCGGCGACGAGATCCACACGGTGATGGAAGCCGGCCCGGTGATCCGCAAGGCGGCGATGAAGTCGGCCGCCTGGATCGGCGCCTACGAGGACGGCAACGTCGACTGGGGCCTCGCCCTGGGGCTTCCCGGCCGCGCCCAGATCGGCAAGGGCATGTGGGCCGCTCCGGACCGGATGGCCGACATGCTGCGCGACAAGATCGGCCATCCCCGCTCCGGCGCCTCGACCGCCTGGGTGCCTTCGCCGACCGCCGCGGTGCTGCATGCGCTCCACTACCACGACGTCTCGGTCGATCGCCGCCGCGCCGAGATCGCCGGCCGGCCCTTCGCCTCGCTCGACGCGATGCTGACCCCGCCGATCGCTCTCTCGAACTGGTCGCCCGACGAGATCGCCGCCGAACTCGACAACAACTGCCAGGGCATCCTCGGCTACGTGGTGCGTTGGGTCGATCTCGGCGTCGGCTGCTCCAAGGTGCCGGACATCCACGACGTCGGGTTGATGGAGGACCGGGCGACGCTCAGGATCTCCAGCCAGCACATCGCCAACTGGCTCGCCCACGGCATCGTCGACGCCGAACGGGTGATGGCGACGCTGCGCCGGATGGCGCTGGTGGTCGATCGTCAGAATGCCGGCGATCCCGTCTATCGGCCGATGGCCCCGAGCTTCGACGGCCCCGCCTTCCGCGCCGCGGTCGCGCTGATCTTCGAGGGCCGCGCCTCGCCCAACGGCTACACCGAAGCGATCCTCACCGCCCACCGCCGCGAGGCGAAGGCCCTCGCCCACGCCTGACCACGAAGGGACACGCCATGCCGCACCTCGATCTCGAGACCGCCCAGAAGATCCTCGCCACCGCCGTGAAGGTCGCCCGCGAGCGCGATCTGAAACCGATGGGAGTCGTCGTGCTCGACTCCCGGGCTTCGCTGAAGGCCGCCCTGTCGGAGGACGGCAGCCCGATCGATCGCTGGAAGATCGCCTTCGGCAAGGCCAACGGCGCACTCGCCCTGGGCTTCTCGTCTCGGCGCATCGGCGTCATCGCGGTCGACCGCCCGCATCTGTTCGCCGGCCTCGCCACCGTCGTCGAAGGCGGGATCGTACCGGTCGCCGGGGCGGTTCTGATCCGCAACGCCGCGGGCAACGTGATCGGCGCCGCCGGGGCGTCCGGCGACACCTCCGACAACGACGAGGCACTGCTGGTCACCGCGGTGGAGAGCGTCGGCCTGATCGCCGACGTCGCCTGAGCCCGGTCGACCGCCCGGAGACGCAGAGAGCCGCCCACCGGGCGGCTCTTTCGCATGCGATCCCGAGGAAGACCGTCGGTCAGCCGCGCGGGGCGCCGACCGTCTCGCGCAACCGGAGTTCCGGACGCACCAGCACCCGGACCTCGGCCGGTGCCCGGCCGCAGACCAACTCGGTCAGCGTCGACGCGGCGATCCGACCGACCTCCTGCTGGCCGTTCCAGACCGAGGTCAGGCCCGGCGACCACACCGACGCCTCGTCGATGTCGTCGTAGCCGATCAGCGAGATGTCCCGTCCCGGCTCGATCCCGCGCCGCTTCAGTTCCATCATCAGCCCGAGGGCGAGCAGGTCGTTGAAGCAGACGATCGCGGTCGGCTTCGCCTCGAGCACCCGTCCGCAGATGTCGCGGCCCGCCCGCCGGCTCGCCTCGGCCGGGAACTCCAACGCCGGATCGACGGCGATTCCCGCCGCACCGAGCGCATCGACCCAGCCGGCCCGCCGTTCGGAGCCGGACGAGGAGGCCTGATGGCCGCCGACCAGGGCGATCCGCCGATGGCCGATCGAGATCAGATGTTCGACCGCCGAGCGGATGCCGGTCCGGTCGTCGCCGCGGATCACCGGCACTTCCGGCAGATCGGCGAGTTCGCGGGCGATCAGCACCGTCGGCAGCCCCGCCTCGACGATCCGGCGCACGTCGAGCGACCGGCTGCCGGCCGCCGGGCACAGGATCATCCCGTCGGCCCGGTACTGGAGCAGCGTCTCGAGGAAGTTCTTCTGCCGGGCGACGTCGTCGCCGTGATTGTAGAGGATGACGGTCTGGCCGAGCCGGCCGAGCTCGGTCTCCACCGCGGAGACCAGTTCGGCGAAATAGGGATTCAGGATGTCGTGCACCACCAACCCGACGATGTTGGTGCGCGACGTCCGGAGGCTGGCTGCGGATCGATTGTAGATGTAGCCGAGTTCCTCGGCGAGGGCGTGCACACGCTTGCGCGTCTCCTCCGCCACCAGCGGCGAGTTGCGCAGTGCGAGCGACACCGTCGCCGTCGACAGATCGAGACGCTCGGCGATCATCGCCAGCGTCAGTCGTTTCTTCGGCGTGGCTCCCGGATTGTCCATGTGGCCTCGGCGCAGAGCAGGCGAGCGGTCCCGCCCCGGCCCCTCGCCGACACGGACCACCCGATCACCGGCTTTGTGAAGGAAAGCGGAGAAGCGTGCAACAGCCGGAGGTGTCGCGGGGCCCGATCAGGCGACCCGCCGCACCGCGAGCACGTCGACGTCGGCCTCCTCCTCGTCCGCCACCTCGGCCACCACCGGCTCGGGATGCTTCGCGACGGCACTCGGCCCCTTCGAACGCTCGAGCCAGAGCAGCCACAGGCCGCTCGTCACGACGATCGCCACGCCGATCAGCGTCTCCTTGGCCGGCACGTCGCCGAACACCAGATAGCCGGCGCCGCCCATCCACAGGATCTGCCCGTAGGCGAAGGGCGCCACCACCGAGGCCGGGGCCCGGCCGAAGGCGAGGATCAGCAGGAAGTGGCCGACGGCACCACAGGTGCCCATCAGCAGGACGATGCCCCACTCGAGCGCACCGGCCGGCCACACCCACATCACCGGCATCGCCGGCGCGAGGATCACCACGGCGATCGCCGCCGACAGAACCAGCATGCTCGCCGCGGAATCGACGGTCGACAACTTGCGGGTGACGATCGCGTAGACCGCGTAGCAGACGACGTTGGCGAAGGCGAGACCCATCGCCGGGTCGAGATGCGACGGGCTCGGCCGGGCGATCACCAGCACCCCGAGGAAGCCGACGAGGATCGCCGCCCACCGCTTCGGCCCGACGATCTCACCGAGGATCGGCCCGGACAGGACGGCGATCATCAAGGGCGAGGAGAACCCGATCGACACCGTCTCGGCGAGCTGGAGCTTCTGCAGAGCGAGGAAGTTGAACACCGTCGAGCCGAGCAGGCAGAGCCCGCGCAGCACCTGCAGCCACGGCCGCCGGGTCCGCCACGCCTCGGGCACGGTCACCGGATTGAGCACCACCGCGGCGACCAGGAAGGCGACGAGATAGCGGAAGAACGAGACCTCGAGCGACGGCAGCCGCTGGCCGAGCCACTTCGCCGAGGTGTCGATGCCGGTGAAGCAGACGAGGGCGAGACACATCAATCCGATCGCCTGGAGGCGCTGAGCGGACGGCGAAGCGGGGAGACGCAGAAACGAGGACAAAGACCGGGATCCCGAGTGAGCGGCGCGCGGATCACGCGACGGCGGCGGCCCGTCTCGACGAGCCGGGCGCTCGGGTCGAGGACGAACCCGCACAAGGGGCTGCCGCAATGTGCTCGAATTGGGGCAAATTGCCGCATCGCAGCGCTGCATAAGGCGCATACCGTACGACGAAAGTCGTAAATGCCGCAGTTTCAGGCAGATTCACCGGTCGGCCCGACCGCCGATGCCGACGCGACGGTGCGGGTCGGCGGCCCCCGGCCGCGGCTCACTCTTCCGGATCGTCTTCCGGCTCCTCGACGACCGCTACTTCGTCGAGCGCCTCGATCTGGAGGGTGAGATTGCGTTCGACCGCCCGCAGCAGCTTCCGGAGCTTCTTGCGGTCCTTGTCGTCGATCCCGGCCAGCGCCTCGCGTTCGAGCCGCTTCCAGATCCGGTCGATCTCCTCGATCCGGCTACGGCCGAGGTCGGTCAGATGGACCCGGGCGAGACGCCCGTCGGTCTGCGAGGCGACGCGCTGCAGCAGGCCCTGCGCGGAGAGCCGCGACACCATCTTGGTGACCGTCGGCGGCTGTACGCCGAGCGACTGGGCGAGTTGGCTCATCGTCTGCGCATCTTCGTCGGCCAGAGCCTTCAGGACGGCTTCCTGGCCGGCGTGCAGACCGATGCGGGCGAGATGGGCGCCGGAGCGCGCACGATGGGCCTTGGCGGCCATCGCCAGACGGTGGGTCACGGACTTTCGATGCAGAAAGGTCATGGACGACACCTATCGTTTCCGCGTTGCGATTTTACGACAGCCGACGAAGCAATCATAGGCACCTGCCGAGAGCCGCACTCACCTCGGCCGTGCGGTCGACGAAAGCGGCCCGGAATCCCCGCTCTTCCGGCGATGCGATCCGGCCGAGTCCGTCGAAGCTCGCCACCACCCGACCCGGGGCCGCCGCCATCACCAGCACCCGATCGGAGATCCGCACCGCCTCCGCGACCGAATGGGTGACGAAGACGGTCGAGAAGTCCTCGCCCGCCCGGAGCCGCAGCAGATCCTCGTCGAGCCCCGCCCGGGTGATCTCGTCGAGCGCCCCGAACGGCTCGTCCATCAGCAGGATCCGCGGCCGACCGACCAGCGCCCGGGCGATCGCCACCCGCATCCGCATGCCCCCCGAGAGCTGGCGCGGGAAGAGATCGGCGGCCTCGGCGAGCCCGACCAGATCGAGCGCCGCCGCCACCCGCTCCGCTTCGTCCGCCGGACGCACGCCGGCGAGGCGGAACGGCAGACGGACGTTGTCCGCGACGCTCCGCCACGGCGCCAGGGTGGCGTCCTGGAAGACGAAACCGATCTCGCCCTCCGCTCTGAGCACCCGACCGGCGTCCGCCGTCTCCAACCCGGCGACGATCCGGAGCAGGGTCGACTTGCCGCAACCCGACGGTCCGACCAGCGTGACGATCTCGCCGCGCCCGAGCGTCAACGACACGTCGTCGAGCACCACGCGGTCCGCGAATCGCTTGCCGACCCCGTGGAGGGCGACCGCGATCCCCTTCGGCGGATGGTCGGACGGCGCGGCGGAGAGGGATGCGGCGGGCATCGTCGGCTCGGATGGTTGGAGACGGCGCCACCCTAGTGCATCTTCGCAGGCGAAAGAACCGCCGAGCCGGCGACATCCGGTCCCTTCCGCCGGTTCGCCACACCCGAGGAGACGCCGATGCGCCTGTGGCTGAGAGATCCGATCGCCGTTCTCGCCGACCGTGCCGAGCGGGGAATCGTCGTCGAGGGCTCCCGCATCGTCGAGACGGTCGCCGCGGGACGCGAGCCGGCCGCCCCGGTCGACGCGGTGTTCGACGCTTCTCGCCACGTCGTCCTGCCCGGCCTCGTCAACACCCACCACCACGTCTACCAGACGCTGACCCGCGCCCACCCGGCAGCGATCGACAAGGAGCTCTTTCCCTGGCTGAAGGCGCTCTATCCGATCTGGACCCGGCTCGATCCGGAGAGCTTCCGCCTCGCCGTCCGGCTCGCCGCGACCGAACTGCTGATGTCCGGCTGCACCACCGCCGCCGACCATCACTACGTC
Source organism: uncultured Alphaproteobacteria bacterium (assembly GCA_937919435.1). GTDB lineage: Bacteria > Pseudomonadota > Alphaproteobacteria > Rhizobiales > Ancalomicrobiaceae > Siculibacillus. The sequence goes on along the minus strand of CALFRR010000258.1, from coordinate 4,762 downwards.
TTCCCGGCCGGGCTCGAGCACGCCATCGACATCGAAGTCGCCGAGGCCCGGGCGGTCGGACTCCGGATGACCGTGTCGCGCGGCTCGATGAACCTGTCGGAGGAGGACGGCGGCCTGCCGCCGAAGTCGGTCGTCCAGGACGAGGACACCATCCTCGCCGACAGCGAGCGGGTGATCTCGCTCTTCCACGATCCCGCCCCCGGCGCGATGACCCGGATCGCCCTCGCCCCCTGTTCGCCCTTCTCGGTGACCAGATCGCTGATGAAGGCGACCGCGGCGCTCGCCGAGCGCCACGACTGCCGCCTCCACACCCACCTCGGCGAGACCCGCGACGAGAACGACTACTGTCTGTCGAAATTCGAATGCCGGCCGGTCGACTATCTCGACGAGGTCGGCTGGATGAGCGACCGCACCTGGCTCGCCCACGGCATCCACTTCGACGACGCCGAGGTCGCCCGCCTCGGCCGCCACGGGGTCGGCATCTGCCATTGCCCGACCTCGAATGCGGTGCTCGCCTCCGGCCTCTGCCGGACCCGCGAGCTGGAAGCGGCCGGCGCTCCCGTAGGCCTCGGCGTCGACGGCTCCGCCTCCAACGACGCCTCGAACCTGATGGAAGGGGTGCGCCACGCCCTGATGCTCGGGCGCCTGCGCTACGATGCGACGCTCTCCTCCCGCGACGTGCTGCGCTGGGCGACCGAGGGCTCGGCCCGCTGCCTCGGCCGCGACGACATCGGCCGCATCGAGGTCGGCCGCGAGGCCGATCTGGCGCTGTTCACGCTCGACGAACTGCGCTTCTCCGGCGCCGGCGATCCGATCGCCGCGCTGGTCCTGTGCGGCGCCCACCGGGCCGACCGGGTGATGGTCGCAGGCGAATGGCGGGTGGTCGACGGGATGCCGGTCGGGGTGGACGTCGAACGGCTGCGGTTCGAGCACGGGCAGGTGGCGAAACGGTTCCTCTGACCGGAACGTCGCGGGCGGGAGGGCGGCGGCGCGCTCCGCTTCGCCCCTCCCCTGTCGAAGGGCTCCGCACCCTTCCAGGGACTCCGCGGCGCTCCGACCTCGGACCGACCACCGCCGGAACCGCCACGGAACACGCTCCGCCCGCGGCCGTCATCCCCGGCCGGAGCGCAGCGAAGGGGAAGGGGATACATTGTAGTTTCAAAGTGTTGCGCCGCCCTTGGGTCCCCTTCCCTCGCTGCGCTCGCCGGGGACGACGGCAGAATTCGTGGCGGCGAAATCGGCCGATTCGAGATCCGAGCGGACGACGTCGCGGCCCCCCGCGGAAGGAAGCCGTCCCCCTCGCGGAGAAGAAGAGCCCGGGGCGATCACCTTCGATCATCACCCCCCCGACCTTCACCGACGCCCGCTCCGCCCAATCGCGACCGCCTCCCCACGGTGGGGCTCTCCACTTCGTCCCCTCCCCCCTCGAGGGGGAGGGACAGGGAGGGGGGCAGGCGCAACCGCGCACCGGGAGCAGATGGAGGGATCGCGCCCCTCTCTCTGTCTCTCCCTCTCGAGGGGGGAGAGGACCCTGGGGCGATCGTCTTCGATCATCACCCCTCACCTTCACGACCAGCCGCTCCGCCTCTCGCCGTTTCCTCTCGGGGTCGGGTTCCACCTCGCCCCACGTGACATTTGCCCGCCGAAGACGCACCATCCCGTTCCCGCCGCCCCACCCGAGACCGCCGATGCCTCCCCGCCCCCACTGGACCGACCTCGTCGCCGCCGACTTCGAGAACCCCGACGTCGCGTCCTGGATCGCCGTCCTGCCCGTCGCCGCGGTCGAGCAGCACGGCCCCCATCTGCCGATGGGCACCGACACCTTCATCGCCGACGCCCACGTCGCCGCGACGGTCGCCCGCCTGCCGGCCGATCTCCCCGCCGTGTTCCTGCCGACGCAAGCCGTCGCCTGGTCGATCGAGCACGACGCCCATCCGGGCACCCTGACCCTCTCCCACGAGACCGTCGCCCGCGCCTGGATCGAGATCGGCGCCTCGGTCGCCGCGGCCGGCATCCGCAAGCTGGTGATCGTCAACGCCCACGGCGGCAATTCGCCGATCCTCGACGTGGTCTGCCGTGATCTCCGGGTCCGCCGCGACATGCTGGCGGTCGCCACCTCGTGGTCGCGCTTCGGCCGGCCGGAGGGGGCGATCGCGGAGGACGAGCGCCGCCACGGCATCCATGCCGGCGACGTCGAGACCTCGCTGATGCTGGCGATCCGCCCCGATCTGGTGTGCACGGCGGCACTTCCCGATCTGCCCTCCGAGCAGGCGGCATACGAACGCGACTTCGCCCATCTGCGCGCCTACGGGCCGCACGCCTTCGGCTGGCGGATCGAGGATCTGAACTCGGCCGGCGCGGTCGGCGACGCCCGTCGGGCGACCGCCGAGAAGGGCCGCGCCCTGATCGACCACGCGGTGACCGGCTTCCTCGCCCTGCTCGACGACGTCCACCGCTTCGATCTCGCCCGGCTCCGGACGCACGGCCGCTGAGGCCGCTCAGCGCGCCATCACCAGTTCCGGCCCGGCCCCGCTCCGCACGACCAGCAGCGCGTCCTGGCCGAAGACGCGGGCGAGCGCGATGCCCTCGGCCCGCTCCAGCCCGAGGATCAGCCGCCCCGGCTCGTCCGGCCATGCGCCCTTCGGATCGATCCCGGCGGTCGGCAGCCAAGCGAGACCGAGTTCGGCGATGCGGGCGGCGAGCCCCGCCTCGCCGGCCCGGTTGGCCGCGTCCGAAGCGCGCCGTCCTTCCGGATTGTGAGCGGTCACCAGCGCCGCCACGCTCACCCCGTGCGCCGAGAGAATCCGGTCGAGCCGCGGCTCGGCGACCCCGACCCGCACCGTGAAGGCGCCGTCCGCCGCTTCGATCCGATAGAGGGCACCGCGATAGGCCGAAACGAGTTCGGGCGGGACCGCGCGTCCCGCGATCCCGCCCGTCTCGATGTCGTCGCGCTCGGCCGTCATCGGCCGCCGCCTCAGTAGGTCTTGCGCGGATGCAGCTTGAACAGCCAGGTCTCGGTCAGCGCCGTCTCGCCGTCGCGCAGGAAGCCGCGCAGGTCGATCGGCTCGTCGCCCTCCGACTTGATGTCGAACTGCAGCCGCCAGGAGTTGTTCCACGAGGTGGTCTCGAGGAAGACGTTGGAGATCTCGCCGCGCGAAGCGTTGAGCACCGCCTCCGGCTTCTTGTCCTTGGCGAAGGCCTCGAGCGGGCCGCCGGCGAACTCGACCACCATCCGCTTGATCTCCGGCGGATTGGCTCGGGTGTAGGGGAAGCCGCCGCGGCCGATCCGAGTGGAGATCGGACGGGCGAGGTTGGTCGCCGGATTGGGCTCGTCCGCCCCCCAGTGCATCCGATAGCGGAACTCCAGCGCCTGACCGGCCTTGATCGGATCCTTCGGGACCCAGAAGCAGGCGAGGTTGTCGAAGTCCTCGTGGTCGGTCGGGAACTCGACCAGATGGACGGCGCCCGCCCCCCAGCCGCCGATCGGCTCGATCCACAGGCTCGGCCGCCGCTCGTAGTTGAGGTAGCGGTCGAGATATTCCTTGGGATCGCGGTTGCGCTGCATCAGGCCGAAGCCGCGCGGGTTCTCGTCGACGAAGGCCGAGGTCGACGGCGTCGGCGGATTGACGATCGGCCGCCAGATCCGTTCGCCGGCTCCGGTCCACAGCGCCAGCCCGTCGGAATCGTGGGCGCCGCGCCGCCACTCCAACTGGTAGCTCTTGTCGTATTCGGAAAACCAGTACATCGAGGTCATCGGCGAGATGCCGAGTTTGACGATGTCCTTGCGGGTGAACAGGTTCATCTCGACGTCGATGACCACGCCCTCGGCCCGACGGATGGTGAACTTGTAGGCGCCGGTCACCGACGGACCGTCGAGATAGGCATAGACCACCACCGGCTGCTTCTCGGCGCTCGCCGGCTGCAGGTAGAACTCGGTGAAGTCCGGGAACTCTTCGGGCAGCGGGCTCGCCGTGTCGATCGCGATGCCGCGCGCCGACAGGCCGTATTCGTTGAGCGAACCGATCGCCCGGAAATAGGAGGCGCCGAGGAACGCGCACCAGTCCTGGGTCTTCCAGTCCGGCCGGCTCTTCGCCTCGCGGATCTGGAACCCGGCGAAACCGGTGTCCTCCGGCAGCTTCGCCGCCGGGCTGTCGTCCGGCATGTCGAAGTAGTCCGGCTCGTAGAGCACCTCGGCCGCCTTGTCGCCGTCGACCGCGTGCATCTTGATGGTCTTCGGGAAGTACTTGCCGACCGGGAAGAAGGTCACCGGATAGACACCCTTCTCGTCGGAGAACAGGGCGCGATCCGCGCGGAACTTGATCTTGCCGTGCTGGGTGTAGTCGATCTGGGCGACGATCTCCGGCGCCGGCCGGACCGGCGGCAGATAGGCCTTGCCGGCCGCTTCGCGCGCCCGCTGGACGAGCGCGCCGAAGGCGAAGGGCTTGGCGGGTCCGAACTTCAGCGCCGCCTTGGCGGGACTCGCGCCGAGCAGCGAGGCGACCGCGGTGGCGACGGTGGCGGAAAGAATATCGCGGCGCGAAAACTGCGACGTCATGGAAGATCCTTCAGCGATGCCGGAATCGATGGCCGGGTCCGCCGGGCGTACCGGTGCGGAACGGTTCTAGGGCACCACCGATCGCCACGCAATGCGGCGGATCAGGGGCGCGCCGCGCCATTGCGATTCCGCGGACGCCAACGGATCAGGGTCAGTGCGTTGCTCACCACGGTGACCGAGCTCGCCGCCATCGCCGCACCGGCGATC
>CALFRR010000257.1 GCA_937919435.1 uncultured Alphaproteobacteria bacterium | reverse complement strand
AGGCGAACCTGGGGCGGCACACCGGCGCCATGCGCCTCAACGGTCAGGCGGCGGCGCAGCTCTCCTACCAGCTCAACGACGTCGTCGTGTCGCTTGCCTCCGGCATGAACCCGCTGACCGTGTTGCTGCAGCAGGGGTCGCAGATCACGCCGATCTTCGGCGGGATCCGCGGGACGATGGCGGCGCTGTCGGGCGTCTTGTCCGGGACGCTTCTCGGCACCACCGCGCTCGCCGGCGGCATCGGACTGGCGATCCTCGCCGGCCGCGGCCATGTCGTTGCGATGAACGAGGCGTCGATCGCCGCCACCGGCCTCGGTCGGGCGATCGGCACTTCCGCCACCGAGATCGACCGGATCGCGCGCACGCAGGCGAATGCGGCCGGTGTCTCGGTGTCCGCAGCGCGGGAAATGGTGGTCGGCTGGACCAATACCGGGCGGATCGGTGTCGAAGCCTTCAGCCCTCTGCTCGGCATCGTGAAGGACTTCGCCACCGTCACCGGCACCGACGCGACCACGGCGGCGAAGACGCTCGGCGAAGCGATGGCCGACCCGGCCAGAGGCGCCGAGATGCTGTCCCGCCAGATGGGATTGGTCGACTCCTCGACTGCCCGGGCGGTGACCCGACTCGCCGAGCAGGGGCGTCTCAGCGAAGCTCAGGCGCGATTGACGAATGCGCTCGCCGCCTCGATCGCCGGCGCTCGCGACCAAACGGACGGATGGACCCGCGCCTGGGACGGCGCCTCCAGGTCGATGTCCAACTTCTGGGACGGTTTCCGGCGAGTGTCCGCCGGCCTGCTGTTCGGGGACGAGAACAATTCTGCTGCGGCGTTGCAGGCTCGGCTGAAAGCGGCGGAGGCGCGGCGTCAGTCGTCACCGGAGGGTAGTCTCCGTCGCGCCGACGCAGACGAAGAAATCGCCCAACTCAAAACGAAAATCGCACTCGAAGAAACCGCGGCGGCAACCCGAGATCGTGCCCGCGCCCGGTCGGCCGACGATCGGTCGATCGAGCGGGGCCGGGGGCTCGCCGAGGCGGGTCAGAACGACGAGACCAGACGCCGACAGCAGATCGCCGACGAACTCGCCCTGTTGCGTGATCGTCAGCAGGCGGCGGCGCGCCTCTACGGGTCCGAGACCCGAGAGACGCCGGCGGTCGCCGGCCGGATCGCCGAGGCGACGCTCGGCACGGCCGACGCGATCGAGGCGCGGACCCGGGCGCTCACCACCTGGATCTCGGAGAGCGAGCGGGCGCGCCGGCTCGATCAGATCGACGTCGCGCTGCTGACCGCTCGCGATCCGGTCGAACGGGCGGTGCTCGAAGCGCAGCGGAGCCGGATCGTCACGGCCGGTCAGCTGCTGTCGACCTCGGAGGCCGAAGCGGCGGCGGAGCGCGCCTATGCCCGCGCCCTCGCCGAGACCCTCGCTCAGACCCGCGGGTCGATCGCCGACATCGCGGCGGAGACGGCGGTCCGCGCCCGGCTCAACGTGCTGGTGGCCGATGGCGCCATGGCCTCGGGAGACGCGGCGCGGGAACTGCAGGTCGAGGCGCAAACGCGACCCCTGGTGACCGCGGCCGCCCGGGCGGAAGGCGCCGAGAAGGAGCGGTTGCTCGGGCTGGCGGTGGAGCTGCGCGCCGCGATCATCGGGCAGGCGCAAGCGGAAAAGCAGCTCCAGGCGGCGCAGACGATCACCGCCGGCCGGGACAGGATCGCGGTGCTCCAGGCAGAGATCGCCCTGATCGGCGAGAGCGAGGCGGTGCGGACGCGCGCGATCGCCCGCCTCCAGGCCGAGCAGGAGATCCGCCGGCAGGGGTTGGAGAGCCTGCCGCGGGAAGCCGCGGCGATCCGAGCGATCGCCGACGCGGAAGCCGAGGTCACGCTGGAGCGCGATCGTCGCCGGCGGGCGAGCGAGCAGGAATTCGGACGGCGCCTGGATCAGGTCGACATCGCGTCGAGTGCGGCGCGGGATCCGGTCGAGAAGGCCGGGCTCGAAGCCCAGCGGGCGCGGATCCAGGCGCTGTCGGAGGGCCGCGACGAGACCGATGCCGCTGCCGCCGCCGAGCGCGCCTATGCCCGGGCGATCGGCGAGAGCCTCGCTCAGACCCGGGGCTCGATCGCCGACATCACCGCCGACGCGGCGGCGCGCACCCGGGTCAACGCGCTCGTCGCCTCCGGAGCGCTCGCCTCGGGCGATGCGGCCCGCGAGCTTCAGATCGAGGCGCAGACCCGGCAGTTGCTGACCGCCGCAGCCGGAAAGGAAGGTGCCGAGCGCGAGCGGCTGCTCGGCCTCGCCGGTCAGATGCGGGCGGCGATCACCGCCCAGGCGGAGGCGGAGAAACAGGCGCAGGCGATCCAGGATCTCCGGTCCGGCCGGGACCGGATCGAGACGCTGCAGACCGAGATCTCCCTGGTCGGCGCGGCCGAGCCGGTGCGTGCCCGGGCGTTGGCCCTGCTCGAGGCGGAGCAGCGGATCCGCAGCCAGGGGCTGACCGGCTCGATGGCCGAGCAGATCCGGGCGCAGGCACGGGCGACCGCCGACCTGACGACAGCGCTGGAGCGCCAGAAGGCGGCCTGGTCGGAAATCCAGACGACCGGCGGGTCCGCGATCGACACGATCGTCGAGGGCTTCCGGACCGGCAAGGACGTCTCCCAGCAGCTCGTCGATGATCTGTCGAAGGAGTTTCTGAAGCTCGCGGTTTCGAACCCGCTGAAGAACGCGATCTTCGGTCAGAACCTGCCGACGGCGGGTGACGTCGGGGGCCTGCTCGGTGGCCTGTTCGGCGGGAGCGGCGCGACGGCCGCGGCCGCGGCTTTGCCGAGCACGGTCGGAACCGCGTCGATCACCGCGGCGACCGT
>CALFRR010000256.1 GCA_937919435.1 uncultured Alphaproteobacteria bacterium | reverse complement strand
GACAGAAGGCCGGAAACTCTACCTTCCGGTGCTCCAAGGTCGGGGTGCGGACCACCGCCGATGCTGGCGAAGGTGACGGGACGGGTGCAGGGGCCGTTCGAGAGCCGCATGCACACTTTGCCGCTCGACACGTCGGGGCGGACGATCATCCGGAAGGTTTGGTCGTCGGCGCCCTCCGACGGATCGGGGAAGGCGAAGCGCATGTCCGGTTGCGTGGGCGGATTTCCTGAAGGGTAGGGACCGTGCACTGACCCGTCCAGGCGGTGACCCACCGGGAGTCCGCCGCCCTGGGCGGAGACAGTTATGACAGCGGTCGCGGCGACCGCGAGCCGACCACTCGCATGCGTTCCACCTCGACGTCTCTTCTTTCGGACCGGAGATCGACGATCGTGCCGTATCATTCTTGTCGGCGCGCAGGGAACGCCTCGTCACGGGGCCGCCGTTCGGCGGAGCGGCCCCGTGACCGGCGCTCTCGGCGTCTCAGCGGCTCAGGGCTGCCGGCAGTCCCAGTTCGAGGCGGCCTCGACGTCACCCTGGCCCTTGTAGACGGGCATACGGGGGAAGGCGCAGAGCGGGCGCGTCCGCACCGCCTTGCCGTTCTCGTAGTGAGCCGCCTCGATCTGCTCGGGCGCCGGAGCGCCGTCGAGCCACTTGTCGATCTCGCCGTTCGAGTCGAAGAAATCGGCGGAGCCCGGTTCGCCGAGCGCGCAGTGGGTGAGCCCCGGCATCATGAACAGCCGGATCGACGCGGCGCGGGCCGGCCCGACCCGCTTCGTCGCCGCCTCGACGTAGTCGATGGTGTTCAGCGGATTGAGCGCCGGATCGGCCCAGCCGTGCCAGAACAGGAACTTCGCGCCCTTGTCGATCGCCGGGGCGAGATCGGTGTCATCGGCCCCGAGCATCCCTTCGGTCTGCGCGGTCAGGCCCATGTCGGTGTCGATGTCGAAGGTGCGCACGTCGTAGGTCGGATCGAGCCGCACCATCTCTCCGAGCACGGCGTTGATCACCGAGAAGCCGCCGTTCTGATCGTTGGTGATCAGCGGACGCCCCTTGGCGTCGACCGGCGCCGGCTTCGGACCGATCTGGTAGGACGAGGTTCCGGAGACCGCGCCTTCGACGCCGGTGAAGAGCCAACGGTGCGAGACGAAGTCGCCGGCCTTGCGGCCGATGTCGGAGTTCCAGGCGGCGAAGGCGTCGGCCTGTGCCTTGGTCAGGCAGTCGGGGCCGTCCGCTCCCTTGCACTGGAGGACGTGCGGATCGAATTTGCAGGCGCGCGGGTCGGAGACGACGCCGTCCTTCGCTCCGTCGAGCCCGTCGCAGGCGGCGAGCACCGCCTTGCCGACCAGCTTCAACTTCTCCGCAGTGGGGAAGGCGGCCGGCGAGGCGATGAAACCGTCGCGGGCGTGCAGCAGCCAATCGAGCGAGGCGCGGACCGGGCTGATGAACGGCGCGCCGACGACGAAGCCGTCGAACTGACCGGGATAGCGCTGGGCGTTGATCATCGCGGCGCGACCGCCGTTCGAACAGGCGTTGAAGATCGCCCGCTTCGACGGAGCGCCGTAATAGGCGCGGATCACCGCCTTGGCGCCGTCGGCGGCGAGGTGGTTCGCCCGGTAGGCGTAGTCGATCAGCCTGTCGACGTTCGAGATGAACGCCGGATCGCGGGCCGCCCCGCCCGGATAGTTCGGGCGACCCTTGTGGCCGGTGTCGGTGACGCCGACCGCATAGCCGGCCTTCATCGCCACATCCGGCTCGTGGTGGCGGCTCATCCTGCTGACGAGATCCATCGGCGAACCGGCGAGACCGCCCTGCGCCGTCCACCAGAACTTCTCGTTCCAGTTGGTCGGTAGGCCGACGACGAATTCCACTTCGTTGCCGACCGAAGGCACCGAGGCGAGGACGCGGCAGTATTCCGGGGCCTTCGCGCCCGCCGGAACCAGTTCGGTGCTCTTCACCGTGATGCCGAGCGGCACCTGTGCGGCGAACGACGGGGCGCACCGCGCCCTGTCGGCGTCGCGGGCGAGGGTGGGCGTCGCGAAGACGGCGGCCAAGCCGAGGCCGGCCACTGCCCCCCGAGACAGACGGCGAACGATAGTGGACATGGTGGTTTCCTCCCGAACGAGCGGTGGCGAGGACGGAGACGAGGGATGGGGGGCGATGCGGCGGGGGGAGCCGATCCGGCGCCGCTCGTCCCTCGGCGGGCCGTCGCCGGCGCGCCGAGGGGAAATGCGGGTCGCGGAGATCAGTGCGTGCAGGCGAAGTTCGCCGCGTCGTTCGGATCGCCCTTGCCCTGGTACTTCGGCCAGGCCGGGTACTCGCAGAGCGGCCGGGTGCGGCCGGGCACGCCGTAGATGTCCTTCACCACCGGAGCGACCGGAGCCTTGCCGTCGACCACCCAGGCGTCGAGCGCGCCGAGCACGTCCCAGGTCGGCGAGAAGGCGATGCCGAAGCCGCTGTGGGCGGTACCGGCGACTTCGTAGAACTTGAGGAAGGAGCCGACCGCTTCGGCGCCCATCGTCGCCTTGACCGCCTCGTAGTACTCCTCCGAGGCCTTGGCCGGCAGGATCTGGTCGGAGAGGCCGTGGATCAGCAGGATCTTGCCGCCCTTCTTCCGGAAGGCGGAGAGGTCGGTCTTCGGCATGTCGAGGAGACCGCCGAGTTCGACCATCCGGTCGAGCCGGTCGCCGGGCTTCTCCGGATCGAAGTCCATCAGATTGCCGCCCGGGTTGCGGGTGACGAAATAGCGGACGAACTGATCGCCGAAGATGTGTTCGAACGACATGCCGGCGGTCGCCGGAAGCGCCGGCGCGACGATCCCGAGACCCTGGATGGTCACGCCCCTGGAGAGATCGTCGGTGATCCGAGTGCCGAGATCGAGGCCGCCGAGATAGTAGCCGGGGTAATGGGTGGTGCCGCTGGCCAGCGGCTTCTCGAAGGTGATCGGCGTCGCCAGCTTCTCGATCGTGCGGATCTGGACGTCGGAGAGGCAGAACTCGCCCTCGTCCTTGCCCGACGGACAGCGCAGCGGCTTGCCGTCGACGGTCGCGGTCTTCGGATCGAAGATCTTTTCGCAGCCGCGCGCATCGGCGACCAGCCCGTCCTTGACCCCGTCGAGCATGTCGCAGGCGTCGAGCGTCGCCTTCAGGAAGGTCTGGCGCTTGCCGATCGACAACGCCGCCCCCGGCTCCATGAAGGCGCGGGCGAGGCGGACGAACTGGAGGTTGCCGGCGCCGATGGTGGTCGCCGGCCAGAACACCATGGCGCCGTCGATGGCGTCCGGACGACGCTGGATCAGGCCGAGCGCCTCCTTGCCGCCGTTCGACGAACCGTGGAAATAGACCTTGTCGGGCGCCTTGCCGTAATGGGCGGCGATCACCGCGCCGGCGACGTCGCGGGTCTTGATCAGACCGTCGAAGGCGTAGTTGCGCAGCGCCTCGTCGTTCATCGCGAAGGAGCCGTCGGACGACGTGCCGGAATGGCCGGAGTCGCTGCCGAAGGTGGCCCAGCCGCGTCCGAGCGGGATCCGCATCTCGGTCGGCTGCAGGCGGATGACGCCGCCGGTCGACAGGATCGTCCCGTTCATACCGCCGCCGCCGTACATCAGCGCCTTGCCGTTCCACTCCTTCGGCAGGTTCACCTCGAACTTGATCGGCGGCGCCGCCGGATCGACCGGGGCGATCTCGCCGTTCACCCGGCAGAAGGCACCGACGGTGCGCGGCGTGGTGCCGCTCGGTGCCATCTCGGTCGCCTTGACGATCTTGGCGCCCTTGGTCGGCAGACCGATCGCCGACGCCTGGACGGTGAAGTCGGCGAGTTCGGCGCAGCCGAGTGGTTTGACCTCGGCGACCGCAGCCGACGTCGAGAAAACCGCTGCGACACCGGCGAGGAGAATCGTGGGCACACGACTCCCGATCTTCGAATTCATCATCGTTTCCTCCGCGCGAGCCGTGGCTCGACCGATCCGCCCCTTCGCGGGGCTGGTGTGTGGACTCGCGCGTGCACTCCTCCGGCGGCCGAGGTCTCGATCGACCGCGGGCCGTGAAGCACCCTTCGGAAAACACATCGCGAATTCGCCGGCCGACGGCCCGACATGAACTACCGGAACCGCAACCGAAGGAAGTTTGCGCTCACATGATGAACCCTCAACGTCGTGCTTACACATACGACGTACGATGTAATTGCCTCGCACCAGAACCCACGACACCGGTATCGGGCGTCGCGGTTCGAGCCGGACAATGCCGGTGCGAGCCTCTCCACTCGGCCATTCCGCGATTGTTTCTAAAGTTGTTCTGGATTGTTGCGCCCGAGGGCGCCGCTGGAGTCGAGGCCGGCTCTCATCGAGGGGATGTCCGATCCGCCTCGGCGCTGCGCTGCCGGAGATTCCGAAGTGCCCTCAGACATACGATGTCGCCACGTGGACTGGAGCTCGGAGGTGTGGCGCGATCGTGGAAAGGGGGCGACACCGGAGGATCGCAGATCGGCCCCGTGGCTCGACCCCATTCTCTGGTCGTTCGTCGAGCGGATCTTTTCGTGGACCCAACGTCTATTCACGCCGATGCCCGAAGAGGGAGGAAACACCAGTTTCGGCAAGGCCGGTTCGGAAAGTCGAACCGGAGTTCACCGAACCAAGATCCGATGGCGGACGCCTCTGAGATCTTCCCGGCGGATCGTGTCCCGTGAGGTGGTGTAGCCGACCTCCGGCCAGCGGGGCACGCCGATGTGGGCGGCGGAGTCGGGCCGCCATGCCGGGCAGGCCGTGGGACGGCGGGATCATCGCCGATGGCGGCGATCGTTTCCGGCGTCATGGGGCGGGAGCGATGGATGGCCCATTCGTCGATCCGTTCGAGCAGGATCGCGCCGGCGAGGCGTTCGGCCGTGACGCTCCACCGGACGGCGGAGGAACCGGGCGCCGCCCGGCGGCGTCCGCATCGGATTCGCGGGCGACGGACGGGAGGCGCCCTGGTGAACCGGCTGCACGAGACGCCGCGCGTTCCGTCAGATCGACGGCGGCGGCAGCGCCAGTTCCTTCATCAGCCAAGCCGCGAACAGGCGGACCGCCCGCTTCGGTTTCGAGGTGCTCGGGAACACCAGGAAGTGGCCGACGTACTCGATGTCCTCGGCGACACCGGCGAGCGGCGCCACCAACCGGCCCGAGGCGAGTTCCGCTTCGACCAGTCGCGTGGATTCCAGCGCCACCCCGATGCCGTTCGCCGCCGCCGCGATCGCCATGAAACTGCGGTCGAAACGGTAGCCGCCGGAATGTGGTGCCGGCAAGCCGTTGACCGCGAACCAGGCGTCCCAGCGGATCCGCTTGTGTTCGCTCTCGATCAGATTCTGGTCGAGGAGGTCGGCGGCCCGACGGATCTTCGCGGCGATCGCCGGCGAACACAGCGGTCTGACCACCTCGAGCCCGAGCGGGATGCTGACCACACCTTCGGCGCGCGGCGGGCCGTAGCAGATGTCGGCGTCGAAATCGTCGCTCTGGAAGCGCGGATAGTCGGACGAGGCGGAGAGCCGAACCCGGAGATCGGGCAGATCGTCGATCAGCCGGGTCAGTCGCGGGGTCAGCCATTGCGCCGCCATCGACGGCGCACAGTGCAGCCTGAGCAGATTGGTCGAGCGCGAGCCGACCATCTCCAGCCCCTGCCGCACCTCGTCGAAGCCGCGGCCGACATGGTGATGGAGGTTGGTGCCGATCGGGTTCAGGAAGGCCTGTCGCCCGACCCGTTCGAACAGCGCCGCGCCGAGCAGATCCTCGAGCTTGCGGATGGCGTGGCTGACCGCACTCGGCGAGATGCCGAGCTCCTCCGCGGCCGCCCGGAAGGAGCCGGTGCGGGCCGCCGCCTCGAACGCCTGGAGACTGCCGAGCGGGAGCGGTTTCATCGGGAACAGGTGAACACGATTCACCTGTACGCGCAATATATGCGTTTTGGGCAAGGGGCCGTCGGCGCCAAGATCGTCCCAACCAAGAACGAAGCAAAGGGTAGGAACATGCTTCTCCAGGACAAGGTGGCGGTGATCTCGGGTGGTGCCGGCGAACGCGGGATCGGCTTCGCCACCGCCAGGACGTTCGCGGCGGAAGGCGCCCGCGTCGTCATCCTCGACATCGACGAGGCCGGGGCGAAGGCCGCCGCGGCGCGCCTCGGCACCGGTCACCTCGGGCTCGGCTGCAACGTCGCCGACAAGGCCTCCTGCGAAGCGGCGATCGCCGAAGCGCTGAAGGTGACGGGCAAGATCGACATTCTGATCAACAACGCCGGCATCACCCAGCCGATCAAGGTCTGGGACATCTCGCCGGAAGACTGGCGCCGCATCCAGTCGGTCAACCTCGACGGCGTCCTGTTCCTGTCGCAAGCGGTGATCCCGCACATGCGCGAGCGCAAACAGGGGGCGATCGCCTGCATGTCGTCGGTCTCGGCGCAGCGCGGCGGCGGCATCCTCGGCGGCGCCCATTATTCGTCGGCCAAGGCCGGCGTACTCGGGCTCGCCAAGGCGATGGCCCGCGAACTCGGCCCCGACGGCATCCGCGTCAACTGCGTCTCCCCCGGCCTGATCCAGACCGACATCAACGCCGGCAAGATCTCCGACGAGAAGAAGGTCGAGATCCTTTCGGGCATCCCGCTCGGCCGCCTCGGCGTGCCGCAGGACGTCGCCAACATCTACCTGTTCCTGGCCTCCGATCTCTCCGGCTACCTGACCGGCAACGTCATCGACGTCAACGGCGGTATGCTGATCCACTGATCGGGCCACCCGACGACGACATCGACGCGCCGCGCGGGCCTCTTCGGCCGGTGCGGCGTCCCGATCGAGACCGGAATCGAGACAGGTCCGATGAACGCACCCCAATCCGGGCACAATCGGCAGCTCGCCGAGAAGGCCCACCGGATCCGCCG
>CALFRR010000255.1 GCA_937919435.1 uncultured Alphaproteobacteria bacterium | reverse complement strand
CCATGCTGCCGTTCTGCGGCTACAACATGGGCGACTACTGGGCGCACTGGCTCAACCTCGGCCGCAAGCTGCCGCAGGCGCCGGGGATCTTCCGGGTCAACTGGTTCCGCAAGGACGAGAACGGCAAGTTCATCTGGCCTGGCTTCGGCGACAACATGCGGGCGCTGGAGTGGATCGTGAACCGCGTCAAGGGCCGCGCCGGTGCGGTCGAGAGCCCCTACGGCTGGGTGCCGCGGTTCTCCGACCTGACCTGGAAGGGCCTCGACTTCCCGAAGGCGAAGTACGACGAGATCGTCAAGGTCGACCGCGAGAAGGGTCTCGCCGAGGCCGAGGACCAGATCAAGCACTTCGCCCAGTTCGGCAGCCACCTGCCGAAGGAGATGGAGCTGGAGCGCCAGCTGCTGATCGCCCGGCTCGAGCGGTCGCCGGCGGTGTGGGAACTGGTCGCCTGAGCGAAAGCTCGGACGTGGGATGAGGAAACGGCCCCGGGGCGACCCGGGGCCGTTTTCGTTTGGGGGAGGCGACGGCGATCGCCTCGCGTGGGCGAGCCGTGAGACGGCGCCGGTTCAGTGGCGGGAGAACAGATCCTTCAGCTTGCACAGGCTCGTCGTGATGTCGAAGCGCGGATCGGGCTGGGCTTCGCCGGCCACGATGTGGGCCAGCGCCGCGGCAGGATCGGTCTCGCCGGTCATGACGACGTCGGCGCCGCGTTTCCTCATGTGGCGGACGAAGCCGTCGCCGGCCGAGGCGGTGACGACCAGTTCGACCCCGTCGAGCGGATGCGGGCCGGCATCGCCGAAATGGTGGATGACCTCGGTCTCGGCGAGTTCGATCCGGGTCGCGGCCAGCAGCGGCGCTTCGGCCGTGTGACCGGCGAGATCGAAGACGAGCCACGACCGCGCCCGCCCGGCATGGCCGGCGATGGTCGATCCGTCACGGGTGGGGAAGGCGATTTTCATCGGCGCGGGTTCCTCGCAGCAGGGTCGGAAGTGTGCGGGCCGGGGCAAGGGATTAGCATGGGGAGGGCGGATCGCACAGGTTGGCCGGGTCGGCAGCCGTCTGCTGGAGGAGATTGTGCTCGACGCTTGAACCTCCCGAGACACAAATGAGCGGTTGCTACAGGCGGGTATCCCAAAATTGGTTTGACGCAAATGCACCCAGGACCAACTTGTGTTATATTTTACAGAATCACGTCGGTATAATTGCCAGTTACAACAGAGAGACAGACAGATGCTTGAAGAAATCACACAAGACCGTCTCTCATGCGTACCAGCAACAAATCAACCAGTTTTCAGCACGGCTGTAGATTACGATTCTATCGTAAAACAACGAGAAAGCGCAATAGAAGATTGGAAAAATTTAAGCCAAGAACAAAAATCAAACTTCCGAGATCCCACCGATTACGCGAGAGCCATGAATATACCGGACCTGAAAGACCCTAGCTTACTACCTTGCCGGAATCTATCGATAATGATGAAAGAAATAAAGGAGCGCATAAACTCTCACAACATTATACAATTACTCCCGATTGATCCGCTGGATTTTGACGACTCGGTAACAGAGCTGGCAGAGAGTCTAGAGAATACAGCAGATATAAGAGATTTATACAGAATTAGAAAGAGGACAACAGGAACAACAAAAAATTCAGGAATCAGCGCGGAAGAAGCAAGCAGACTAAAGAACTGCTTCTCACAGGGCCGAGAACTATATCTGGCAGGTCGTCAAGGCTCTCTAATGGTAAAGCCACTAAACTTTTTCTATGCGATAACCGCATACTCGTACGGCATTATAATACTCAACAATCCAATAAGATACAATAAGGGGAACATTCCTGGGTCACATGGCATGTCATACCTCCCCGACACCATACAAGCTCAATTCGGAGGCGATTGCGCCAGAGGGACATTTAGTGACCTAGTAACAGCATTCCCAACACAACTAATCAAAACCGGAAAAATCGAAATTAATGTTGACTGCTCGGAGTCACTTGTTGAGTTTTACAACCGGAGATACAGCGTCTCACTCGGTACTCTCTTAAGCATGGTTCCCGAGATGTCCGACTATTACAAATTAACAACTGGAACGGCTAGCCGTTGCCACCCCATAGAGATCTCCAATGCAATAGATCCCCGAAGTCTCACGTGGGAGTTCCACATCGGTGACGGAGAAACAAGACCAGCACCCGAAAGCATAAACAATTCTTTCAGCGGATTCCAGACAGCAGAGCGGTTTGGAAAAATTGTGATAAGCATACCCGCATCGCGCGCATCCTCAATAAAAGCGTGCATATACACAGATATACGCGGAAATCTTTGGTATGTAGAAAACCCATTCTTTCCAATAATCCTCCCAGAAGCATCTCTTCATTTTCTTATAAACAGCATGTTCTCAAATATCATGAGATACAGACCCGACGAGTGGGGCAATATATTACTTAACGATGTTTCATCAAGTGTATCCTTAATAACAAGGCACTATTTTTCCTCATTCCAGCGAAAATTCTTCGCCTTAATACTGAGATCAATATCTCGATATATGCCGTATGCCGTTTAGTCCAAGTCCAGGAAATATCACGCGAGCTACAAGCTAAGTCACACCCTCCCCCGCTTCACCTCATACAACATCACCGCCGTCGCAACCGCGAGGTTGAGGCTGTCGGCCCCTACCAGCCATAGGTATTTTGACCAGACCGTCGCACGCCGCGACGTGCGCGGGGTCCAATCCGGACTGCTCGTTGCCCATCGTCACCACGCAGGTCTCGGGCCACGCCGGCTCGCGGTAGTCGACGGCGCCTTTCAGGTGCGTGCCCCAGACCTTCACGCCGACCACCTTCTTCCAGGCGACGAACGCCTCCAGCCGGGTGGCGATCAGGGAGCGTGGAACAGCGAGCCCGTCGTCGCCCGCACAGCTTCGAGCGCGAACGGAAGGGCCTCACCGCCTTCCCCCTCAGATCGCCCCCAGCCCGTTCAACAACACCACCGCGATGGCGAGCGGGGCGACCCAGCGGACCAGGAAGAACACCGTCCGGATCGCCACACGGTTCAACGGCGATCCCGTCTCGGCCAGACGCCGCTCGGGTTCGGCGAGGCCGTAGACCCGGCCGACGAACAGCGCGATCAGGATGCCGCCGAGCGGCAGGAGCAGGTTCGAGCTGACGAAATCGAAGAGGTCGAAGGGGTTGAGGCCGAACAGTTTCGTCTCGGCGGTCAGGCTCTGCGACAGCGCCGCGGGGACGCCGAGGATCGCGATCATCGCGATGGTGGCGAGCGCCGCCAGCTTGCGGTTCAACCCGTAGCGCTCGGAGAGGATCGCCACCGGCACTTCGAGCAGCGACAGGATCGCCCCGACGCTGGCGACCGCGGTCAGCACGAAGAACAGGGTCATGAACACGACGCCGCCGGGCATCGAGGTGAAGACCGCGGGGATCGTCATGAACACCAGCGACGGACCGGCCGCCGGCTCGAAGCCGAAGGCGAACACCGCCGGGAAGATGGCGATGCCCGCGAGCAGCGACACCGAGAGATCGGCGAACATCACCCGCGCCGCGGTCGCCGGGATGTTCTGATCGTCGCGGAAATAGCTGCCGTAGGTCAGCATCGTGCCCATCCCCAGCGACAGCTTGAAGAAGGCGAGGCCGAGCGCGGTCAAGACCACCGCCGGGGTGATCTTGGCGAAGTCGGGATGGAACAGGAAGTCGAGGCCCTGGGCCGCCCCCGACAGGCTGAGGCTGCGTACGCAGAGCACCACGAGCAGGACGAACAGCAGCGGCATCAGCCGCCGGGTCACCGCCTCGATGCCCTTGGCGACGCCGAAGGCGATGATCGAGCCGGTCACCACCAGCACCACCCATTGCCAGAGGAGCGAGGAGACCGGATCCGACACCAGCCGGCCGAAGGCGACGCCGGCCACCTTCGGATCGACGGTGGCGATCTCGCCGGTCAACGACTTGAACACGTAGGCGTAGACCCAGCCGGCGACCTCCGAATAGAAGGCCATGATCAGCAGCGCCGCGGCGAAGCCCATCCAGCCGATGATCTTCCACCACCACTGGCCGGCAGGCGCCAGCCGGTCGAAGGTGGTGACCGCATTGGCCCGCGCCGTCCGGCCGAGCATCGTCTCGGCGATCATCACCGGCAGGCCGACCAGCATGGTGGCGAGGAGATAGACGAGGAGAAAGCCGGCACCGCCGTTGGTTCCGGTGAGGGAGGGAAACTTCCAGATGTTGCCGAGCCCCACGGCCGAACCCAGAGTGGCGACGAGCGCCCCGAAAGTGCTGGTGAATCCGTCTCGTCCCACCTGACGCATGGTCGTCTTCCCCTCGTCTTGGTTTTTTCTTGCGGCGGTCTTCGACCGTCCGGTGCGATCGCCGTCCCGACGACGACGTCCGCCCCGTTCACATGGCCAGCCGGCCCCGCCGCACCTCGTAGAGCATCACCGCCGTCGCCACGGCGAGATTCAGACTGTCGGCCCGGCCGGCCATCGGGATCTTGACGACCCGGTCGCAGACCGCGACGTGGGCGTCGTCGAGGCCCGACTGCTCGTTGCCCATCAGCACCACGCAGGTCTCCGGCCAATCGACGGTGCGGTAGTCGACCGCGCCCTTCAGATGGGTGCCGAACACCTTCACCCCGGTCTCTTTCTTCCAGGCGGCGAAGTCGGCGAGGCTCGCGGCGACCAGCGGCACGTGGAACAGCGAGCCCATGGTGGCGCGGACCGCCTCGAGCGCGAACGGGTCGGTCACCTCGCCGAGGAGGATCACGCCCTTGGCGCCGACCGAATCGACGGTGCGGACGATGGTGCCGAGATTGCCGGGGTCCCGGATGCCCTCCAGCGCCACCCAGACGCCGTCGGGCACCAGCCCGTCGAGCCGACCCAACCGCTGGCGGAACGCCGCCACCACCATCTGCGGATTGTCGCGCCGGCTGATCTTGGTGAGCACCTCGTCGGAGACCTCGAGCACCCGGGCACCGGCGGCGCGGGCCGCCTTCACCGTCTCGACGACCTGCGGCTGGTCCTTGACCCGGGCGGCGTGGACCAGGGTGGCGATCGGCCAGCCGGCGTCGAGCGCGTCGCGGACCAGCTTCAGCCCCTCGGCCAGGAACAGGCCGGTCTCCGCCCGCTCCTTCTTCAGATGCAGGCCGCGCAGTTCCTTGACCGCCGGATTGGTCAGGCTGGTGACCACCATCGACGGCCGCGTCTCGGGCGGGCGCGGCATCGGGCAGGCGTCGTCCCGGGACACGGGGCGGCGGTAGAGATCGCGGGGCGGGCGGGTCATCGGGCGGCCTCCGGCGTGAAGCGGACGAACAGCGAAGTGGCGAGGCGCCGGACGACGTCGGTGCCGGGAGCCGGGGCCTCGGTCAGGAACAGTTCGCCCGAGTCGATCCGGCCGGCGCGCGGCGCGAAGATCTCCGCCGCCAGTTCGTGGAAGGCGGCGTAGGAGGCGCGCATCGCGTAGACCGTCAGCACCAGGAACAGGGGCTCGTCGACGAGCAGATCCCGGCAGGACCGGAGCATCGGGGCGAGATCCTCGAACAGTTGCCAGACCTCGCCGTCCGGGCCGCGGCCGTATTTCGGCGGATCGAGCAGGATCGCATCGTAGCGGTTGCCGCGGCGGATCTCGCGGGCGACGAACTTCTGGGCGTCGTCGCAGATCCAGCGGATCGGCAGATGATCGAGGCCGCTCTCCGCCTGATTCTCGCGGGCCCACTGGATCGACTTCTTCGAGGCGTCGACATGGGTCACCTCGGCGCCGGCGGAAGCCGCCAGCAGGCTGGCGAGGCCGGTGTAGCCGAAGAGATTGAGGAGCTTGGGTCGACGGCCGCGGGCCGCGGCGGCGGCGAGGCGCTCGATCACGAAGGCCCAGTGGGCCGACTGCTCGGGAAACACGCCGGTGTGGCGGAACGAAGTGAAGCGGCAGGAGAAGCGGACCGGATCGAAACGCATCGGCCAGACCGGCGGCATCGGCTTCGGGAAACGCCAGCGGCCGGGGCCCTCCTCCTCGACGTCACCGGTGAAGTGGGCGTCGGCCGCCTCCCAGACCTCGGCGGGAAGCCGCGGCGACCACAGCGCCTGCTCTTCGGGGCGGACGATCCGGACATGGCCGTAGCGCTCGAGTTTGCGTCCCGCACCGGAATCGAGGAGAGCGTAGTCGTCCCAGCCGGCGGTCTCGAGAATCGTCGGGCGGAGCGGGTCGCCGGCGAGCCGACGCGGACCGAAACCCTCCGGCGCCGGGGCGTGGAGGATCGGCGGCGGCGCTTCATGGGCGGGCGCCGCCGGACGGCGGGGGTGGCCGGCGGGCGGGGGGGCGCGATCGGCCGAAGGGCGATCGGAGCGGCGGGCGGGGCGGCGGGTGCGTTCCATCGTCATCCCTAGGCACGGAGGCCGTCGCCGGTCAACGGTCGCGAGCCCCGAGAGGGGCGATCCGGACGGCGATCGCCACGGCTTCGCCCAAGTCGCATGGCTGATGGCGGACGCGCGGCGGACATACCGGATCTTCACCGGTTCGGCCGTAGTGAGGGACATCCCCCGTCCGAGGCCCCGATGATCGATCTCAGCCGCTTCTTCTCGCCCGAGGTCGCCCGTCGGCTCGAACGCATCGTCAAGTTCGCGGTGACCGGCGGGATCGGCTTCACCGTCGACATCGGTCTCTTGACGCTGCAGACCGCGGTCTTCGACATCAACCCCTACACGGCGCGGCTGCTGGCGATCGCGGTGGCGATGACCACCACCTGGCTGGTCAACCGGCGCTTCACCTTCAAGGTCCACGAGCAGGTCACCGATGCCAAGGCGGTCGTCGCCGAGGGCGGACGCTACGTGCTGGTGGCGGTGGGCGCGGCGCTGGTCAACTACGGCATCTATGCCGGCGCGTTGCAGGTGCTGCCGCACGAGATCCTCGGCACCGACGATCTGGCGCCGCCGATCGCCGCGGTGTTCGGAACCCTGGTGGCGATGTTCGTCTCCTATTTCGGTTACTCGCGCTTCGCCTTCCGGGTTCCCGATCTCGCCGAGCGGTGAACCCGCCCCCTGCCCGTTCCGCCCCGACCACCGCCGCCACGCTTGACGCCGGCCGACCGGCGCTCGAGGATCGGGGCGAATCGGAGGGGTACATGCGCGTCGCGGGACTGTTCGCCGGTATCGGCGGGCTCGAGGCCGGGTTGTCGGCGGCGGGCCACGAGGCGATCGCCTTCGCCGAGATCTGGAAGCCGGCGGCGGCGGTGCTCGCGGCGCACTTCCCCGACGTGCCGCGGCTCGACGACGTGCGCGAGGTCGAGCGCCTGCCGGCCCACGACCTGATGACCGCCGGCTTTCCCTGTCAGGACCTCTCCCAGGCGGGGCGCACCGCCGGCATCGGCGGGCCGAAGTCGGGGCTCGTCGACCATGTGTTCCGGCTGATGGACGTCGCCCGGCCGGCCCACGTGCTGCTCGAGAACGTCTCGTTCATGCTCAGCCTCGACCGCGGGGCGGCGATGGCCCGGCTGGTCGACGCCTTCGGGGCGCGCGGCTATCGCTGGGCCTATCGCACCGTCGACACCCTCGCCTTCCTGCCGCAGCGCCGACGTCGGGTGTTCTTCCTGGCCAGCCGGACGTTCGACCCGGCCGACGTGCTGTTCGCCGACGAGGTCGGCGACCCCGCCCGCTCGGGCGGCCGGCCGCGGCCCGACCGGGCCTACGGCTTCTACTGGACCGAAGGGATCCGCGGGCTCGGTTGGGGCGACGACTGTGTGCCGACCCTGAAGAACGGTTCAACCGTCGGGATCCCGTCGCCGCCGGCGGTGCTGCGGCCGGGCGGCGCGATCGTCACCCCGGACATCGCCGACGCCGAGCGGCTGCAGGGCTTTGCCGCCGGGTGGACGGCACCGGCGGAGAGCGTCGGGCCGGGCCGACTGCGGTGGGCCCTGGTCGGCAACGCGGTGAGCGTCCCGGTGGCGCGGTGGATCGGCGGACGGCTGGCCGCGCCGGGCCGGCACGACCCGGCCCGCGACCGGCGGATCGAACGCGACGGCCGCTGGCCGCCGGCGGCGCGGCTCGGACCCGACGGACCGGTGGAGGTGGAAATCTCGGCGCACCCGATGCGGGCACCGCGCGCCGCCCTCGACCGGTTCCTCGAACATCCCGGCAAACCGCTGTCGGTCCGGGCGACCGCCGGGTTCCTGGAGCGGCTCGGACGGACCCGCCTGCGATTGCCGGAGGGTTTCCGCGACGCCGTCGCCGGCCACCTCGAACGGATGCGCGGCGAGGTCGCCCGCGCGGCGGAGTGAGACGATGGGCGCGGAGGAGCGGCCGGCGACGCGGCGCGAGCGACCGAAACCCCAGTCGGCGGAACGCTCGCGGCTGCTCGGGAAGGTCCGGCAGACGCGGACCGCACCGGAGGAGGCGGTCGCCCGACTGTTGCGCGCCGCCGGCCTCGGCTATCGGCGCAACCTGCGGGGACTGCCGGGCTCGCCGGACTTCGTCAACTTCGCCCGAGGTTTCGCGATCTTCGTCAACGGCTGCTTCTGGCATGCCCACCGCGGCTGCCGGCGAGCGACGGTGCCGAAGAACAACCGCACCTTCTGGGTCGAGAAGTTCGCCACCAACCGGCGGCGCGACGCGGCGGCGATCCGGGCGCTGCGGGCGATGGGCTTCCGGGTGCTGGTGATCTGGGAGTGCGACGTCGCGGCGGCGGCGGCGCGTTTCGCCCGGCTCGTCTCGCGGCCGGCCTCACCGGTCCGTCGGCCCCGCCGGGCGGCGGCGGCGTGAGCCCGCGGCAGTCGCGGCGATCCGATCGTCTCCCCCCACCCGGATCGGCCCGACGTGTCGACGGATCGCACCCGGCTTCGACCTGCGACATGCCGGAGAGGCGACCGGGGAACAAGTCATCCCACCAACTTCGAGCGAATTTGTCGGAAACGACCCGGATAAACCATGTTCAATACAAATTTCCACGTACATGACCTTGCGTAACTTTTCGCCGCTCGTCGCGGAAAGATTGAACGCCAGTCGTCATCATGTCCAAAAAACATATATCGGAAAAATTCACGAATTGGTTTTAACACTCGGGTGAGGATCGCCACGCATATCGTTTCGACAGGCCCTGAGCTTTACGCACGTTTCACATCTCCGCCAGCCGGACCGGCACACACCCCTCGGAGGATCGCCAGACATGCCCCTATTCGGATCGGGTCGCATTCGTGATGCCAAACTCGCCGCGCTCGACAAGTCGCAGGCCACGATCGAATTCGACCTGGATGGGACGATCCTCTCCGCCAACCAGAACTTCCTCTCCGTCATGGGCTATTCGCTCGACGAGATCCGCGGCAAGCACCACTCGATGTTCGTCGAGCCGGCCCTGCGCGACGGCCCGGAATACCGCGCCTTCTGGGACGATCTGAGAGCCGGCCGCTTCCGGCAGGACGAGTTCAAGCGGATCGGCAAAGACGGACGCGAGGTCTGGATCCAGGCGACCTACAATCCGCTGCTCGGGCGCGACGGCCGGCCGTTCCGAGTGGTCAAGTTCGCCACCGACGTCACCGCCGAGAAGCTGAAGATGGCCGAGTTCCAGGGACAGGTCGAGGCGATCGGGCGGTCGCAGGCGGTGATCTCGTTCGATCTCGACGGCAACGTCCTGGACGCCAACGACAACTTCCTGAAGACGCTCGGCTACGGGATCGACGAGATCCGCGGTCGGCATCATTCGATGTTCGTCGATCCCACCTACCGGGAGAGCGCCGAGTACCGGCGGTTCTGGGAGGATCTGCGGGCGGGACGCTACCAGCAGGCCGAATACGAGCGGATCGGCAAGGGCGGAAACCGCGTGTGGATCCAGGCGACCTACACGCCGATCACCGATCTCTCCGGCCGCCCCTTCAAGGTGGTCAAGTTCGCCACCGACATCACCGCGCAGGTCCGCGAGCGGATGCGTCGGGCCGAGATCCAGAAGGTGATCGACGCCGATCTCGGGGCGATCGGCGAAGCGGTCTCGCACACCACCGGTCAGGCCGCGGCGGCCGCCTCCGCTTCGACCCAGACTTCGGCCAACGTCCAGGCGGTCGCCTCCGGGGCGGAGGAGCTCGCCCAGTCGGTGGCCGAGATCGCGCGCCAGCTCTCCCACGCGCTGGAGATCACCAATCAGGCGGTCCACCGGGCGGACGCGACCAACGCGACCATCACCACCCTGGTCTCGGCGACGCAGAAGATCGGCGAAGTGGTCGACCTGATCAATTCGATCGCGGCGCAGACCAACCTGCTCG
>CALFRR010000254.1 GCA_937919435.1 uncultured Alphaproteobacteria bacterium | reverse complement strand
CGCGTCCATCTCGGCCACGAGACCCAGGACCCCGATCCGCTGATCCTCGCCCGCCAGGGCGGCGAGGTGCCGGCCTATCGCGGCCTCGCCCACGTCGTCTTCGAGCGTCTGCCGCTGGAGCCCTACGGCAACCGTATCCCGCAGCTCGCCTTCGAGGTGATCCGGCCGGTCGACACCCTGGAACCGAAGATCCGTGCCGTTTCGATGATCCCCGGCGCCACCGAGTTCGGCTACGCGACGACCGCCGTGACCCGCAGCGACTGGTCGGGGACCGCCACGAGCGAGAACCGCCACACCGTCACCGCGTCGACCGACTTCCTCGCCGCGCTCGACGAGCTGACCGAGATCTGCCCGAACCTGCGCCGGATCGCGCTGGTGGTCACCTGGTACGGCGACGACCTGCGTGCCGGCCGGTGCCGTCTGACCCCGCGGGTCGACGCGCCCGACAAGACCACGTCGCCGCTCGTCTGGTCGGTCGCCGGTCTCACCCGGGCCGAGGCGCGGGTCGTCTCCTATGTCGACGGCCGTGCCGCCTGGGGCGGGACGCCGTCCGACGAGACGGTGATCCAGGCGATCCGCGAGATCCGGGCCCGCGGCATCGAGGTGATGCTCTACCCCTTCGTCGCCATGGACGTGCCCGCCGGCAACGGCCTTCCCGATCCCTGGGGCGGCGCCGAACAGGCGGTCTATCCGTGGCGCGGCCGGATCACCTGCGATCCCGCCCCCGGCCGTCCCGGCAGCGTCGACCGCACCGCGACCGCCGCCGCCCAGATCGCCGCCTTCGTCGGCAGCGCGCGGGCGTCGGACTTCGCGGTGGTCGACGGCGCCGTCGTCCATTCGGGACCCGAAGAGTGGTCGCTGCGCCGGATGGTGCTGCACTACGCCCGTCTGGCGGTCGCCGCCGGCGGGGTCGACGGTTTCCTGATCGGCTCAGAATTCGTCGGCCTCGACGCGGTGCGCGACGCCGGCCGCCGTCATCCGCACGTCGATGCGCTGGTGGCGCTGGCCGCCGATGTCCGCGCCGTGCTCGGGCCGGGCCCGAAGCTCTCCTACGGCGCCGACTGGAGCGCCTGGAACGGCAACGCCGCCGCCGACGGCTCCGGCGATTTCGCCTTCCACCTCGATCCGCTGTGGGCCAGCCCGGCGATCGATTTCGTCGGCATCGACTTCTATGCCCCGATCACCGACTGGCGCCCCGGCCGCGACCATCTCGACGCGACGGTCGCCGACCTTCCGACCGACCTCGCCCATCTGACCGAACGGGTCACCGCCGGCGAGGACTTCGACTGGTGGTACGCCGACGCCGAGGCGCGACGGCTGCAGATCCGCAGCCCGATCACCGACGGCGCCCACGCCAAGCCCTGGGTGTTCCGCCGCAAGGATCTCGCGAACTGGTGGGCGAACCGCCACTGGGACCGCATCGCCGGCGTCGAGGTGGCGAGCCCCACCGCCTGGGTGCCGATGTCGAAGCCGATCTGGCTGACCGAGGTCGGCTGCCCGGCGGTCGATCTCGGCGCCAACCAGCCGAATCTCTTCCCCGACGCCCATTCCTCGGAGGCCGGGCTGCCGCATTTCTCGATCGGCGCCCGCGACGATCTCCAGCTGCGCCGGACGATCGAGGCGGTGATCGACCGCTGGGATCCGGCCCGCGGCGGCAATCCGGTCTCGCCGGTCTACGGCGGACCGATGGTCGATCCCGCCGGGATCCAGCTCTGGGCCTGGGACGCACGCCCGTTCCCGGCGTTCCCGACCGCCCTCGACGTCTGGTCGGACGGCACCTCCTGGCCGATCGGCCACTGGCTGACCGGCCGGCTCGGCGGGACGAGCCTCGAGGGTCTGATCCGCGCCGTGCTCGCCGACGTCGGGGTCACCGACGTCGGCTTCCGGGCGGTGCCCGGCCATCTCGACGGCTTCTGCGTCGATCGCCGGATGTCGGCGCGCGACGCGCTCGATCCGCTGCTCGCCGCCTTCGGCGTCGATGGGATCGACGCCGGCACCGCAATCCGCTTCGCCGGTCGCGCCCGTGCGGCGGTCGCCACCCTCGCGCCCGACGATCTCGTCGACACCGGCTCCGGCTCGTTGGTCGAGATCCGCCGGACGCAGGAATCGGAACTGCCGCGCGAGGTGTCGGTGACCTTCTCCGACGCCGCGCTCGACCATCACCGCACCACCGTCGCCTCGCGCCGCCTCGCCGGTGCCGCACGGCGCGAATCGAGCGCCGAACTGGCCGTCGTCGCGCCGATCGAGACGATGGTGGCGCTCGCCGACGTCTGGCTCGCCGACCTGTGGGCCGGCCGCACCAGCTTCGGCTTCGGCCTCGATCCGACCCGGATCGCCCTCGAACCGGGCGATCTCGTCGATCTCGTGGTCGACGGCCGCAGCGAGCGGGTGATGATCCAGAGCCTGACCGACGGCGCCCACCGGGCCGTCGAGGCCCGCGCCGTCGATCCCGGTCTCGTCGGACCGGTGCGGGCGGTCACCCGCCGCCGGGCGGCGGCACTGCCGATCGCCCGGGCCGATCCGATCGTCCGCTTCCTCGACGTCCCGCATCTCGATGCCGACGCCGACGCCCACCGGCCCTGCCTCGCCGCCCGTGCCTCGCCCTGGCCGGGGGCGCTGGCGATCTGGCGGAAGAACGCCGACGGCGGCTGGTCCTGGCTCGGCGAGATCGGCCGGCCGGCGACCACCGGCGTCACCCTGACCGCTCTCGGCCGGGGGCCGGATGCGGTCTGGGACCGCGGCTCGGTACTCGACGTGCGTCTCCACGGCGGCAGCCTCGCCGCAGCCGGCCGCGCCGCCGTCCTCGACGGGGCCGCCCGCGCCGCCGTCCGGTCGCCGAACGGCGCCTGGGAGATCCTCCAATACGCTTCCGCCGAGCTGATCGGCGCGTCGACCTGGCGGCTCGGCGATCTGCTGCGCCGGCAGGCCGGCAGCGACGACGCCTGGGAAGGCATCGAGACGATCCCCGCCGGTGCCGATTTCGTCGTCCTCGACGAGGCGCTGGTCCTGCTGCCGATGCGGGTCGACGAGATCGGCTGCGAACGCCGGTTCCGCATCGGCCCGGCCGACCTCGACTACACCGCTTCCGGCTACGTCGAGATCGCCGCGACTCCGGCCGGCCGGGGTCTGAAGCCGCGTGCGCCGACCTCGCCGACGGTCGTCGTCGATCCCCCGACCGGCGACGTCCGCATCGCCTGGATCCGCCGCAGCCGTTCCGCGGCGGCGGATTCCTGGGCCTTTCCGGAGGTGCCGGACAGCGATGCCGACGGCGTCTGGCGGGTCGAGATCCTGCGGGCCGGTGCGGTGGTCGCGGCGGCCGAGGTCACCGAACCGACCTGGACCTGGACCCGTGCCGCCCGCGACGCGGTTCTCGGGACGGCTCCGGTCGCGGTGACCGTCCGGGTCACCCGGATCGCCGCGACCTTCGGTGCCGGCGTCGCCCGCTCGGTCGCCGTCCGCCTCTGACGCCCGTTCTTCCCTTCGCCGTTTCCCAGTTCCGGAGCCCGATCCCATGTCGTCGACCCCGCGTCTCGACCTGCCGTTCGTCGAAGCGGCCCAGGCCCAGAAACACGTCACCCACAACGAGGCGCTCGAACGCCTCGACGCGCTCGTCCAGGCGAGCGTCGCCGGCCGTGCCTCCGGCACGCCGCCCGCCGCACCGGCCGAGGGCGACGTCCTGATCGTCGGACCCGCTCCGACGGGGGCCTGGACCGGCCACGCCGATGCCCTCGCCGCCTGGATCGGCGGGGCCTGGAACTTCGCCTCCCCGGCGGTCGGCTGGCAGGTCTGGGTCGTCGACGAACACCGCGCCGTGGTGTGGACCGGCTCGGAGTGGAAGCCGACCCACGAAGTGGTCGCCACCCTCGCCGGTCTCGCCGGCATCGGCATCGCCACCACCCCCGACACCACCAACCGCCTCGCGGTGCGGTCTCCCGCCGCTCTGTTCGTCGCCGAACCCACCGCTTCGGGCGGCTCCGGCGACGTCCGGCTGATCGCCTCGAAGGACGCGGTCGCCCGCACCGCGGCGCTGCTGTTCCAGTCGGCCTTCGCCGGGCGCGCCGAGATCGGCCTTTCCGGCGACGACGATCTCCACGTCAAGGTCTCCGCCGACGGCTCCGTCTGGACCGAGGCGATCCGCGTCGCCGCCGCGACCGGCCGATTGACCCTCCAGCCCGGCGGCCTCGCCGGTGGCGGACGCCTCGTCGCCAGCCGCTGGTTCGGGGCGACCGCCACCTGGACGCGACCGGCCGGGGTGCGTTTCGTCCTGGTCGTCGCGCAGGGTGCGGGCGGCGGCGGCGGTGGTGCCGCCGGTGCCTCCGGTGCGGCCGCGGCCGGTGCCGGTGGCGGCGCCGGAGCACTGTCGATCGGCTTCCTCGACGTGACCGCCCTCCCGTCGGCGACGATCTCCGTCGGCACCGGCGGATCCGCCGGTGCCGCGACCGGCGGCAACGGTGGCAACGGCGGCGCCAGCGCGTTCGCCGCGTCGGTGACCGCTCCCGGTGGAGCCGGTGGCCCCGGCATGGCGGCGGCGGCCTACGCTACCGCGACCGCCGGCGGGGCCGGAGCCACCTCCGGCAGCGGCGACTGGAGCTTCGCCGGCACCCCGGGCGGCGGCGGCCTGCGCCTCGACGCCGCCAATCTCGTCTCCGGCAACGGCGCCCGCTCGTTCTTCGGCGGCGGTGGTCGCGGTTCGGTCGGCACCGTCGCCGGTGCGGCCGGCACCGCCCGCGGCTCCGGCGGCGGCGGCGGCTCGACCGCCGGCTCGACCACCGGTTCGGCCGGTGGCATCGGCGCCGACGGCATCGTCTGGATCCTCGAATTCGAATGATCGGCCGCATCGGCCGATCTCCGTCGCGCTCTCCCCTCACGAACCCGGAGACGAACTCCATGACCTACGACAGGACCGCCGACCGCTTCGGCTCGGCTTCGATCTCCCGCCAGACCCCCGCCGCCGACGCCGTCCGGCTGACCGCTGCGGCGCTCTCCGACACCGCCGACCTGCCGGTCTATGCCAAGGCGCTCCGCGTCTGGAACGGCTCGGCGGCGGCGGTGACCGTGCTGGTCACCCCGCTCCATGCGGCCGACGACACGGCGGCCGGAGCGGTGCCGGTGACCGTTCCCGCCGGTGGGGCGGCCTGGGAACCGATCTCGGTGCGTCGCGTCTGGTCGACCGGCTCCACCGGCCTCGCCGCCGCGCTCGCCGCCGGCACCGTCGAAGTCCTTCTGGCGGTGGAGTGAGCGATGCTCGGTCTCGATCTGTCGATCGCACGGGTCAGGGCGATCACCGCGACGGCGCCGAGCGGGCCGTCGCTCCGGTTGTCGGCGTCGTCGGTGTCCGAGACGGCGGCGGTCGGCACGGTCGTCGGCGCGCTGTCGGTGATCGGCGGCGCCGGGCCCTGGTCCTTCTCCGAAACCGCCGATCCGGATGCGAAGTTCACCGTCTCCGGGGGAAACCTCGTTCTGTCGGCCCTGCTCGACTACGAGACCGCGACTTCCCACACGGTGTCGATCGGTGCGTCGAACGGAACGGACACGGTCACCGCCGCCTTCGTGATCGCGGTGGTCAACGCCCTCGAAGGGAGCCTCGGGCCGACTTCGGTGGCGATCGCGGCCGGCGCCGCCTCGGGTACGCCGATCGCGACCATCACCGGTCTCGATGCCGGTGCCGGCGAGACCGTCGTTTCGCTCGCCCCGGACGACGGTCGCCTGGCGCTGGCCGCCGGCGGCACGCGGCTGGTCGTCGGCATTTCGCCGCCCGCCGCCGGCGCGATCGACGCGACCCTGGCCACCAGCGCCGGGCGGCACCTGACCATGACCGTCACGGTCGGCGCGTCCACGCGGCCGCTCCATTCGCGCATCCTGTTCTACGGCGACGGGACGTTCTCCGAAGGCGCCGCGCCGGGCGAGGCCAATGCGCCGACCCGGCTCCTGGCGCTGATGAACGGTCGGGTGCGCGGGACCGTCGGCTGGATGCAGGCGAAGTCCGGAGGGACGATGGCGACGACCTGGGATCGCCGCGCCTTCGCGATCTCGCAACAGCCCGACATCGTCGTCGTCACTTCGATGGGCCACAACCCCGAGGCCGAGGGCGGCAGTCTCCTGACCACCGATCCGGCCGTCGATCCGACCTGTCTCGATCGGTGGAAATGCAACGTCCGGGGAATCGTCGACGGCTGCCCTTCGGCGCTCGTCGTCGTCTGTACCACCCTCTACTCGACCGGTTCGGAGCCCTACCGGGCGGCGATCTCCGCGGCGCAGGCGGACTTCGTCGCCGGGCTCGGCTCTCGGGTCCACCTCTGCGACACCGCCGCGGTCTACGACCCGACGATCCACGGCTACGACGGCATCCACCCGAACAACCTCGGCGGCGGCGTCCTCGCCGACGCGATGTTCGCCGTCCTCGATCCGCTGGTCGAGACATTGCCGCGCGCGAGCCTGCTCGGTCAGACCGGCGCGGCCGGCGACTTCGGGGCCAACCTCGATCCCGACTATCTTCTCGCCGGCACCACCGGCGCGCTCGCCGGCACGGTGCTGCCGGTCGCCGGCAGTCCCAACGGCGGCTATGCCACGGGACAGAAGATCACCAACAACCTCGTGAACGGCTCGGGCGTCGCGGTTACGGTCACCAAGGACGCCGCCGACGACGGCGGTTTCCGCACCCAGATCGTCACCGTCGCCGGCACGCCGGCCGCCGCCAACACCATCGCCCAGGCCGACGGCGCCAATCTGGCGCTGACCGGCGGTTCGCCCGGAACTTTCTTCGAAGCGTTGCTCGAGGTGGTGGTCGACGACGGCGCCGGAGGTGCGCCGGTGGGCTTCCGCGGCTGGAACCTGGCGCTCGGGGCATTGGCGACGATCGGCAGTTCCGCCGCCGTCGCCAACCAGACGACCGATCGCCCCTCGAAGTTCGACGCGGTGATCCGGGTGCCGGCCAAGCCCTGTTTCGGCACGGCCACCGCCTCGGTCAACCGCACGCTGACCACCCGCTGGAGCCCGCTGGCGCTCGCCGGGCGGATCCGGATCTCCCGATCGATCATCCGCCAGACCGAGCTCACCGCCTACGCCGCTCCGGCCTACCTCGGCGGCGACGGCATCATGGGGTCGAACTACCAGCTCCGGATCACCGGCACCGCGACCGTCGGCTCGACCCTGCGCGGCGATCCCGGCTGTTGGTCGGGCGGCGCGCTCGCCTTCGCGCCGCAGTGGTATCGCGACGGCGTGGCGATCGACGGCGAGACCGGGTGGACCCACGTCGCCGTCGCCGCCGACGGCGGTCACACGCTGACCTTCCGGCCGCGGCCGTCGAACGGCTTCGGGTCGGACACCGCCACGGCGTCGGCCGGCGTCGCGATCGCGTGACCGGCGGCCCCGCCGTCCGTCTCGCCTTTCGGAACGATCTCGCGCCGCGCCGCCCTCGCGCCGCGCCGCGATCTCTCCCCGTCCGATCGACCGCCGGCCCGGCGTCTCGATCCGGACGGATCCCGCCGGTCCCGCACCGGCCCCATCGAAAGGAAGCCCGCCATGAAGGGTTATCGCACCATCGCCTTCAACGTCGGCGCGGCCGTGCTCGGCGCGCTGATGTCGACCGACTGGCTGTCGCTCACCGACACCCGCACCGCCGGACTGGTGGTCGGCGGCCTCGGCCTCGCCAACACTGTGCTGCGCTTCTTCACCGACGGCCCGGTTCCCGGGATCCGGTCGGCGGAGTGACCGGCCGCCGCCGGTCCGTTCATGACCGGTTCAGGGGCGACGGTCCATCTTCGCGGCCATGAAGCGTCTCGTCCTCCTTTCGCTCGCGCTCCTCTTCGTCGCCTCGGTCGGCGCGGAGGAACCGCCGCCGGTCCTCGGCGGCGGCGGACGGGCGCTGTCGATGCCGGCCGCCGCGCCGCCCGACCGGCCGGCGCGGCCCCGTGAGATCGTCTGTCTCGATACCGCCGCCACCCGGGCGGCGGTGCGCGACGGCAAGGTCCGTCGCTTCGCCGAGATCGGCCACGGGCTCGACGGCGAGCCGTTGCGGGCCGATCTCTGCAGGGTGGACGGCACGCTCCTCTACCGCGTCACCGTGCTCGACCGATCCGGCCGGGTCCGCAATCTCGGGGTCGATGCCGCGACCGGACGAATGCTGTACGATGGCCTCTGACGGCGACCGATCGGCGGCGCCGGAAGAGGGCGGGAGCAAGCGGTGCGGCTGTTGGTGGTCGAAGACGATCGCAACCTCAATCGTCAACTCGTCGAGGCCGGATATGCGGTCGATGCGGCCTTCGACGGCGAAGAGGGGCATTTCCTCGGCGAGACCGAACCCTACGACGCGGTGGTCGTCGACATCGGTCTGCCCAAGCTCGACGGCATCACCGTGGTCGAGAAGTGGCGCCGCGGCGGCCGTTCGATGCCGGTCCTGATCCTCACCGCCCGCGACCGCTGGTCGGACAAGGTCGCCGGCATCGACGCCGGTGCCGACGACTACGTCGCCAAGCCCTTCCACATGGAGGAGGTGCTGGCTCGGATCCGGGCTCTGGTCCGCCGTGCCGCCGGCCGCGCCTCCAACGAGATGACGATCGGACCGGTGACGCTCGACACCCGGTCCGGCAGGGTCACCGTGGCGGGGGCCGCGCTGAAGCTCACCTCCCACGAGTACCGCCTGCTCGCCTATCTGATGCTGCATCAGGGCCGCGTGGTCTCGCGCACCGAACTCGTCGAGCATCTCTACGAGCAGGATTTCGACCGCGATTCGAACACGATCGAGGTCTTCGTCGGGCGTCTGCGCAAGAAGCTCGGGGTCGATCTGATCCAGACGGTCCGCGGCCTCGGCTATGGTGTCGGTATCCCCGCCGATGCAGGTTAGATCGCTCGCCCGTCGCCTGTTCCTGCTCACCGCGCTGTGGAGTGCGGTGTCGCTGGCGACCGTCGGCTTCGTCCTGGTCACCGCCTATCGCGGATCGGTCGAGAGTGCCTTCGACGAGCGGTTGGCGGTCCACCTGAAGACCCTGATCGGGGCCCTGGCCGCCCAGCCGGACGGAGCGGGCACCTTTCGTCAGCCGGAGAACCCCGGCGAACCGCGTTTCGAACTGCCGCTCTCCGGATGGTACTGGTCGGTCCGCCGGGTGTCCGACGACGGCGTCGTCGCGATGTCGCGGTCGCTGGTCGGCGAGGTCGTCCGTTCGCCGGGCGAGGTCGGGGGGCAGCCGGGTCGCGATCACGTCACCCGCGCCTATGTCGACGGACCGGAACACCAACGCCTGAGGGTTCTCGAGCGGGTGGTCGATTTCGACGGCCGCGACCGCTATCGGGTGGCGGTGGCCGGCAACGCCGGCGATCTCGAGGCCGACGTCTCCCATTTCACCTGGCGGGTCTCGCTCCTCCTCGGTCTCGTCGCGATCGGTCTGGTCGGTTCGACTCTGGTCCTCGTTCGCGTCGCGCTCGCACCGCTCGATCGGATGCGCCGCGCCCTGTGGCGGATCCGATCGGGCCGGTCCGAGCGGCTCGAAGGCACCTTCGCCGCCGAGATCGATCCGCTCGCCCGCGAACTCAACGATCTGATCGAGGCGAATCGCGAGGCCACCGAACGGGCGCGCACCCACGTCGGCAACCTCGCCCATGCGCTGAAGACGCCGCTCTCGGTGATCCTCAACGAGGCCCGTGGCTCCGACGAGCCGCTCGCCCGGCGCATCGTCGAACAGGCCGAACTGATCGGCGACCACCTCTCCCACCATCTCGATCGCGCCCGGCTGGTCGCCCGGCGCCGCACCATCGGCGTCGTCACCGACGTCGAACCGGTGGTCGAGCGGCTCGCCCGTGCGATGCGCCGGATTCACCAGGAGCGGGGGCTCGACCTCGCCGTCGCGGTCGAACCGGGCCTGCGGTTCCGGGGCGAGAAGGAGGACCTCGAGGAGGCGCTCGGCAATCTCCTCGACAATGCCTGCAAGTGGTGCCGCGGCCATGTGGCGATCGCCGTGCGGGCGGTACCGTCGGACGGCGGCGACGACCGTCGCCGGCTCCTCGCCCGGGTCGACGACGACGGCCCCGGCCTCGATCCGACCGAGCGCGCCGCGGTCCTGGAGCGGGGACGCCGGCTCGACGAACGGGTCCCCGGATCCGGTCTCGGCCTCGCCATCGTCGCGGAACTCGCCCGCCTCTACGGCGGTTCGCTGGTGCTCGAAACCGCCCCGGAAGGTGGGCTCCGCTGCGATCTGGTGCTGCCGGCGCTCTAGGACCATGCGCAGATGAGGAGCGGGGATGCACGACCGCATTGGTGATTCGGCCAATTTCGGCCACGATGCTGGACGAGAGAACGAAGCGCGGCGGTTCTCGCCCGCACGTTTCCCTTTTCTCCGGTCCGATGCTCCGGCCCCCGCAGCCGCTCTGGAAGCCGTCATGAACCTCTGTCGTATCGCCCCGGTCCTGTTTTTCGCCGCCGCGCTCGCCGGATGTGGCGGCACCGACGAGAAGCCGTCCATCGGCTCGGTCGCCGGATCGCTGACCGGCGGTCTGATCGGCGGCAAGGGCGGCCGTGCCCACAAGGCCCCGAGCCCGGAGGCCGCCGCGCTCTACGAGGCCTGGGCGGCGAGCGAACTCGGCCGCCGTCTGGACGACCGCGACCGGGTGATCGCCGCCGAGACGGAATTCGACGCGCTCGAGAACGGTGCACCCGGCACCGCCCGCGGTTGGCACAACCCGGCGACCGGCCGCCGCGGCATGGTGACGCCCGGCGCCGCCTACTCGGTCAACCAGTACACCTGCCGGGATTTCGTCGACGCCGTCGGCTTCGAGGAGCGTCAGGAAATCCACCGTGCGACCGCCTGCCGCCAGCCCGACGGCAGCTGGCGTCCGCTCGGTTGAAGCGAAGATGTGCACATCCCGAGCCGCTCCACTCATCAATTCTTAAAATTTGCGACCGATCCTCTCCAGGACGGTTTTCGCGAGGGGGACGACGGATCGCACCGATTCCGGCGTCCGGCGGGAGCGGTCACAGGTCCGACGTCGGTGTCCTGCCCGAGTGAAGCCGCCCGTCGCCACCAGCATTTCCAAACGGGGGTCGCCGATGCCCGAACCCGGGCTCCTCACGTCCAAGGTCCGCGCCTACATGGAGACTCTGTCTCCGACGGCACGTGCGATGCTGCTGCGCTCGCTGCGGGCCTCCGCCGCACAGGGCGATCTGCCGAACGACATCATTCTGGCCGCTGCCGAAGGTCTGGAGATCGACGACCCGGCCACGCGGACCAAACACGTCGCCCAACCGGTCGGCGAACCCTGGTCGGTCCGCCTGGAACAGGCGTTCTTCGCGCCCCTCGGGCCGTTCCTGGTCGACGAAGAGGTCACCCCCCATCTCGTCGGCCGGATCGCCCGCGCCCATCTGGCGCCGATCTGGAACTGGATCCGGCGCGATGCCGCCGGCGTCGAAGTCGATGCCGCGCTGGCCGCCGATCCCTACGATCCGTCCGCCGACCCGGCGCCGATCGCGCGCCGCCTGCGTCGCGAGGCGCTCGATCGGGTGGTGGAGATCCTGCGCACCGCCGGCGTCGATCCGCGTGCTCGCCAGAAGTTGATCGGACAGCTCGGTGGTGAGCCGGTCTACCGCAGTCTGGTCGATGCCGCCTATGTGCTGAAGAACGACGCGGCCTTTGCCAATCTCTTCGCCCAACTGCCGGCGAACATCACCGTCTTCGACATGGCCGAACCCTCGCGCATCGCCGAGGTGGTCCGCGCGTCGATCGAACAGGTCCAGATGACCCTCGAATGGGTCACCGCGGCGATCCTGGCCCGCACCAACAATCCGGTGGTGATCGCCCATCTCGCCTGCCGTCTGGCCGGCACCGCCGATCCGCGTCTGGTCGCCACGAGCCGGTACGGCTCGCTCGTCGAGGGGCTGCTTCAGGTCATCGAGCGCTACGCCGCCTCGGCCAAGGGACGCGGCACCGACGCGCTCTCCCGGACGCGTTTCTTCGCCGACCTGCGCGGCTACCACGACGCCAGCCGCTCGCTCGGCCACCTGTTCGTGGTCGAGGACGTCTCCGCCTGGTTCCGCCGGCTCGGCGCCGCCCGCGTGGTGATGTCGGAAGCGGTCACCAAGCGCATCGAGACCGCTCCCGGTCTGGTCCGCCGGGCTCTGCGGGCGGAAGGCGGCAACGGCAACTTCGGCGGCCGGTTCGATCCGGCTGCGGTCGAGGACGCCGAGTT
The DNA here is from genome assembly GCA_937919435.1 of uncultured Alphaproteobacteria bacterium. Lineage (GTDB taxonomy): Bacteria > Pseudomonadota > Alphaproteobacteria > Rhizobiales > Ancalomicrobiaceae > Siculibacillus. The sequence goes on along the minus strand of CALFRR010000254.1, from coordinate 30,079 downwards.
CGCGGTGCGTCTGTCGATCGAGGCCCGCCTCGCGTCGGAGACCCTGGCGGTCAACGAAGTGGTGATGCGCATCCGCAAGCAGGTCGAGACCACCTTCGAGCACGTCTCGGCGAAACTCTTCGACGAGTTGAAGGCCTCGCCGTCGCTCGATCGCGGTGCGCTGGTCCAGGCGGCCGACGCGGCGATTCGGATCGCCGCACTGATCTTCGGCGAGGACTATGCCGCGGTGCTGCGCAAGACCCGCGACAATTGCCTGCAGCGGCCGGCCAAGGCCACCGGCTGAGGCCACACATCGGTTCGTCTCCCTCCCGCGATTGATTCCGGTCAACACCCCGTGTTGCGACCGGCGCTAGGGTCGCTCGCCATTGCCCCCCGGTGTCGCTCCGGTTATCTGAGCGATCGGACCCTCCGCCGTCGGTTTCTCGAACCGATCGCGGAACCCGACGTCCGTCGGGGCTGGTGAGGAGGAGGCCGGTGGCCGCGTGATGTTGATCTGGGCCGTATTCGCCGCGATGACCGCCGCGGCGGTGACCATTCCGCTCGTACCGCTCGCGCGTCGTCGGCTCGCCGGCGGTGCCGTGACCGAGGCGGGCGACGTCGCCGTCTACCGCGACCAGCTCGCCGAGGTCGACCGCGACGTCGCCGAAGGCCGCCTCGCCGCGTCGGAGGGCGAAGCGGCGCGTGCCGAGATCGCGCGCCGTCTGCTCCGGGCCGCCCGCCGCGGCGAGGCCACCGCCGAGCCCGCCACTCTGCGTCGGCGTCGCCTCCTGTCCGTCGGGGTCGCGGTCGTCGCCGTGCCGCTGATCGCGCTCGGTGTCTATTCGCGGCTCGGCCATCCCGAACTCCACGACCGGCCGCTCGCCGCCCGTCTCGCGGCGCCGCCGGAGCGGCTGTCCATGGACGAGCTGGTGGCCCGGGTCGAAGGGCGTCTCGCCTCCCAACCCGACGACGCCCGCGGCTGGGAACTGATCGCGCCGCTCTATCTCAGGATGGGGCGGACCGGCGACGCGGTCGCCGCCTTCCGTCATGCGATCCGACTCTCCGGCCCCAACGAAGCGCGGCTAAACGGCCTCGGCGAGGCGCTGACCGCCGAAGCCGGCGGCAAGGTCGACGCCGATGCCAAGTCGACCTTCGAAGCTTCCCTCGCGCTCTCTCCGAAGGGCGTGCTGCCGCGGATGTATCTGGCGCTCGAGCGGGCTCAGGCGGGCCGCCTCGACGAGGCGGTCGAAGCCTGGCGGGCCCTGGTCGCCAGCGGTCGGCCGAACGATCCGTGGATGCCGGTCGCCCGTGCCGAACTGGCCAAGGTGGAGGCCGCCGCCGCCGGACGTCCGCCGCCGGTCGATGCCGACGCCGCCGCCACGCCTGGGCCGACCGCCGCCGAGGTCGATGCCGCCGCCGAGCTCTCCGCCGAGGACCGCGCCGCGATGATCGACGCGATGGTCGCCCGGCTCGACGAACGGCTGCGCCGCGACGGCGGGTCGGTCGACGACTGGGCCCGCCTCGTCCGCTCGCTCCGGACCGTCGGCAAGGCCGATGCCGCCGCCGACGCGCTCGCCCGCGCCCGTTCCGCTCACGCGGGCGATCCGAAGGCGCTCGCCCGGCTCGATGCCCTGATCGGCGGTCGCTAGGCCCCGGCGCCCCAAGGGAGGAACGATGACCCGCAAGCAGAAGCGACTGACTCTGATCGGCCTCGCCGGCCTCGTCCTGATGGCCGCCGTCGGTCTGGTGCTCTCCGCGCTGAACGACGAGATCACCTTCTTCACCTCGCCGAGCGAGGTGATCGCCGGCCACGTCAAGCCGGGCACCCGGCTGCGGCTCGGCGGTCTCGTCGAGGAAGGCTCGGTGAAGCGCGGCAACGGCACCACCGTCGAGTTCCGGGTCACCGACGGCGTCAACGTCGTTCCGGTCGCCTACACCGGCATTCTGCCCGACCTGTTCCGCGAGGGACAGGGTACGGTGACCGAAGGGGTGATCGAACCGAGCGGTCTGTTCCGCGCCGACACGGTGCTCGCCAAGCACGACGAGCGCTACATGCCGAAGGAGGTCGCCGACGCGCTGAAGGCGTCGGGCCATTGGCAGGAAGAAGCCGGCAAGGTGCCGCTCAAGACCAAGTGAGACCATCGCCTCCGCTGTCGGAGGCGCACCTTTCGGAAGCACCGCGGCCACCGGCCGATCGATGCGGAAAGGCGAGGGGAGAGGGCATGATCGTCGAAATCGGGCACTACGCGCTGATCCTGGCGCTGGCGCTGGCGGTTCTCCAGTCGGTGCTGCCGGTGTGGGGCGCCCGGACCGGCGACGCCGGGCTGATGGCGACCGCCGGCCCGACCGCCCTCGGTCAGTTCTTCTTCGCCGGCGTCTCCTTCGCCGCTCTGACCTGGGCCCACGTCGTCTCCGACTTCTCGGTGGTCAACGTGGTCGAGAACTCCCATTCGCTGAAGCCGATGATCTACAAGGTCTCCGGCGTCTGGGGGAACCACGAGGGCTCGATGCTGCTCTGGGTGACGACGCTCGCCCTGTTCGGCGCCCTCGTCGCCGGCTTCGGCCGCAATCTTCCCGCCGTTCTGAAGGCCGACGTGCTCGGCGTCCAGGCCTGGGTGGCGGTCGCCTTCTACCTGTTCGTGCTCCTGACCTCGAACCCGTTCCTGCGCCTGCCGATCCCGCCGATCGAGGGGCGCGACCTCAATCCGATCCTCCAGGATCCCGGCCTCGCCATCCATCCGCCGCTGCTCTACCTCGGCTACGTCGGCTTCTCGATCGCCTTCGCCTTCGCGGTCGCGGCGCTGATGGAGGGGCGCATCGACGCCGCCTGGGCCCGCTGGGTCCGCCCGTGGACGCTCGCCGCCTGGGTGTTCCTGACGCTCGGCATCGCGATGGGCTCCTACTGGGCCTATTACGAACTCGGTTGGGGCGGCTGGTGGTTCTGGGACCCGGTCGAGAACGCTTCGCTGATGCCCTGGCTCGCCGGCACAGCGCTCCTGCATTCGGCGATCGTCATGGAGAAGCGCGACGCGCTGAAGATCTGGACCATCCTGCTCGCGGTCCTCGCCTTCTCGCTGTCGCTGCTCGGCACCTTCCTGGTCCGCTCCGGCGTCCTGACCTCGGTCCACGCCTTCGCCACCGATCCGACCCGCGGCGTCTTCATCCTGGCGATCCTGGTCACCTTCATCGGCGGCTCGCTGTCGCTGTTCGCGGCGCGCGCCCCCGGCCTCGCCAAGGGCGGCCTGTTCGCACCGATCAGCCGCGAGGGCGCGCTGGTCTTCAACAACCTGTTCCTGACCTCGGCGACCGCCGCGGTGTTCGTCGGCACGCTCTATCCGCTGATGCTGGAGGCCGCGACCGGCGCCAAGATCTCGGTCGGCGCGCCGTTCTTCGACGCGACCTTCGGCCCTCTGATGGTGCCGCTGCTGTTCGCCGTGCCGCTCGGTCCGTTCCTCGCCTGGAAGCGCGGCGACCTCCTGGCGGTGGCCGAGCGGCTGGCGGTCGCCTTCGGCCTCGCCTTCGCCGGTGGGCTCCTCGCCTGGTGGCTGACCCGCGGCGGTCCGATCCTGGCGCCGCTCGGCGTCGCCCTGGCGCTGTGGCTGATCTTCGGGGCGCTCGCCGAGGTCGTCTCGCGGGTGAAGCTGTTCTCGGAAGCGCCGAAGACCTCCTTCACCCGGGCGGTCGGCCTGCCGCGATCGGTCTGGGGCACCATGCTCGCCCATCTCGGGGTCGGCGTGACGCTGCTCGGCATCGTCGCCGAGAGTGCGTGGAAGATCGAGGACATCCGCGTGATGCGGCCGGGCGAGACGGCTCGGCTGTCGCGATTCGAGGTGATCTTCGACGGGGTCGCGACCCGGTCCGGCCCGAACTTCGTCGAGACCGCCACCCGTTTCCGGGTGATCGAGCCCTCCGGTCGGGTGACCGTGATGGAACCCTCGAAGCGGGTGTTCCGGGCGCGCCAGATGCCGACCACCGAGACCGCGATCGCCACCTTCGACGGCGTGTCGCAGCTCTACATGGCGGTCGGCGAGATCCAGCCGGACGGCGGCGTCGCCATGCGGATGTACTGGAAGCCGCTGGTGCTCTCGATCTGGATCGGCTGTCTGATCATGGCGATCGGCGGCACCGTGTCGCTCACCGACCGCCGTCTCCGGATCGGCGCACCGCGCCCCTCGCGGGTCCCGCGCGCCGGCGATGCCGCGCCGACCCCGGCCGAGTGAGAGAAAACCCGATGCGCCGTCTCTTCGCCGCCCTGCTCTTCGCCGTCGTCGCCCTCACCGGTGCCCTCACCGGTCCGGCCCTCGCCGTGCGTCCGGACGAGAAACTCGCCGATCCGGCGCTCGAGGCCCGTGCTCGGACGCTGTCGGAGGAACTGCGCTGCCTCGTCTGCCAGAACCAGTCGATCGACGACAGCGACGCCGATCTCGCCCGCGATCTGCGCATTCTGGTGCGCGAGCGGATCGCCGCCGGCGACAGCGACCGGGGCGTCCTCGACTATCTGGTGGCGCGCTACGGCGAGTTCGTGCTGCTCCGGCCGCGGTTCAATCTCGGCACGGCACTGCTCTGGGTGTCGCCCTTCGCGGTGCTGCTGGCCGGGGGCGTGGCGGTCGTGCTGGCGGCCCGACGCCGCCGTGCCGCGCCACGCGACGAGGAGGCGCCGCTCGGCGCCGAGGAACGCGCCCGTCTCGCCGCTCTGCTCGGCAAGTCCCCCGACATTACCGATGTTTAATCCGTCCGAAAGAGCTCCGTAAGGCGACATCGGCGACAGTCGGACCAACGACGACGGAGATCCCGTCGTCATCCCTTCTGTCGAACGATGGATGTGCACGGATGACCACTCGTCTTTCTTCTTCGACTCGCCGTTCCCGCATCGCCCGGACCCTCGTCGCCGGCGTCGCCTCGGTCGCCGTGGTCGGCTCGCTCGCCGCGGTCGACCTCCTCGCCCGCTCGCCGGGTGCCCACGCCCAGGGGGCGCTGCCGGTTCCCACCGCACAGACCTTCACCTTCGCGCCGATCGTCGAGAAGGTGCGTCCGGCGGTGGTCTCGATCCGGGTGCGCGCCGAGGCGCCGTCGAACCGCGAAACCTTCATGGAGACCTTCCCGGAACTGCCCGAGGGCAGCCCCTTCGAACGGTTCTTCCGCGAATGGGGCGGCCCCGGGCGCCGCGGCGGCCCCGGCGGTCCCTTCGGCCCCGGCCCGGGCGGTCCGCGCGGCCGCGGCGACGTGGTGTTGTCGCAGGGCTCGGGCTTCATCATCTCGCCGGACGGCAAGGTGGTGACCAACTTCCACGTCGTGAAGGGCGCCAAGGAGGTCAAGGTCCTGACCGACGACGGCACCGAGTATCGGGCCAAGGTGCTCGGCTCCGACGAGAAGACCGACGTCGCGCTGCTCAAGATCCAGGGCGACAAGAAGGATTTCCCGACGGTTCCCTTCGCCTCGACCGAGACGCGCCCCGGCGACTGGGTGCTGGCGGTCGGCAATCCCTTCGGCCTCGGTGGCTCGGTCACCGCCGGCATCGTCTCGGCTCGTGGCCGCGACATCGGTGCCGGTCCCTACGACGACTTCCTGCAGATCGACGCGCCGATCAACCACGGCAACTCCGGTGGTCCGACCTTCGACCTCAACGGCAGCGTCGTCGGCATGAACACGGCGATCTACTCGCCGTCGGGCGGCTCGGTCGGCATCGGCTTCGCCATCCCCTCGTCGACCGTGCAGACGGTGATCGCCCAGCTCGAGAAGACCGGCCAGGTGGTGCGCGGTTGGCTCGGCGTCCAGATCCAGCCGATCGGCCGTGACATGGCCGACGGGCTCGGCCTGAAGGAGGCGCGCGGCGCCCTCGTCGCCGAGGCGCAGCCCGACAGTCCGGCCGCCAAGGCGGGGCTGAAGGCCGGCGATGCGATCCTGGCGGTCGAAGGGCGTCCGGTGAAGAACGCCCGCGATCTCTCCCGCACCATCGCCGGTTACGAACCCGGCTCGACGGTGAAGGTGACGATCGTCCGCGGTGGCAAGGAACAGGTCGTCGACGTCAAGCTCGGCAAGATGCAGCAGGAGGCCCGCGCCGACGCGCCGGACACCGGCGCCGACGACGGCACGCCGGCTTCGCTCACCGGTCTCGGTCTGAAGGTCGCACCGGCGTCGGACGTCGGCGAAGGAGCGACCGGCGTCGCGGTCGTCGCGGTCGACCCGTCGGGTTCCGCGGCGAGCCGTGGGCTGCGGGTCGGCGACGTGATCCTCGAGGTCCAGGGCAAGACGGTGGCGACCGCCGCCGACGTCGCCTCCGCGGTGAAGAGTGCGAAGAGCGAAGGTCGAAAGGCGGTGCTGATGCGGGTCAAGTCGAACGAAGGCGTCCGCTTCGTCCCGCTGCCGCTCGCCGCCTCCTGATCGATCCGAACAGCGCCGCCGCGACATCCGCCCCCTCGCAGAGACCCGTCGCGGCGTCGTCCGGCCGGTGGTGCCCCCGCCCCACCGGCCGGCACCCTTTCCTGCCGGCCGTTCCGTCCACCGCCGTTCCCCGATAGAGTACACGGCATGCGAATCCTCCTCGTCGAAGACGACCGCGAAGCGGCTACCTACCTGATCAAGGCCCTGCGCGAGGCCGGGCACGTCGTCGAGCACGCCGCCGACGGCGACAGCGGCGCCCACGCCGCCGAGACCGCCGCCTTCGACGTGGTGGTGATGGACCGGATGCTGCCGAAGCGCGACGGCCTCGGGATCGTCCAGGAGATGCGCGGCCGCGGCGACCGTACGCCGGTGCTGGTGCTCTCCGCCCTCGGTCAGGTCGACGACCGGGTGGAAGGTCTGAGGGCCGGCGGCGACGACTATCTCGCCAAGCCCTATGCCTTCTCCGAACTGCTCGCGCGGGTCGAGGCGCTCGCCCGCCGCCATGCCCCGGCCGAGGTCGAGACCACCTATCGGGTCGCCGATCTGGTGCTCGACCGGCTCTCCCACACGGTGACCCGCGGCGGCGAGGAGATCGTCCTGCAGCCGCGCGAGTTCCGCCTGCTCGAGTTCCTGATGAAGAACGCCGGGCAGGTGGTGACCCGCACCATGCTGCTCGAAAACGTCTGGGACTACCACTTCGATCCGCAGACCAACGTCATCGACGTCCACATGTCCCGCCTGCGCTCCAAGGTCGACAAGGGTCAGGACAGGCCGCTGCTCAACACCGTGCGGGGCGCCGGCTACATGATCCGCGAGCCGGCGAAATGATCGCCCGGCGCACCGACGCGCCCGAACGGTGGTCGCATCGCCTCGCCCGCGCCTGGCGCACCACCGCGGTGCGGCTGTCGGTCATCTATTTCGTGGTCTTCACCGTCTTCTCGCTGTTCCTGGTGGTGGTGGTCGCCCACGACGCGGCGCGGGTGATGACCCTGCAACTCCACGCCGCCATCGACGCCGACGTCGAAGCGCTCGACGAACAGTATCGGGCCGGCGGCCTGATGCGGCTCTACGATGCGCTCGAAGACCGGGCTCGCCGGCCCGACGCCGGCCTATTCTACCTCGTCGACCCCTCCGGCAATCCCGTCGCCGGCAACGTCGCCGAACTGCCGCCGGGCGCCTTCGACGACACCGAGGACGAGCCGCGGCCGATCGGCTATGTCCGATACGACGCCAACGGGCCGGTGCGCCACGTCGCCCTGGTGCGGTCGCTGGTGCTGGAGAACGGTTTCCGGGTGCTCGTCGGCCGCGATCTCGGCGAGCGCGACCGGTTCCGAGTGGTGGTCCGCGGCGCCTTCCGCGCGATGGTGGTGATGCTTCTGGTGCTCGGCGGCGCCACTTGGCTGTTCCTCTCGCGTCGGGTGCTGAAGCAGATCGACCAGGTCTCGGCGACCTCCAACCGGATCGTCGGCGGCGATCTCTCCGGGCGGCTGGTGGTGACCGGCACCGGCGACGAGTTCGACCGTCTGGCGGTGGCGCTGAACGGCATGCTCGACCGCATCGGCGTGCTGATGAAGGGGCTGAAGGACGTCTCCGACAACGTCGCCCACGATCTCAAGACGCCGTTGACCCGCCTCAGGAACCGCGCCGAGGCGGCGCTCTCCGGGCAGCCCGATCCGGAGCGCTGGCGCGAGGCGCTGGAGGCGACGATCGAGGAATCCGACCAACTGATCCGCACCTTCGACGCGCTCCTGATGATCGCCCGTGTCGAAGCGGGGTCGTCGCTCGCCGCCGCCGCGCCGGTCGACGTCGCCGAGGTCGCCCGCGAGATCGCCGAACTCTACGAGCCGGTCGCCGAGGACGCCGGGGCGGCTCTGAAGGTCACCATCGACGATCTGCCGCCCGAGGCGACCACCGTCTCCGGGAACCGCGAACTGCTCGGCCGCGCCCTGTCGAACCTGCTCGACAACGCCCTGAAGTACGGCCGCCCCGACGATCGCCCGCCGGAGATCACCGTCGCCGTCACCGGCCGGCGCGACCGCGTCGTGGTCTCGGTCGCCGACGACGGCCCGGGCATCCCGGAGGCCGATCGCGCCCGGGTGCTCGATCGCTTCGTTCGGCTGGAAGCGAGCCGCAACGCGCCGGGCTCCGGCCTCGGCCTGTCGCTGGTCGCGGCGATCGCCCAGCATCACGGCGCCGGCCTCGCTCTCCTCGACGCCGCTCCCGGTCTGAAGATCGAGATCGACTTCCCCCGCCTCGCCGTCGGCGCGCCCGGCGCGGCACACGCCTGAGCCGAGAAGGCGACGCACTCGCAATTTCGCTTCTGTCGGCGACCGGCGTCGGGCTACTCTCCGCCACGATCGGTCCGGGCCTCGGGGAGGAGGGCCGGCCGATCGAACAGGGAGGGGAGTTCCATGTGCATCGATTCCATCGAGCCGCGGCCGAAGCGTCGCGACGTTCTCGGTCTCGCCGGTTTCGCCGCGCTCGCCGTCGGTCTCGGGGGCGGTCTCGCGCCGACCCCGGCGAGCGCCGCCGGCGGGCCGAAGACCGATCTCACCGCCGATCAGGCGCTGGCGAAGCTGAAGGAGGGCAACGCCCGCTGGGTCCGTGACGCTCAGGTCTGCGCCGCCGATCTCTCCGGCCAGCGCCACCACGTCGCCGAGGGACAGGCACCCTGGGCGATCGTCCTGTCCTGCGCCGACAGTCGTGTCCCGCCGGAACTGGTGTTCGGCGGGCTGGGGCTCGGCGAGCTGTTCGTGGTGCGCAACGCCGGCAACCTCGCCGACACGAGCGTCCTCGGTACCATCGAATACGGCGCGGCGGTGCTCGGCGCGCCGCTGGTGGTGGTCCTCGGCCATCAGCGCTGCGGGGCGGTCGCCGCCGCCTGCGACGTGGCCGTGAAGAACGCCACCTTCCCGGGTTCGATCGGGCCGATGATCGAGCCGATCGTCCCGGCCGCCCTGGCGGTCCGCGACAAGGGCGGCGATCTCGTCGCCGAGACGGTACAGGAGAGCGCGAAGCGGACCGCGGCGCGGTTGGTCGAGCACAGCGCGATTCTCGGCGGGCTGGCCCGCGACGGCAGGCTGAAGGTCGTCACCGCCTATTATCGGCTCGACGACGGCGTCGTCGATTTCGCCGCCTGAGCCGTCGCGACCGGCGATCCGCGTCGGAATCCGTCGTGATTTCGCCCGTCCGACCCGGTCGGACGGGCGGATTCGTCGATCGGTCGGCTTGACCGGTCGATTTGCTCGCCCTCATGTGGCCTCGCGGCGGCCGCCACGAGCCGCGGGGGACGAGACGCCATGACTTCTCTTTCGGACACCGATCCGCGCCCGCTGATCGATCGGATCACCCGGACGCCCGTCGCACCGACGAAGAAGATCGCCCGCGCCGCCCTCGGCCGGATCCTCGATCGCGCCCGCGGCGAAGCCGGTGCCGCGTTCCGGGCCGCGCTGGAGGCCGATCCGCGGATCGCTCCGCTGCTCGAGGCGACGCTCGGCAACTCGCCCCATCTGACCGATCTGGCGGCCCGCGATGCGGCCCGCCTGCTGCGCATCCTGTCGAGCCCGCCCGAGACCGTCCTCGCCGATCTCGTCGACGCCGCCGCCCGCCTCGACCTCGCCGACGATGCCGAGTTGATGGCGGCGCTGCGCCGGATGAAGCAGGAGGCGGCGCTGACCTTCGGCCTCGCCGATCTCTGCGGCGTCTGGAAGACCCTCGACGTCACCGCCGCGCTCACCCGCTTCGCCGACGCCACGCTGGGCGCCGCGGTCCGCGCCTGCCTGCGCGAAGCCGCCGGCCGGGGCCGTCTGACCCTCGCCGATCCCGCCGATCCCGCCGCCGGGTCCGGCTGGGTGATCCTCGGCATGGGCAAATACGGCGCCTTCGAACTCAACTACTCGTCCGACATCGACCTGATCGTGTTCTTCGACCGGTCGCGGGCGAAGCTCGCCGATCCCGACGAGGCGGTCGACTTCTTCGTCCGGATGACCAAGAAGCTCGTCCGCCTGATGCAGGAGCGCACCCCCGACGGCTATGTCTTCCGGGTCGATCTGCGCCTGCGCCCCGATCCCGGCGCCACCCCGATCGCCATGTCGATCGACGGGGCGCTGCAATACTACGAGAGCATGGGCCAGAACTGGGAGCGCGCCGCGCTCATCAAGGCCCGGCCGGTCGGTGGCGACGTCGAGGCCGGCGAGCGCTTCCTCGCCGAGATCCGCCCGTTCATCTGGCGCAAGTACTTCGACCATGCGGCGATCGCCGACGTCCACTCGATCAAGCGTCAGATCAACGCGCACAAGGGGCACGGCGAGATCGCCGTCGCCGGCCACAACGTCAAGCTCGGCCGCGGCGGCATCCGCGAGATCGAGTTCTTCGTCCAGACCCAGCAGTTGATCGCCGGCGGCCGCAATCCGGCGCTGCGCGGCCGCTCGACGGTGGAGATGCTCGACCGACTCGCCGACCTCGGGTGGATCGAGCCGGCCGCCCGCGACGAACTGACCGAGGCCTATTCGTTCCTGCGCGACGTCGAACACCGCATCCAGATGGTCGCCGACGAGCAGACCCACTGCCTGCCCGAGGACGACGACGGCGTCGCCCGGATCGCCCGGATGATGGGGATCCGCAGCCGTGCGGCCTTCGCCACCGCGCTGCGCCGGCGTCTGACCACCGTCCAGGGGCATTACGCGCATCTCTTCGAGAACGCGCCCGACCTCTCCACCGGTACCGGCAATCTGGTCTTCACCGGCGACGAGGACGATCCGGGCACCCTCGATGCGCTGGTCGCGATGGGCTTCGACCGGCCGAAGGAGGTCACCGCGGCGATCCGTGCCTGGCACTTCGGCCGCTATCCGGCGACCCGCTCGACCGTCGCCCGCGAGCGGCTGACCGAACTCACGCCGGCATTGCTCGCCGCTCTCGGCTCGACCGACAACACCGGCGCCGCCTTCCTGGCCTTCGACCGGATGCTGTCGAAGCTGCCGACCGGCGTCCAATTGTTCTCGCTGCTCTGCGCCCACACCGGCCTGCTCGATCTGCTCGCCCTGGTGCTCGGCGTCGCGCCGCGTCTCGCCGAGACCGTCGCCCGTCGTCCGCACGTCTTCGACACGCTGATCGACCCGGCCTTCTACGACGCCGTGCCCGGTCCCGACGAGCTCGATCAGGGGCTCGCCCTGGCGCTCGCCGAAGCCCGCGATTTCGAGGACCTTCTCGATCGTGCCCGCATCTTCGGCCAGGAACAGCTCTTCCTGATCGGCGTCCGGGTGCTGACCGGCATGCTGTCGCCGGCCGCCGCGGGCGAAGCCTATGCGACGCTCGCCGAGACGGTGGTGCGCCGGCTGTTCGCCGCGGTCGAGGCGGAGTTCGCGCTCGCCCACGGCCGGGTGCCCGGCGGCTGTGCCGCGGTGGTGGCGATGGGCAAGCTCGGCGGGCGCGAATCGACCGCCGCCTCCGATCTCGACCTGATGCTGCTCTACGATTTCGATCCGGCCGCCGACGCCTCCGACGGGCCGCGGCCGCTCGCCGCCAGCCAGTATTACGGCCGGCTCACCCAGCGGCTGATCTCGGCGCTCTCCGCCCCGACCGGACAGGGCCTGCTCTACGAGGTCGACTTCCGTCTGCGCCCCTCCGGCAACAAGGGGCCGATGGCGACCCGGCTGGCCGCCTTCGAGAGCTACCATGCGACCGAGGCCTGGACCTGGGAGGCGATGGCGTTGACCCGCGCCCGGGTGATCGCCGGCCCGCCGGCCTTCGCCGCGCGTGTCGAAGCGGCGATCCGCACCGCCCTCGCCCGGCCGCGCGATCCGGAGAAGCTCCGCGCCGACGTCGTCGAGATGCGCAATCTGATCGCCGCCGAGAAGGGCACCAGCGATCCCTGGGACGTCAAACAGATCCCCGGCGGGCTGATCGACATCGAGTTCGTGGCGCAGTACCTGATGCTGCGCGACGCCGCCCGCACGCCTCGGGTGCTCGACACCAACACCTCCGGTGCGTTGCGCCGGCTGATGGCGGCGGGTGCGCTCGACGTCGGCGCCGGCGAGGATCTGCTCGCCGCGATGCGCCTCCTCCAGGTCGTCACCCAGACGCTGAGGCTCGCCACCAGTGGGCCGTTCCGCCCCGCCGAAGCCCAGAAGGGACTGCTCGCGCTGCTCGCCAAGCTCGGCGAGCTGCCGGACTTCCCCACTCTCGAGGCGCATCTCGTCGAAACCGAGAAGCGCACCGCGGCGCTCTGCCGACGGCTCCTCGGACGCACCCGCGACAGGCGGGCGGCGGCCGCCGACGACGATGCATGACCAAACCGTAATCTGACGACAAACTCCCCGCAATGTACGGGGCGTTAGGGTCGATTTCGAAGGCGGCGACGAGGTGCTCCCACTTCGCCCGAACCCCGCCGGAGAATTCTGGAGACCCACGATGAAGACCTGGACCAAAACCCTGATCGGTGTCGCTGCGCTCGCCGTCGTCGCCGGCGGTGTCGCCCAAGCCCGCGGTCCCGGCGGTCCGGCCTGTGACGGGCCGGCGGCCTGGGGTGGGCCCGGGTGGGGTGGCCACGGCTGGGCCGGACCGATGAAGGACGGCGCCGGCATGCCCGGTCGCGGCCCGATGATCGACCGCATGTTCGACCGCCTCGACGCCGACAAGGACGGCGCCGTCACGCTGGCCGAAGCGATCACCGTGGTCGACAAGCGGTTCGACGCGATCGACGCCAACCACGACGGTGTCGTCGACAAGGCCGAGATCGAAGCCTGGGTCGGCCGTGCGCATCCGAAGGCGGTCGATCACTTCCTCGCCGTCCACGACCTCGACGGTGACGGCAAGGTGACCAAGGCCGAGTTCGAGAAGCCGGCCAAGAAGCTCTTCGCTCTGTTCGATCGCAACGACGACGGCAGGGTGACCAAGGCCGAGGCCGAACAGGCCGCGGCGATGATGCCGATGGGCCATCGCCGCGGCGGACCGGGCATGATGGGGCCCGGCTGGGGCGGCATGAACCCGCCGCCGCTGCCCGGCACCGCGCCGGCCGCTCCGCCCGCCGCGCCGGCCAAGTGACGACCCCGAGGGTCCGGCGTTCGGCCGGGGGGAGGGTGTCCCCGACCATCCTTCTCCCGAGCCGAACCAGAAACGCCGCGCCGGATCTCCGGCGCGGCGTTTCGACGTGAAGAGAGGCGTGTCGCGGACGGGATCAGGCCGCTTCGGCCGCCGGCCGCGCGGTCCGGGTCGGCAGGGTCAGCGAGACGGTGGTTCCGACTCCCGACCGCGAGGCGATGGACATCGTGCCGCCGTGCAGTTCGATCAGCGAGCGGGCGATGGCGAGCCCCAGGCCGGACCCCTTGTGGGTCTTGGTGAGCTGGTTCTCCACCTGGACGAACGGTCGGCCGATCGACGGCAGCAGTTCCTCGGGAATGCCGATGCCGGTGTCGTCGATGGTGATCGCGATGGCCTCGCCGGCCGCTTCCGCCCTGAGCGAGACCCGGCCGCCCGACGGCGTGAACTTGATCGCGTTCGACAGGAGATTGAGCACCACCTGCTTCACCGCCCGCCGGTCGCCGACGAAGGTCAGGCCCGGCTCGACCGACGGCGTGAGGGTGATCTCCTTGTCGCGGGCCTGGACCGCGATGATCCGGCTCGCCTCGGCGAGGATCTCGTCGAGCCCGACGGTCTCCCGGGCGAGTTCCATCCGGCCCGACTCGATCTTCGACATGTCGAGGATGTCGTTGATCACGTTGAGCAGGAACATCCCCGACGCATGGATGTCGCGGCTGTATTCGGCGTATTTCTCCGGCCCGAAGGCCCCGATCATGTCGCGGCTCATCAGCTCGGAGAAGCCGATGATCGCATTGAGCGGCGTGCGCAACTCGTGCGACATGTTGGCGAGGAAATCCGACTTGGCCCGGTTGGCCTCTTCGGCACGGACCTTTTCTTCGGAGTATTTTTCGGCGAGTTCGACCACCTGCTGCGCCTGGATCTCCAGTTTGCGCCGCGACGAGCGGAGGTCGAGCACCGTGCCCATCAGCCGCTTCTCGCTGTCGAGCAGCCGTTCCTCGTGCCGCTTCAACTGGGTGATGTCGGTGCCGACCGAGACGAAGCCGCCGTCCTTGGTGCGCCGCTCGTTGATCTGCAGCCAGCGGCCGTCGTCGATCTGCGCCTCGAAGCTGCGGGCGCCGTCCTCGTTCGCCTCGGCGTCGTCCGCCGGCATGTGGACCATCGACCGCCGGCCGGCACGCATCACCTCGTCGTAGGGCGTCCCCGGACGGATCGCCGCGTCGGTCAGCCCGTGCAGCCGCTGGTACTTCGAGTTGCACATCACCAGCCGGTTGTCGGCGTCCCACAGCACGAAGGCTTCCGAGATCGTCTCGATCGCGTCGCGCAGCCGGATGTCGGCGGTGGCGGTGGCGTCCATCAGCCGGCGGTGTTCGGTGATGTCGGCGGCGATGCCGATCAGATGCCGCGACCCGGTCTCCGGCCGGTCGACGACCTCGGCGCGCACCCGGAACCACAGCCAGGTGCCGTCGGCGCGCTTCAGCCGGAAGGCGCGATCGAGCGTGGCGACGTCGCCGGCCAGCAGTTGCTCGGCGAGCAGCACGAAGTCGATGTCGTCCTCGTGGACCAGCTTCAGGATCTCGCCGAAACCGACGATGCCGTCGTCGTTGGCGAGTCCGAGCATCTCGAACATCGACGACGACCAGTAGAACCGGCCGCGCGCCAGATCCCAGTCCCAGAAGCCGCAGCGGCCGCGCCGGAAGGCGGCTTCGGTCCGCGAGGCGGTGGTCGCGTAGAGCGCGTCGGCGGCGTTCGCCCGCAGCGCCTGGACGAAATAGGCGTAGGTGAGCACCAGCAGGATCACCGCGGTGAACACGAACAGCGTCGCATGGGTCCGCATGTCGCGTCGCCAGTCGGCGAACACCGCCTGTTGCGGCTGGTAGACCGCGACCGCCCCGCGACCGCCGTCGATGTGATGGACGGTGGCGAAGACCGCGGTTCCGTCGGTCAGCGTCGTGTCGATCACCCCGGCGCGCGATCCGAAGGTGGTCATCGGCTGGGCCGCGCCGAAGGCGGCGGTGAGCGGACGGCCCTCCCAGCGCGGTTCCGCCGGTGCGGTCGCGCGGACGATGCCGTCGGCGTCGGCGACCAGGATCTGCCGAGAGCCGTCGGCGGCGCGGGTGCCGGCGAGGCCGTGCAGCAGGTCGCGGGTCGCCGCTTCCCAACCGGCCGGTCCGACTGGCGGGTCGGCGCGGCCGAGGCCGGCGGCGACGATCGCGGCGACGAGGCCGGTCTCGCTGCGGGCCGCGTCCTCGAGCGTCTGGCGGGTCTCCATCACCCCGACCACCCGGGTCAGCGCCAGGACGACGATGAAGGTGACGATCAGCACCGGGATCGACCGCCGGAGCAGCGGCTCGATCCGGATGATGCTGCGGTAGGTCGGCGTCGACAGGAGGTCGACGTGCCCCGCCGCCGGTGTCCGGCGACGAAGCCGGGATCGGAAGAGAGCGAATCCGATCCCTTCACGGGCGGCATCTGCCTGCGCCACGGAAACCCCCGCACAGATTCATCTAATGATTCGATCGGGTTGGACCCCCTGTCTCACCCGAATCACCAGTATTTGAATCTCTCGCCGGAGGCTTGTCCAGCCCTCGTTCAGACTTCGGAAACCATTTCCTCGGGCGTGTCGCCGGGGCATCAGACGAAGGGTCGAGGGCTCATTCGAGCGACCGTGCGACGATGTCGGCGACGTCGGTCGACAGCCGTTCGGTCGCCGCGACCCGCTTCAGCTCGGCTTCCGCATAGGCACGCCGCCGCGGCTCGAGCGCCCGCCACGAGCGGAAGGCGGCGAGCAGTCGCGCCGCCACCTGCGGATTGATCCGGTCGAGGGCGATCACCTGATCTGCGACGAAGGCGAAGCCGGCGCCGTCGGCCCGGTTGAACTGGGTCTGGTTGCCGGTGGCGAAGGCGGTGACCAGCGCCCGGACCCGGTTCGGGCTGGTGTGCGAGAAGGTCGGATGGCCGGTCAGCCGCCGGACCCGGTCGAGGGTCTCGGGCAGCGGCGCGGTGGCCTGGACGGTCAGCCACTTGTCGATGACCAGCGGGTCGCCGGCGAAGCGGTCGTGGAACTCGGCGAGCATCGCCTCGGAGTCCGGAGCGCCGGTGTGGACGGCGACGGTCAGCGCCGCCAGCCGGTCGGTCATGTTGTCGGCGCTCCGCCAGCGTTCGGCGAGGAGCGCGGTGTCGCCGTCGCGCACCAGATGATCGAGCAGCGTGTTCCTGAGCGCCCGCCGACCGGTCGCCTCGGCGTCGACCCGGAACGGGCCGTCGAGCGCCAGCCGGTCGTGGACCGCGCGGAAGGTCGTGCGTCCCGCCGCGGCCACCGCGGTGCGCAGCGCGTCGAGCGCGACCGCGATCGCATCCGGGTCGACGTCGGTGCCGATCTCCCGGGCGACGTCGGCGTCGTTCGGAAGGGTGAGCGCCAGCGCCCGGAAGGCGGCGTCGAGGCTCTCCTCGTCGGCGACCGCGGCATGGGCCGCGGCGAGCGCCCGATCGATCTCGATCGGCTGGCCGGCGCGGGCCGCGCGGGTCCCGGCGATCAGCGTTCGCATCGCCAGCGTCTGCCCCGCCTGCCACCGGTTGTAGGGGTCGGTGTCGTGGTTCATCAGATGCAGCAGATCCTCGGTGTCGAGGCCGAGGGTGAGCCGCACCGGTGCCGAGAAGCCGCGCAGCAGCGACGGCACCGGCCGGGTCGGGACGCCTTCGAACACCACTTCGCGGTGCGCCGCGTCGAGGACGATCACGTCGCCGTCGATCGTCGCCCCGTCGACGCTCCGCCAGGGGAGCGCGCCGCCGTCGGGGCCGACCAGACCGAAGCGGATCGGGATCACCGCCGGCTGCTTGGTCGGCTGGCCGGGGGTCGCCATGATCGTCTGGTCGAAGGTGAGGGTCAGTCGTCCGCCGGTCGGCTCCCAGCGGCAGCCGGCCACCACTTCCGGCGTCCCCGCCTGGGTGTACCAGAGGGCGAACTGTCCGAGATCGCGGCCGGTGGCGTCGGCGAAACAGGCGAGGAAGTCCTCGATCGTCACCGCCTGCCCGTCGTGGCGTTCGAAATAGAGGTCCATGCCCGCCCGGAAACCGTCGGCGCCGAGCAGCGTGGCGAGCATCCGGACCACCTCGGCGCCCTTCTCGTAGACGGTCGCCGTGTAGAAGTTGTTGATCTCGCGGTAGGTCGACGGCCTGACCGGATGGGCGAGCGGCCCGGCGTCCTCGGGGAACTGGTGGCTCTTCAGGAGCCGCACGTCGGCGATCCGCTTGACCGGCCGCGACCGCATGTCGGACGAGAACTCCTGATCGCGATAGACCGTCAGCCCTTCCTTGAGGCAGAGCTGGAACCAGTCGCGGCAGGTGATGCGGTCGCCGGTCCAGTTGTGGAAATACTCGTGGCCGATCACCCCCTCGATGTGGGCGTAGTCGGCGTCGGTGGCGGTCTCCGGGTCGGCCAGCACGTACTTTTCGTTGAAGACGTTGAGACCCTTGTTTTCCATCGCCCCCATGTTGAAGTCGGAGACGGCGACCAGCATGAAGACGTCGAGGTCGTACTCGCGGCCGAAGGCGGTCTCGTCCCAGCGCATCGACGCCTTCAGCGACTCCATCGCCCAGGCGGCGCGCGGCCCGCGGCCGGGCTCGACGTAGATCTCGAGCTTGACGTTCCGGCCCGAGGTGGTGACGTGGCGGTCCTCGATCCGGTCGAAGGCGCCGGCGACCAGCGCGAACAGATAGCTCGGCTTGGGGAAGGGGTCGTGCCAGACCACCCAGTGGCGAACCCCGTCTTCGGATCGGCCCGAGGCGATCGGGTTGCCGTTCGACAGGAGGTACGGGGCTTCCGAGAGCGCCGCTTCGATCCGCGTGGTGTAGACCGCGAGCACGTCGGGACGGTCGAGGAAATAGGTGATCCGCCGGAACCCTTCCGCCTCGCACTGGGTGCACCAGCAGCCCTGCGACCGGTAGAGGCCCATCAGCTTGGTGTTGCGGGCCGGATCGAGCCGGGTGGTCAGGGTCAGCCGGAACCCGTCGGCCGGCGGCGCGAGGAGTTCGAAGCGCTGCGACGTCGCCCGGTAGGCCTCGGGCGGCAGGACCGCGCCGTCGAGCCGCGCTTCGATCAGGGTGAGTTCGTCGCCGTCGAGGACGAGCGGTGTTCCGGGCGGGGTCTCGTCGCGGCGGCGATAGGTGACCTCGGCGACGACGATCGTCTCCTCGGGCTCCAGCCGGACGTCGAGGGCGACCGCGTCCGCCGCCCAGGGCGTCGGCCGATAGTCCTCGAGACGCACCACCCGCGGTTCCGTTCCGATCTCGCCGAGACCCATGCGACTTCCCCTTTCGTCGTTTGCCCGCCGAACCGCGGAACGTCGACCCTAACGATGAACGGCGCGTCCGTCAGCCCTCGGCGGCGCGGTTCGGTCGATCCGGTGGGGCGCGTGCGTGCGCGCCGGTCGGTGGAGCGGGGCGACCATGGCGCCCGCCGCCGTCTCGGTCGTTGATATCGATCATCGGCCGCGCCGACCCCGGCTTCGGCATTGCTGCTCTGCGGCGAGGTGCGGCGTCCCGCCCGGAGCGGGGCGGCTTGACATCTCGGGCCGGGAAGACTATCGAGTGACGAAAGACGGAAATCGTCAGTAATCAGTTGTCAACCATATCGATCCTCATGCGGACGGCGCGGGCCGCCGCCCGAGCGGAGACCGACGGTGCCCGGACACGACGCCCAGAACGAAACGCGGACCCGGATCCTCGATGCCGCGGATCGGCTGTTCGGCCATTACGGCTACGCCAAGACGACGGTCGCCGACATCGCCCGCGATCTCGGCATGTCGCCGGCCAACGTCTACCGGTTCTTCGCCTCCAAGGCGGAGATCATCCAGGCGATCGGTCAGCGTGTTCTGGACGATCGGCGCCAGCGGAACTGGGTGGTGGTGGCCGCCGAAGGGAGCGCGGAAGCGCGGCTGAAGCGGTTCCTCATCGAGAATCATCTGATCAATCTCGAGGAATTCGCTTCGAATCCGAAGTATTACGAACTCGTCGAGTTTGCGATTTCCGAGAGATGGGAGATAATTCAGAATTATCTCGAAGGAATGGCCGATGCGATCGAGAAGATCATCTCGGACGGTGTCGCATCGGGCGAATTCGCGCCGCAGCCGAACCTCCGATCGACGGCGGTCTGTGTTCGTCAGTCCTATGCATCGCTCATCCATCCGACGCTCCTGCGGCAGTGCCGGGACGATCGCGAGATCGCCGGTCCCGAGGTGCTCGCCGACTTCATCATCCGCGCCCTGAAGAGCGCCTGATCCCGACGGCCGCCGCCGGGCGGCCGAACGGTCGGAAAGGGTCACGTTCCATGACGTCTTCCGCTTCTCGACGCCTCGCCGTCGCCGCGCTCGTTCTCGCCGCTCTCGTCGGCTGCCGCGAAGAGAGCGCGGACAAGGGCGGGGAGCCGGTGCGCCCGGTCAAGGTGACGGTCGTCACGGATACCACCGCCGACCGGATCATCCGCTATTCCGGTGCCGTGCGCTCGCGCATCGAAGCCGCGCTCGGCTTCCGCGTCGCCGGCAAGATCGTCGCGCGCAACGTCGACGTCGGCCAAAGGGTCGAAGCCGGCCGGATCCTCGCCAGCCTCGATCCGACCGACCTGCGGCTCACCCTGCAGACCGCCGAAGCCAACGTCGTCGCCGCCCGTGCCCGGGTGAAGGTCGCCGACGATGCCCGCGCCCGCGCCCGGACCCTGAACAACAAGGGTTTCGTCGCCGATTCCAATCTCGATCGCGCCGATCTCGAGGCCGATCAGGCCCGCGCCGCGTTGGACGTGGCGATCTCCGCCCGCGACCAGGCCGCCAATCAGATGGGCTACGCCGACCTCGCCGCCGACGCCGACGGCATCGTCACCGAGATCCGCGCCGACGTCGGTCAGGTGGTCGCCGCCGGTGCTCCGGTGGTGACGCTGGCCCGCGACGACGAGAAGGAGGTGGCGATCGCCGTGCCCGAGCAGGACGTGGTCCGCTTCGCCAAGGATCAGTCGGTGTCGGTCGTCTTCTGGGCCGACAAGGACCTGCGCCTCACCGGGCGCATCCGCGAGATCTCCGGGTCCGCCGATCCGGCGTCGCGCACCTACGCGATCCGCGTCGCACTGCCCGCCGACGAACGGGTGCGCCTCGGCATGACCGCCACCGTCGAGACCTCGGTGCCGCTCGCCCGCGGTGCGGTCGTTCTGCCGCTCTCGGCGATCTCCGGGGCGGCCGGTGCGCCGCGGGTCTGGGTGGTCGATCCGGCGAATGCCACCGTCGAGTCCCGCGACGTGGTGCTCGGACAGGTGATGCCGGAGGGCGTCGGCGTCGTCTCCGGGCTGAAGCCCGGCGATCTGGTGGTCACCGCCGGCGTCCAGTTCCTGATCCCGGGCAAGAAGGTGAAACTGCCGGCCGAGGTCGCCGAGCTGAACCGCTCCGGATCCGGCGCCGCGGTGCGCTGATCGTCCCCTCCCATCGACCGTATCCCCCGAGCCGCTCTGCGGCAGGAGCACGCCATGTTCGATCCTCGCGTTCCGGGCCAGAGCTTCAACCTCTCCCGTTGGGCGATCCGGCACGCCGGCCTGACTCGGTTCTTCTTCGTGGTGACGGTGCTCGCCGGTCTCTTCTCGGTGTTCGGCCTCGGCCAGAAGGAGGATCCGGAGTTCACCTTCCGGCTGATGGTCGTCCAGGCGGTCTGGCCGGGCGCCAGCCTCGAGGAGATGCAGGATCAGGTCGTCGACAAGATCGAACGCAAGCTCCAGGAGACGCCCGGGCTCGACCACATCAAGTCCTACACCCGGGCCGGCTCCGCGGTGGTGATGGTCGAGATCCGTGGCGACACGGTCGGGCGGGACGTCACCGATGCCTTCTATCAGGTC
This sequence comes from uncultured Alphaproteobacteria bacterium, assembly GCA_937919435.1. Taxonomy (GTDB): domain Bacteria; phylum Pseudomonadota; class Alphaproteobacteria; order Rhizobiales; family Ancalomicrobiaceae; genus Siculibacillus. Next base: position 8,814 of record CALFRR010000254.1, on the reverse strand, counting down.
CGCAAGAAGATCTCCGACATCTCGGCGAACTTCCCGGCCGGCGTGCTGGGTCCCTATTTCAACGACGAGTTCGGCGACACCTACGTCTCGCTCTACGCGCTGACCGGGCCGGGCTACTCCTATCCGGAACTGAAGGATTTCGCCAAACGGGCGCGTGACGTGGCGCTCCGCGTCGACTCGGTCGAGAAGGCGCAGATCCTCGGCGACCAGGACGAGAAGATCTACGTCGACATCTCCTCGAAGACGCTGGCCGAGCGGGGCATCACCGCGCTGTCGATCGCCGACGCCCTCGCCCAGCAGAACGCGATGGATCCGGCCGGCCGGGTCGAGACCGGCATCCGGTCGGTGCGGATCGCCGTCGACGGCATGCTGCACCGGGTCGACGAGATCCGCGAGTTGCGGATCCGGGCCGGCGCCGAGGTGATCCGCCTCGGCGACATCGCCCACGTCTCCTCCGGACTGGTCGATCCGCCGGATCGGCTGATGCGCTTCGACGGCAAGGAGGCGGTGCTGCTCGGCGTGGTCATGGCCAAGGGTGGCAACGTCACCAATCTCGGTCACGAGCTCGGCAAGGCGATGAAGACCCTCGAGGCGTCGCTGCCGGTCGGCGTCGAGCTGGGTCAGGTCGCCGATCAGCCGAAGGTCGTCACCCTGTCGATCGACGACTTCTTCGAAGCGCTGATCGAAGCGCTGCTGATCGTGCTCGCGGTGTCCTTCATCTCGATCGGCTGGCGGGCCGGTCTGGTCGTCGCGGTGACCATCCCGACCGTGCTCTGCGCCACCTTCACCGCGATGTCGCTGATGGGCATCGATCTGCAGCGGGTCAGTCTCGGCGCCCTGATCATCTCCCTCGGCCTGCTGGTCGACGATGCGATGATCGCCGTTGAGATGATGGAGCGGAAGCTCGAGGAAGGGCTCGACAAGGTGTCCGCCGCGTCCTTCGCCTACACCTCGACCGCCTTCCCGATGCTCACCGGCACGCTGGTCACCACCGCCGGGTTCATTCCGGTCGGCTTCGCCAAGTCGAACGCCGGCGAATACGTGAGTTCGCTGTTCTGGGTGGTCGGCCTGTCGCTCTGCCTGTCGTGGATCGCGGCGGTCTACTTCACCCCGTGGATCGGCCACATGCTGTTGCGGGCCCGCCCGCACAGCGGCACCGGCGAGCATCACGACGCCTACGACACCCGTTTCTACCGGTCGCTGCGTGCCGCCATCGGCTGGTCGGTCCGCAACCGGGTCAAGGTGCTGATCGTCACGCTGGTCGCCTTCGTCGTCGGCGTCTCCGGCTTCCGATACGTGCCGAAGAGCTTCTTTCCGGAATCGACCCGGCTCGAGCTGATCGTCGACCTGTGGTTCCCGGAGGGCACCGGTATCGCCGAGGTGGACGCCCGCACCCGCGAGATCGAGAAGCACATCCTCGCCGATCCCGATCAGGCCTACGTCACGACGTTCGTCGGTGAGGGTGCGCCGCGTTTCTATCTGCCGCTCGACCAGCAACTGCGGAATCCGAACTTCGCCGAGCTGCTGGTCGTCGCCAAGAACCTCGAGGCCCGCGAGCGGCTGATCCATCGGATCCGCGATCACCTCGCCACAGAATTCCCGATGGTCCGCTCCAAGGTCGACCGACTGATGAACGGTCCGCCGGTCGGCTGGGCGGTGCAGATGCGGGTGACCGGTCCGGATCGCGCCGAGGTTCGCCGGCTCGCCGACGAGGTGGCGAAGGGCTTCCGTGCCGAACCGAACGTCTCCACGGTCCACGACGACTGGCTGGAGCCGGTCCCCGCGCTGCGCCTGATCGTCGATCAGGATCGTGCCCGTGCCCTCGGCGTCACCTCTCAGGTGATCCGGCGGACCCTCCAGGCGGCGCTGTCGGGCGCGCCGATCGGCGAGTTCCGCGAAGGCGACGAGACCGTGTCGATCGTGCTGCGCCAGTCGGAGGGCGGTCGCAACCTGCTGACCGCGGTCGCCGACACCTACGTGCCGACCGCCAGCGGCCGTTCGGTGCCGATGTCCCAGGTCGCCCAGGTGGTGCCGGTACTCGAACCGGGGATCGAATGGCGGCGCAACCGTCTGCCGTCGATCACCGTGCGCGGCGTCCTGCCCGACGGCATGCCGTCGAACGACGTCACCCAGCGCATCTACGACGGGCTGAAGCCGCTGCGCGACGCCCTCTCGCCGGGCTACACGATCGAGATGCAGGGAGCGGTGGAGGAATCCGCCAAGAGCCAGGCGTCGATCAACGCCAAGGTGCCGATCATGGTCCTGGTGATGATGGTCCTGCTGATGCTGCAGCTCCAGCACTTCGGCAAGACCATGCTGGTGTTCATGACCGCTCCGCTCGGGCTGATCGGTGCCTCCGCCGCCCTCCTGGCGACCGGATCGGCCTTCGGCTTCGTCGCCATCCTCGGCGTGACCGCCCTCGCCGGCATCATCATGCGCAACTCGGTGATCCTGATCGACCAGATCGGTCAGGACATCGACGCCGGGCACCATCCGTGGGACGCGACCATCGAAGCCACGGTCCGGCGGTTCCGTCCGATCATGCTGACCGCGGCGGCGGCGGTGCTGGCGCTGATCCCGATCGCGCAGTCGGTGTTCTGGGGGCCGATGGCCTACGCGATGATGGGCGGCATCATCGCCGCCACCGTGCTGACCATCCTGGTGTTGCCGGCGGCCTACGCCCTCTTCTTCCGGGTTCGCCGCCCCGATCCGGAAACCGGCGCCGACCGGATCGCCCACGGGTCGTCCGTCGAGAAGGCGCTCGTCGACGAGGAGACGGGAGCCGCGACGTCGTGATCGGGCCGGCCGCGGACCGCCGGCTCGGGGATCAGGCGGCGTTCGGGACGCGGCAGTCGGAGGACCGCAGGACGAGTTCGACCGGCCACGACGAAACCAGATCGAGCGGCTGCCGGCCGATGATTCGGGTGAGGACGTCGACCGCGTGCCGCGCCATGTCGTGCACCGGCCAGTTGAGCGCGGTCATCGGCGGCCGGGTGTGCGGCAGCAGATGGTCGTCCCCGAAGGAGATCACCGCCGTGTCGCGACCGGGTTCGAGACCGCACTCGCACAGCGCGGATGCGCCCCCGTGGGCCATCCGGTTGAAGAGATAGAGGAAGGCGGTCGGGCGATCGGGCTGCGACAGCGCCGCTCGGGTCTGCGCGAAGCCGCCGGCCTCGCTCGCAGGCCCCTCGAAGAGCGAGAAGGTGAGGCCGCGGGAACTTCCCCGCGCGGTGAGCGCCGCCATGTGGGCAGCGACGAACTGATAGCCGCCGAGCGGAGCGATGCAGGCGACCCTGTGGTGTCCGAGCGCCGCGAAACGCTCGGTGAGCAGGCGGGCGCCGGCCTCGATGTCCGGACCGATCACCGGCGCGGCGCACGGCTGCGAGACCGTTCCGAGAACGACGAACAGAAATCCCGTCTTCTCCAGGAAGGAGATCCGCCAATCGTCGACCGTCGGCCGGACCAGGATGATCCCGTCGACCGTCCGCTCCCGGACGGTGCGCTTGAACGCCCCCTTCTCCGATATGTCGCGCTCGGGATCCAGGCCGATGCCGAGCAACACCGTGTCGAGTTGCAGTTCGACCAGTCGCGACCAGGTCGCCGCGACGACTTCGTAGAGCAGCGTGTCGGTATTCCCGAGGTTGTCGATCCGTGTCGCCAGAGCGATCGAATCCGCGCGGCCCTTCTGCAGTCGTCGCGCCAGAGCATTCGGCACGTAGCCGATCCGCGCGGCTTCTTCGAGCACACGCCGTTTGGTGTCTTCGGCAACATCCGAATAATCGGACAACGCTCGGGATACCGTGGTGATGCTGAGCCCCAGCGATTGGGCGATGAGACGGAGGGACATTCTGCCACTTTATGGTGTCGTATTGGCGATGTGCAGGCGATGGTGTGGGGGTGACCTCGACAATTCTACGGTTGCGGGCCGGTGGCCGCAAGTTGGCGAAGTTCGATCGGTATGTTTCCGGTGCCATTCGGATACCGGAAAGTCGGCCTCGATCTGTCCCGCTTCGACACCACCGGTCGGGTGTGCGGCGTGGCGTCGGGTCGCAGCCGTCCGGCGGCCCGGTCGAGCCGGCGTTGACACCGCCGCGTCGGCGGGTGTCTATCGGCGCACTCCGATTCTCTTGCAGGAGATCCGCCATGGTTCCCACCCGTGAGACCGTGATCGCCGCACTCGCCGATCTCGCCGGTCCGGACGGGCGCACGTCGCTCGCCGCCTCTCCCGCGCTCTCCGAAATCGTCTTCGCAGGAGACCGGGTGTTCTTTTCGATCGCCGTCGACGCCGGCCGGGCCGCCGACTACGAAGCCCTGCGTCGCGCCGCCGAAGCGCGGGTCGCGGCTCTGCCCGGGATCGCCGCGGTCACCGTGACGCTGACCGCCGAGCGCGCGCCGGGTGCCGCGCCGTCGAAGCCGGTGCCGAAGCCCGAGGCGAAGGCCCGGGGCACGGGTCTGCCGGGCGTGCGCCACGTGCTCGCCGTCGCCTCCGGCAAGGGCGGCGTCGGCAAGTCGACCACCGCGGCCAACCTCGCGCTGGCGCTCTCGGGGCTCGGCCTGAAGGTCGGCCTGCTCGATGCCGACATCTACGGCCCGTCGGTACCCAAGCTGTTCGGCCTGGGCGGCCGGTCGCCGGAGATCCGCGACGGCAAGGTGATCGTGCCGATCGAGGTGGCCGGCATCCGGGTGATGTCGATCGGCTTCCTGGTCGACGAAGAGGCGCCGATGATCTGGCGCGGCCCGATGGTGATGAGCGCGCTGACCCAACTGCTGCGCGACGTCGCCTGGGAGCCGCTCGACGTGCTGGTCGTCGACATGCCCCCGGGCACCGGCGACGCGCAGCTGACGCTCGCCCAGCAGGTTCCGCTGGCCGGCGCGGTGATCGTCTCGACGCCGCAGGATCTGGCGCTGATCGACGCCCGCCGCGGGGTCGCGATGTTCGAGAAGGTCGACGTGCCGATCCTCGGCATCGTCGAGAACATGTCCTATTTCGTCTGTCCGAACTGCGGCACCCGGCACGACGTCTTCGCCCATGGCGGAGCGCGGGCCGAAGCCGCCCGGCTCGGCGTGCCCTTCCTCGGCGAGGTGCCGCTGACCATGGCGATCCGCGAGGGATCGGACGGTGGCCGTCCGGTGGTGGTGACCGACCCCGAGGGACCGCACGCCGCGGTCTATCGCGAGATCGCCACCCTGCTGCGCGCCCGGCTCGACGGCGAAACGGTCCGAGCCGCACCGAAGATCGTCTTCGAGTGAACCGAAGATCGGATTCGACAAATCGGCGGATGGAACCGAATTCTGGTTCATTCCGCTGATCTATCGTAATCAGCTGAAAACCAGTTCATCGTTCCCGGATGCCGCGGTTCGGCAGGTGGTCGCGTCCCGGCGGGCTGGTGAGATCGAGCGCCGGACCCTTCGGCACGATACCCGACGGGTTGAGATGGCGGATCCCGTGGTAACCGGCCTTGATGTGGTCGAGCTTCACCGTCGCGGCGATCCCCGGCCACTGGTACAGCTCGCGCAGGTATCCCGACAGCGCCGGATGGTCGGCGATCCGCCGGAGATTGCACTTGAACGCCGAGTGATAGGCGACGTCGAACCGCACCAGCGTCACGAACAGCCGGAAGTCCGCTTCGGTCAGCCATTCGCCGGCGAGCCAGCGCGACGTCGTGAGATGCCGTTCGAGATCGTCGAGGCAGGCGAAGACGGTGTCGAAGGCGCTCTCGTAGGCGGCCTGGGTCCGGGCGAAGCCGGCCCGGTAGACGCCGTTGTTGAGATCGGCATAGATCCGGGCGTTCCATGCGTCGATCGCGCCGCGCAGGTCCTTCGGATAGAGAACGTTGCGGTTGCCGGTGAAGTGATCGAAGGCGCCGTCGAGCATCCGCACGATGTCGGCGGATTCGTTGTTCACGATCGTCCGGGTCTTCGTGTCCCACAGCACCGGCACCGACACCTTGCCGGTGTAGTGCGGATCGGCCCGCGTATAGAGCTCATGGAGATGCGCGATGCCTTCCTCGGTGTCGCGGCTCGTGCCGTCGTCGTCGAGGAACGACCATCCGCCCGGACCGAGCACCGGGTTCGCCACGACGATCGGGATCGCCGCCTCGAGCCCCTTCAGCGCCCGCCAGATCAGGGTGCGGCTGGCCCACGGGCAGAGGTAGGAGACGTACAGCCGATAACGTCCGAGTTCGGCCGGCAGCGTCGCGGGCGGCGGAGCGTCGGCGAAGTCCGGCGTCGGGATCGCCGGGTCGACCGGACCACCGTCGGCGGTGATCCAGTTGCGGAAGCGGGTCGGCTCGCGGTGGAAGGCGCCGCCGCGCATCTCGCCCGCGGCGACTTCGCCCTCGATCCACTGCCCGTCGACGAGTTGCGGCATGGGATTCTCTTTCTGTCGCTGCGGCACCGGATGCGCCGGAAGATCGTGGATCTCTCCTACGCGTTTCCGTCGTAGCTTCCCATCCGGAGCGGAGGCGACGCACCGTTCGATCCGCGGCGACGATTCTCGTGGGAGGCGGGGGCTTCCCCGACGGCAGCGGCGCCCTATCTCGGGTGCGAGGCGAAGGCGCGGCGGAGCGGTGCGCTCGCCCGTGTGTTCCGGGGGGCGGGTGATCGATGACGAGTGCCGGCGGGGGAACCGCCACCGACGATTCGGGTTTCGTCTGGCAGGTCGATCTGTTGCGGCTGCTGTTCGCCGTCCTGGTGCTGGTCGGCCACGCCTACGGGCTCACCCGTGAGTTCCATCCGGACTTCCGAATGTGGCCGTTCGACCGTTTCGCCTCGGGCGGGCTGTGGGTCGCCGGCTTCTTCGTCCTCTCCGGCTGGTGCATCGAACGGTCGGGGCGGGGACGGGACGGGCGTCGCGTCTCCGACTACCTCGTCGCCCGGGTGACCCGGATCATGCCGCTCTATCTGTGGTTCCTGGCGATCGTCGGCCTCGCCGAGGCGGGCTTCGCGACGTTCGGCGACCGGCCGGCGATGTGGGAGCCGCACGCCCGGAACCTGTTCTGGCAGGCGACGATGCTGCAGGGGATCCTCGATCCGTTCGGCGCCTACAACGCCTCCTGGTCGCTGACCCACGAACTCCTCGCCTATCTCGCCTGGGGCGGCTTCCTCGCCTGGGTGGCGCCGCGCCGGCGACGACCGCTCGCCTTCGTTCTCGGCCTCGTCCTGCTCGCCGCGACCGCCTGGGCCCACGCGAAGATCGGCACCCGCACCAGCTACGTCGCGGTGTCGCTGCCGCTCTATTTCTTCTTCTGGCTGCTCGGCAACCTCGCCGCCGCCGATCCCGCCGCCGCCGACCGGCCGCGCGAACGGCGCTTCGCCCGTGCCGTCCTGCTGATCTGCGGCGCCGTGTCGGTGGTCAATCTGCTGGTCCCGCTGTGGGGCGACACGGTCTGGATGGTGTTCTGGTCGCTGGCGCTGGCCGCGGCCCTGCGCCTGCTCACCGCCGCGCGGTCTCGGCCGTCGCCGTCCCGCCGTGTGATCGACTTCGCCCGTTTCGCCGGACTGGCCAGTTATCCGATCTATCTCGGCCACGGCCTGTTTCTGGTCGCCATCGGTACGGCGCTCAACGCCGTCGACCTCCGGCCGCCGCCGGCGGTGCTGATGCCGCTGCTGATCGTCGGCGCGCTGGCCGGAGCGCTCACCGTCGGTCTGCCGGCCGAGATCCGTTTCCTTGCCTGGCGGAGCGCCGCCCTGCGCGCCCGCGCCTCTGCAGCCCCATCGACCCGGGCCGCCGAAGCCTGAGACGGCACGCGCGGCGCTGTCCGGTACGCTCCGTCGGAGGCGCGCGCCGCCGCAGCTTCGCGCTCACCGCCCGCGGCGACGGCCCTTGCCTTTCCAGCCGGCGGTGCCGGCGGCGGTCGACGGCGGCGGACGACGCGGCGGCTCGCTGCCCAGCGGTACCTCGGTGCGGCCGACGGTCATCTCGTCGAGCGAGTTCTTGCGCACCCGGCTCGGCGGCAGGTTGCCGGCCGGACCGTACTTCTTCTCGCCGGCATAGCCGCCGGTGGCGTCGTCGACGCTCGACTGGCGGGCCAGCGGATCGTCGGCGATGGTCAGTTCGGTCGCCTCCAGCCGCTTGATCTCGTCGCGGAGCCGCGCCGCCTCCTCGAACTCGAGATCGGTCGCCGCCTTCTTCATCCGCTCGCGCAGGGAGGCGATGTGGGCGGCGAGGTTGTTGCCGACCAGATGGCCCTCTTCGGCGAAGCCCGCTTCGACGGTGACGTGGTCCTGCTCGTAGACCGAGGACAGCACGTCGGAGATGTTGCGGCGGATCGATTCCGGGGTGATCCCGTGCTCGAGATTGTAGGCCTGCTGCTTCTCCCGGCGCCGGTTGGTCTCGGCGATGGCGCGCTCCATCGAGCCGGTCATGCCGTCGGCGTAGAGGATCACCCGGCCGTCGACGTTGCGGGCGGCACGGCCGATGGTCTGCACAAGCGACGTCTCCGAGCGCAGGAAGCCCTCCTTGTCGGCATCGAGAATGGCGACCAGCGAACACTCCGGAATGTCGAGCCCCTCGCGCAGCAGGTTGATCCCGACCAGCACGTCGAAGGCGCCGAGCCGGAGATCGCGGATGATCTCGATCCGCTCCAGCGTTTCGACGTCTGAATGCATGTAGCGCACCCGGACCCCGTTCTCGTGGAAATACTCGGTGAGGTCCTCCGCCATCCGCTTGGTCAGGGTGGTGACCAGCACCCGGTTGCCGCGCTTGGCGACGTCGCGCACCTCGCCGAGCAGATCCTCGACCTGTTTGGTCGCCGGGCGGATCTCGACCACCGGATCGATCAGCCCGGTCGGCCGGATCACCTGCTCGACGAA
>CALFRR010000253.1 GCA_937919435.1 uncultured Alphaproteobacteria bacterium | reverse complement strand
CGAGATTCAAGTGTGACTGGAGTTCAGACGTGTGCTCTTCCGATCTGGCGAAGCTGGGCCGGACGCCGCTCGCCCGCATCGCCTCGTGGGGACATGCCGGCGTCGATCCGAAGATCATGGGCACCGGTCCGATCCCCGCCTCGCGACTGGCGCTGAAGCGCGCCGGCTGGACGGTCGGCGACCTCGATCTGGTCGAGGCCAACGAGGCCTTCGCCGCCCAGGCCTGTGCGGTCGCCCGGGATCTCGAGCTCGACCCCGACAAGGTCAACGTCAACGGCGGCGCGATCGCGCTCGGCCATCCGATTGGTGCCTCCGGTGCCCGGATCCTGGTCACGCTGCTGCACGAGATGCGCCGCCGCGACGTCCACAAGGGCCTCGCCACCCTCTGCATCGGCGGCGGCATGGGCATCGCCATGTGCGTCGAGCGCTGATGCTCCGTTGCGAGAGGCGGGCGACGCGGCCCGCCCCTCGCTCTCTCCCCCATGAATTCCAAAAATCGAGGAACGAGACCATGATGAACGAGACCAAGCCGATCGATCCGCTGCCGAAGGTGTGGGATCCCGACAGCCGGATCGGCGACATGCTGAAGGGCAAGCGCGGACTGGTGGTCGGGGTGGCGAACGAACACTCGATCGCCTTCGGCTGCGCCGCCAAGCTGCGCGCCTTCGGGGCCGAAGTGGCGCTGACCCATCTCAACGAGAAGGCGGAGAAGTACGTCCGTCCGCTCGCCGACCAGATCGGGGCGAGCCTGCTGATGCCGCTCGACGTCGAGCGCCCCGGCGAGATGGAAGCGGTGTTCGAGCGCATCCGCGAGGAATGGGGTGGTCTCGACTTCCTCGTCCACTCGATCGCCTATGCGCCGCGGGACGACCTGCACGGCCGGGTGGTCGACTGCTCGCTCGCCGGCTTCCAGCAGGCGATGCGGGTGTCGTGCTATTCCTTCATCGAGATGGCCAAACTCGCCGAACCGCTGATGAACCACGGCGGCGTGATGGTGACCATGACCTACTACGGCGCCGACAAGGTCGTCAGCAACTACAACATGATGGGGCCGGTGAAGTCGGCTCTGCAATCGACCACGCGCTACCTCGCCGCCGAGTTGGCGGACGCCGGCATCCGCGTCTACGCGGTCTCGCCGGGCCCGCTGAGGACCCGGGCGTCGAGCGGCATCGCCGCCTTCGACGATCTCGTCGCCGATGCCGTGGCGCGGGCTCCGGCCGGGCGTCTGGTCGACATCGCCGAGGTCGGCCGCACCGTCGCCTTCCTGGTCGGCGGTGCCTCCTCCGGCATGACCGGCGACACGATCTTCGTCGACGCCGGCCTGCACAACGTCGCCTGATCCGGTCGTCGCAGACGAGCAGTCTGCCGGTCGGGCGCCCGATGGGCGTGCCGACCGGCGGATTTCGTCTCGGAGCCGTGCCCGATCCGCCCCATCGGGCTCGCGCCCGCCGATGTCGCATTCTCCGCCGAGACACGTCGCATCACTTCGCGGGCGGATCCGGCGAAGCCACGTCCATTCGAAATATCCGGTGTATTTCGATCGAGAGCCGTAGAGCTCCCCGGTTCGAGACCGGCGGCGGGCCGATGCCCGGAGAACCGGCGCAACTCGGAACGGTCGACCAGGCCGACGGCAGCTCGTCGCGTGCAGCGAGACACCGGCCGAAAGACATGTGTTTCCAAGGGACGCCACTCACGGACGGTGCGGGGTGAACCGGCGACTTGGTTCGGTCGAGAAGAGCGAAGCCGGACCGCGGTGGAGTTCGCCGAAGAGCTTTCACCCTTCTCCGTTCCGGCCGGCCACGTCTCCGCGCCTCTCGCGGGAAGGCGCGCACCTCCAGACGAGGGATCGACGCCGACCGCTTCGTCGGACTTCGCGACGGCGGAGGAGTCTCCGTCTCGGGTCCGGCTCCAGGCGTGACGCCGGACGCCGACGCGTCATCGGTCCGAGCATCGCCGAGCGGACCGATCCGCTGCCTCCCGGACGGGGTGACGCATGGCCAGCGTTTTCCGGAGGCGCGCGGCTGCGACGGCCGATCATGCCGACTTCGTCGCAGCGACGGCCGATCTCGTTCGGAGCGCCGACGACGTCCCGTCGCGGGCCGTGTCCACGGACCGGCCCGAAGCAGAACGGCAAATTACTGTGTTCGTCGAGGCAAGTGGCGGAGACGGAGACCGCCATACTATCTCGTCTCAAGCGTTCCATCTCGTCTCATGCCAACCCAGAAACTGCGGTATTTCTTATAGAAAGCGGGTCTCTTGCCTCTTGGCGCTGTGCCTTACCGGACCTTGTATGCCATGCGGTCCCAAGTTAAAATTGGGACCGATACAGGGACCGTGTCCGCGGACATCCCCTCGGTCCCACTTCCCGGGAGGTCGGCCACCATGGCGCGCCAACTTCACAAGCTCTCTGCACGCACCGTCGAGACCCTGACCGAACCCGGCCGCTACGGCGACGGTGGCGGGCTCTATCTGGTGCTGGACCCCACCGGCCGGCGGCGCTGGGTATTTCGCTACGCCCGCGAGGGAAAGACGACGGATATGGGCCTGGGGGCGTCCGGCAAGCACGCGGTTAGCCTCGCGGAGGCGCGTGCCGCCGCCTCCAGCGCCCGTGCGCTCTTGGAGCAGGGAAAGGACCCTCGGGCTGAGCGCGAGGCTCAGCGCGCCGCAGAAAGGGCTTCCGGGATGAGGGAGGCCCTGACCTTCGGCAAGTTCGCCGACGATCTCGTCGACCAGATCAAGGAGGGTTTCCGCAACGCCAAGCACAGGCAGCAATGGAAGAACACCCTCGTGGAATACGGCGCGTCGATCTGGGAGAAGCCGATCGACGCCGTCGGCACCGACGACATCCTCGAGGTGCTCAAGCCGATCTGGATGACCAAGGCCGAGACCGCGTCTCGCGTCCGAGGGCGGATAGAGCGTGTTCTCGACGCCGCCAAGGCGAAGGGCCTGCGATCGGGGGAGAACCCGGCCCGGTGGCGCGGCCACCTGTCGAACCTCCTCCCCAAGCGCCAGAAGCTCCAGCGGGGGCACCACGCGGCCCTGCCATTCGAGAAAATCGCCGACTTCGTCGCGCAGATCCGTACTCGCGATGCCACGGCAGCACGGGCGATGGAGTTCCTGATCCTGACGGCGGCGCGCTCGGGCGAAGTCCTCGGCGCGACCTGGGGCGAGATCGACGAGAAGGCGATGCTCTGGACGATCCCGGCTCGTCGGATGAAGGCGGGACGGGACCATCGCGTCCCGCTCACCCCCCGAGCCATCGAGATCTTGGACGAGATGGCGAAGCTGCGCCTGGCGGAGCCATCGCCCGGCGACTACGTCTTTCCCGGACAGAAGCCGAGGCGGCCACTGTCCGTCATGGCCCTGGAGATGGTCCTGCGCCGGATGAAACGCGACGACATCACGACGCACGGGTTCCGGTCGACGTTCCGAGATTGGGCCGGCGAGATGACCCACTTCCCGCGCGAGGTCGCAGAGGCTGCGCTCGCCCATGTCGTCGGCGATGCCACCGAGCGCGCGTATCGCCGCGGCGACGCCTTGGAGAAGAGACGTAAGCTCATGGACGCGTGGGCGACGTTCTGCGAGCCCAAGGCCGGCGGCAACGTCGTGGCGTTCCCGGCAGGGGCGAGCGCATAATGGCCGCCGAACATCCGACCCGTGAGGCGCCCTGGATCGAACCCGTCACCGGGGTGCTGGTCTGGCGGGAGAAGGACCCGGCGTCTGGTGTCGTGATGTGGTTCTGGAAAGATCCGGAGACACAAGCCGTCACCGAAATGATCGACGGTGACACGCTGCCCGCCGAGAAACTCCCTTCCGCGAGAGGAAGACCAGGTCCGACCACCGAGGAAATCCGGAAGCGGATCATGTCGGAGGGCATTCTCAGGGCTCGTGTCGGCGAGGGACACCGGGTCGAGAACGCCGCACTCCTCGCGGCGGGAACCCTCGCTCCATATGATCCGCCGGAGAGCCTCACTCCAGCCGCCTACGCGAACGACCCCGGCATCCGCAATGCCCGTGATGCCGAACGGCGGGTCGCGGATCTCATCCGCACGAGGCACTACCGAGAATTCGGGAAGATCCTCCCCGCGGTGATCCCGGACCCCGTCTGGACCGCGGCCGAACGGGTGTTCGGCATCGCCAGGATCGCGGCGCCGCAGCGCTCCCTAAGCAGGGTCCTCGACGAGGTGCTGGTCGAGTTCGAGGGCGGAGATCGCGACGTGGTGGAGCAGAACGCCGATCGGGTTCTCGGCTACGCCCGGGACCTGTTGCGCGCGGTCGGCGTGGACGCCTCTTGATGAAGAGGGCGGACCATGAGCCCACAGGCGCGCCGTAGAGCCGTCAGTCCCGAGGCGCCGCGCGCCGCGGTCTCGCCGACGGGGTCTCCGGACGCCGACACCCTCGACCACCATGGAACCGAGTTTTCATGGCCGGTCCTGTCGGCGGCGCCGACCGAGGCGCTACCCAAGGGAACCAGAGGCGGGTCAGGACTGCCGCTGTGGGGCTCATCTCACCGTCGGGCTCCTTTGCGCACAATCCGGTGACGTTCGCCGGCTTGTCTGTCCGGTTTCCCCGTCCCACCCGATCATCGACATGCCGTCACCGTACCGGTGCGCTGTAAGAAAGAGCCTGCGCCGGAACCTGCCGATGAAATGAATGCAGACTGAACCGGCGGAGAAGGCCGCGGTCTGGTCTGGCGGCGTCGGATCGACCCGGTGGCTGACAGCTGAGAATTGCCCGCGGCGTCGCGACCCGTCTGCCGTTGTGGGTCGCCGGCCGGTTGGTCTCGATGGTTCGCCTATGGGGATTGCTTGGTCCGGCGGACGAAGGTGCCGAGTGACGACCGACCGCGCCGGCTCCGGGTCTGCAATGCACACCCGGCCGGCCTGGAAACGCGCGACAGGAGCTGCCGGAGCCTGCCGAGGCCACGAGGGATCCGTCCTCTGGTTCTCCGTTGGCCTCCATCTCCTGAGCACCGCATAGCCCGTCCGATCGGCGGACACGGCGCCGGAGGGTGCGTGCGGCCGCCAATCGGACGTGGGCGAGATGGCCGACACGGTCCGGAGTTCGAGCCGGCGCCTCGGGTCGACATGCCCTCCGGTCGAAAGATCGGTCGGCCCATGTCCCCTCCCGGAGAAGCGCCGTCTCCGCGAGAGGGTGACCCGCGCGAGGCGCATCACCTCCCGCTTGCCGGAAATGGCATCCACATCGAGGTCCGCCCTGACGTCTCCGTCAGAGTGCCGCGAAGAACTCGGGCTCGATGGTCACTTCCTCCACGAGGCGCACATCGACGCCGAGTTTCAGGTCTTTCAGCAGGTCGCAGAGTGTCTCGCCGTCGACGAGGTCGATCGCCGGTGCGCCGTCCCGGGTCGCCTCGCGGCGCGCGTCGGCCGTGAAACCGCCGGTGGTGATGAGGAGCCCCTTGTCGCCGCGCCCCTGCATGGCACCGCGGAAATTACGGATCTCCGGCGACCCGACCGATCCGGTCCACTTCTTCGATTGGAAATAGACGTGGAATGAGATGAGATTGACGCGGAGCACGCCGACGCCGTCGATCCCTCCATCACCGGATCGACCGGTGACCTCGACCCGGACGAAGCCGCTCTCCCGTAGAAGGCGTTGGCACAGGCGCTCGAAGCCGGCCGGTGACATCGCGCCGAGCGTGTCGAGCAGGCGCGCGCGCCATGTCGCCGTTTCCTCCGCCGAAGCCGGTCCGTCGATTTCGGCGTCGGCGTGAAGTGGAGGCACGTTCTTCACCGCTTCCGTGGACGCACGCCCCGGGACCCGTGCCGCCTCAGCCATATCCCGCCCCGCCTTGACCGCATCGCGACGCGCTTTGCCGGCCGCGACGACCGCCCGCTTGATGGCGCCGATGTCGGCCGCGGTGACGGTTTCGCCCTTGTCGGTGATCGACCAGACCCCGCGTTGTGACCGAGCGATGGCGCCGGTCTGGTGCAGGTAGGTGCGAGCCCAGGCGAGCCGGTAGGCGAGCTCTCCCCATGATCCGTCACCGTGCGGCCGGTCGCGGATCTCGTCGGGGATGGCGAGGTCGGCGACGACCCGGTCGAAGAGTTCGTCGTTGGACGCCGAACCGCCGAGCGCCTTCAGGGCGTCGAGGGTGGGGATCATCAGCTCGTCGTACTTCGGCATGACCGACGGGGTCATCGGGCGTTCCTCAGAGTTGCGACCGATCCGGCGTCGGGGCCGCCGACGTCGGATCCGTCTGCGCCGCATCGGCGGGCTCGGCGGCGAGGAGTTCGGCGGCGCGGCGCACCGCCCGACCGACCAAGCCGATCTCGAGCGCCCTCTGCATGGCGCCGTCGCAGAAACGCTCGTTGCGGACGATGCGGACGACGAGGCGGCGGATGTCCCGAACCCCGGCCGTGGCGATCCGGGCGGGATCGTCGCGGTAGATCTCCCACAGTCCGTCGCGTTCCCACTCTTCCCAGTCGGCGACGGTGAACCCGTCGTTCAGGGCGTGGCCGATCCTGTGGAAGCGATCGCCGAGGTCGTTCAAGTCGAACCCCATGATCATCCAGACCCGGCCGGAGCGCTTCGGCGGCAACATGGCGCCGAAGCTCGCGCCTTCGGCCGTCAGCTCCGGCAGCAGCGCGACGAAGGGGCGGAGCCGGTCGAGGTCCTCAACCTTGTCCATCGTCGCGCCCTCCCGCTCAGGCTGCCCGCCTCAGGCGCCAGGTGCCGCCGTCGTCCCAGGCGAGGCCCATCCGCCGGAGCCCGCCGAGCACGGCGCGGATCTTGTCCTCGACGCCGCGGCCCTTGCGGAAGCGCCCGACGAGATCGGCGACGTCGAGGCCGGATGGGGTCTCCATCAGCGCGGCGAACACCACCGCCGTCTGGTCGCCGTCCGCCGCCGGGAAGGTGGGCTTGGCACCTGTGGCTTCCGGCGCATCGAGCGTCGCTTCGAACTGTTCGGCCTTGTCCTTCGCCGAGCCGAACTTGGGGATTTGATAGTCGGGGCGCAGCCAGCGGACGAGGCCGCGCGCCTCCTCCTGCGCCCGCTCCTTGTTGAGCGCGACGAGGCGGGCGAGAATTTCCTCCTCGGGCAGGTCCACCGGCCAGCCGTAGGCGTCGGCGACGGCGAGGTCGAGCCGGTCGTGCAGCTCCTTCAGGATCAGGACCAGCCCGTCGTCGAAGATCCGCCGCTCGGACGCTTCGAGATCGGCGGGCGCTACTCCGGCGCGCAGCCGCTCCAGGACATTGTAGAGCCCGGTCAGGGTCAAGTGGGCGTGCGTCGCCAGCACACGCTTGCGGTGTGCGTCCAGATCTTCCGCGATGCCGCGAATGCGCTGCTTGCGCAGGTCGTCGGTCTCCGGGAACGGGAAGGGGTCGAAGCATTTCGACTTCACATAGACAGGGTCGTTCCCGACGCCGAGCCATCCGCCCGACCGCAACGCCCAAATCACATGTATGCGGGAGCTCAATACTCCGAGATGCGCAGGATCTGAGGAAGCTACAATAAGTAGTTTGTTGTCCGGCAAAATCGCCTCATCGAGAAACTGAAATATACGATACTTCGCCGTTTCAACGGTAGCTATGTAGCGATGTATATTTTTTAATGCTGGCCGTATTTCATCACGAGTGCGCCCGAACAGCCACCACCGACGCCTTATGTCGGCGTCCCTATTGATGTCCCGGTCAGGTTTGACCATCTCAAGCAGATACTGGTAAGCCTCTGGGTAGAGCTTATAAACCTCGACATCTGTTAATCCGAAGAAATCAATCACCATTAGATCACGAGAATGGGCCATCAAGTCACGACCATTGCGGTATGGCCGTATATGTCGATCTAATCTAGGCCTTCGACCATATCCAAGGTGATCGGCCACCTGTCGCGTGACGATGAAGCCAGCCCCGAACAACATCATTCCCCGTGATGAAAGGCTATCATTGGCGAGCAGTGGCACGCATTGCGCCAGATCGACACCGATCGAAAGATCCGCATTGATTTCCCCGGGCTTGTCGACGAGATCCACCGCGGGCGTGTCCGTCTCGAGCCCTTCTTCCCTGCCCACTTCCCGCAGCACGCCCTCCCGTTTGCCGGCTTCGGTCACGGTCATGGCGATGCGCACCGCCGCACTGTCGCGCGACGCCTTGGTCCACGGGTGATCGGGGATCGCCATCACCAGCGACACCGGCTTCTTCGCCTTCAGGTGCCGTTCCATCACCTTGCGCTGGAACACCTGTGAGATCGAGTTCGTGGTGACGAAGCCGAAGCGGACGAGCGCCGTGCCGCGCTTGGTCAGCAACTCGGCGGCGCGATCCCACCAGTACATGACGAAGTCGGCGCTGTCGTTCATCTGCCGGTGCGCGGCCCACAGCGCCTCGGTATAGCCGTCGCCGAGCCGAGCCCGCAGGTCCTTGCCACCGATGAATGGCGGATTGCCGACGATGTACTCCGCCGCCGGCCACTCCGGCCGGCGCGGGTTCGGCCAGGTCTCGCGGCCGCCGACGACCTTCGGCAGCGGCCAGCCGTCCCAGGTCAGCACGGCGTCCATCTGACGGATGCTCTTGAAAGCCCGGAGGATCGGTTCCGACGGCGCCGCGCCCTTGGTGCGGAAATGCCATTGTAGGTAGCCGATCCACAGCACCAGCTCGGCGATCGCCGCGGCGCGCGGGTTGAGTTCGAGCCCGAGGAACTGGTGCGGATCGACGGTGTGACCTTCCAGAGCCGAGAAGCTCTCCTGTCCGCCGAGCGCCGAGATCGCCTCCAGCACCTCGCCTTCGAGCCGCTTCAGGAGTTCCAACGAGACGTAGAGGAAGTTGCCGGTGCCGCAGGCCGGATCGAGGACGCGGGTCCGGCAGAGCTTGTCGTGGAACGCCTGCAGCGTGGCTCGCGCCTCTTTCTCGCGACTTTCGGCGCGCTGGCGCTCGGTGGTGCCGAGTGTCCGGTTCCATTCGTCGCGGAGCGGCTCGATGATCGTCGCCACCACCAGCCGCTCGACGTAGGCGCGCGGGGTGTAGTGAGCGCCGAGGCGCCGCCGGTCCTGCGGATCGAGCGCCTGTTCGAGGAGGGTGCCGAAGATCGCCGGCTCGACCTCCCGCCAATCGGCCGCCGCGGCGCGTCGGAGTTCGCCGATCTCTTCCCTGCCGAGCGGCAGTACGCGACGCGACCGGAAGAACTCGCCGTTGAACCGCTTGACCTTTGCCTCGATGGCGATCGCGTAGCCGCCGGTGTCCATCGCCTCCCACATCTGGCCGACCAGATGGGGAAATTTCTCCGGATCTGCCTCGCACTTTTCGAGGACGTTGCGGAAGGCGTCCTTCGGCAGCAGTTCGACGTCCTCGGCGAACATCGTGAACAGGCAGCGCATCAGGAACGTCGCCACCTCTTCGGTCGGCCAGCCGTGCTTCTCGGCCGCTTTGGAGACCGCGGCGAGGCGCTCGGCGATGTCGCGGGTGACCTTCGCCGCCTTCTTGGAGGGATCGAGCGATTGTGGGTCGGTCCAGATGGTCCGGAGACGATCGCGGATCTTCCCGTCGCGCAGGTCTTCGAGGTAGATGCGGAAGCCCTGCCGGTCGGGGAACTGGGCGTAATTCTTCCCCTGTCCGGTGAAGTCGGCGAACACCTCGATCGCGTGGCCGACGTCACAGACCAGCACGAACGGCGGCCAGCCGTGGTCGACCGGCAGGCAGCGGGCATAGTTCACCGCCTGCGCCTTGGCGTCGTACATCAGCGCGTCCCAAGACCGATCGGCGCCGCGACGGCCGCGCACCTTCGCGCCGCCGAACGCGTCGGGGGTGGTCGGCGCCATCTCCTTGCCCGAGCCCGGCTTGAGCCGGCTCTGTTTGGCCTCGAGGACGAAGCAGCCGCGCTTGTAGAGGTCGATCCGGCGATGGTTGTAGGTGCCGTCGCCGTTCGGCTCCTTCACCGCCCGCTCGAAGACGTAGTCATTGTCTTCGGTCGAGGCGTTGGCGGGATCGGGACGCGGGACGCCGAGCACGTCGGCGAGTTCCGAGAGGAAGAGGGCGTAGTTCGCGCGCTCCTGCCCGCCCTCGTTCGCCGTCCAGCGGGCGATGAAATGTTCGATTTCCGCCATTTGCCGCGCAGAGCCCCCCGACGCCGTCGTGGCTACCATACTCGGGGGTGAGCGGCGCGCAATCCGACCAACCGGATACTCCCCGGCCTCGGGCGCACGGCGGCGATCGGTCACGCTGATCCGGAGGCGGCGCAGAGGCCGGTCGCGGGGGCGGAGTTTGCCGGAGACCAACCCGACGGGCGTGCCGGATGACGGCTGTCTATCGGATGGGCGTTCGGCCGACGCCGATCCGTCGTCGCTCCGGCAGCGATACCGTTCGGCAGGACCCCAGGCACGTGAACTGGAGGAACGCGCTACCGGCGCCGGGCAGAGAGGCCGTGAGCCGGTGCTCCACGATGGCGGCCCGGCCGCGGCCGCCGGGCCTCGATGGCCTCGGGAGCCCCGCCGGCACACACTCTCTCGGCGGCGTGCCGGCGGGGATGGCGGGTCAGGCCGCCGCGACGGCCCGGCCGGGCTCGACGACCTCGTCGGGCAGGATAGCGTGTAGTTCGTCCGCGGCGTGATCGAAGGCGTCGACGAGGTCGACGGCGCAGAGCGGGCAGCCGACGCCGATCGACACCACCACGCCCTCGTCCTGTTCGGGCTCGTACTCGAAGGCGACGCGACCGTCGTCCAGATCGATGCGGCGCAGATTGCCGGCGTCCGCCGCCGCCACGACCACGCGGACGATACCCACACCGGGCATGAGGCGGATCGTTCCGGCGAAGGCACCATCGAGGTCCTCGGCGATGCCCTCGATGGTCGCCTCGATCTCGTCCGGCTCGATGGAGATCGGCAGCGTCGCGGCGTCGATGCGGGCGATGAGTGCCGTGAGATTGTAGTTGGTCGCCATGGATCAGATCCCTCTGGCAGAGGCCTGGATGATGGACACCGGCAAGTCTGCCGGTGTCCCGTGGTGGCGGGAAGCGGTCACGCCGGCGCGACGGGTCGGTTCTCCTCCTCCGTCTCGTCGTCGAGGATCTCGGCCTGGGTGTCGATCATGGTGCTCAGCGCCCGAAGCGCCTTCGCGAGGCTCCGGACGGCGGACTTCGTCTTCGGGAAGAGCAGCAGAACGTCGACGGGCTGTTCGGTGCCGGGCCGACCCGAGTTGACGATCCGACGACCGTCGTTCAGGAGCGTCTCGCTGGTGAACCGGGCGTCGGCGACCAGGATCGCCCCGCGTTCCCCGCACCAGTCGACGATGCGGTCGGTCCCGGCACCGCCGGACACCCGCAGGAACGCGGCATTGGTCTCGTCGTCGAGACGGAAGACGCCGAGGTCGTAGTTCTCGACCGGAACGATTTCCCCCTGCCGGGCCTCTCGCCGCGGGCCGTTCACCGTGGCGTCGGCGCGCCAGTAGTCGGGGGTGTGGACGACCTCTCCGGCCACCTTCTCCGCCGGGGTGGCCAACACGTTGACGTCGCCGTTGTGGTCCGCCAGCGCGGCGATGCGCCGCCGCATCGCGGCCGCACCGAGGTCTCGGCGGCTCGGCGGGCGTTTGGTACCGGTGATCTTGTCGTTCGGCATGTGTCGGTCCTTTTGATTGACGGCGGCTCTACCGCCGGGATCGTGATCGCCGGAGCGATCGGGATCGGGGAATTGCGTCGGGGCAGCGCCACGGGGAACGCTCACTCCGACACGCGACACGCAGGAACTCGGACACCCCGAAACACTGTCCGCCCCACCCGTTCGCTCTCTTCTCTCGTCTCTCTCCGCTCTTTCCGAATTCCGGCATGTCGAGTGCCGAACCCTGTCAAGCGATAGATTTTTATTGATTTATTCGACACGCAATGCCGTGGGATGATGCGCCATCGTCACGTGACGAACCGGCGGAGAGAGGTGGTTTCTTCGTTCGATGGCCCGGATCCGGCAGAAAGAACGATCTTCGACACGCAACTCCGTGACCCTTTGCGTGCCGGGCATCAGAGGTCTCCGTCGCCGGCGATCTCGCGCTCGAACGCGTTCCGGATCTCTTCCGCGACCGCCGAACGCCACTTCGCCGTCGCCACGGTGGAGGTCGCCCAGACACGGACCCGGCCGGCTTTCGTGCTGATCGCGTTGTCGGTGAGGCAGATCCCGCCGAGATGGCGGATCGCCTCGCCGACATGCCTCTGGTGAACAGCGGCACCGCGGACCCCGCGCTCCATCACCCGCATGACTTCGTGGGTCGCGACCAACTCGCGGGTCTCGAACCGGCCGCCGACCTGGAACTGCGCGATCACCGCGGCGACCGGGGCCGACGCCGCCGCGATCCCCATGGCCTGCTTGTGCCCGAGCGTGTCGACCGGGCAGGCGTTCGGGTTGAAGGACGATCCGATGGTTCGATCGAGGAGCCACCGCACGACCTTCGCGATGCCGTCCTGCCCGTACCAATCCCACAGCGTGGCGTAGTGGGCGTCGGGCAGTTTTTTGGCCGGGCTCTGGTAGACCCAGACGCGCCTGTCGTCGTCCTCGAAGGAAATCGCGTCCAGTTTGTTCGTGAAGAATATCCAATTCTGGATATTCGGCACCATGCGGGCCTTGGCGAACTTCTCGTTCAGCGCCAGTTCGGCCGGCGGTGCCGCGAGGTAGGTCTTGAGCCGGTTGTAATAGTCGACCTTGCCGAACGCGGCGACCTCCTCGACGATGACGACCTGAGTGACCAGCCACGAGTTGAACTGGCTCTCCAACTGCTGGGAAGTCACGATGGAAACGTTTTTCGGGCCGACGCCGGCGACCAGCGGAACGAAGGCGGTGTCTTTGCCGATGCCCTGCCCACCCTGGATCAGCGGCGCCCAGTTGATCTTGATCCCCGGCTTCTGGAGAACGAACGACATCCAGTCCAACGCGGTCTCACGCGCCGCCACGTCGGGGAAGACGTGGTTCATGTGGTCGAGCCACGGCTCAACCTCTCGATCGCCGATACTGGCCGGCGGCGGCAAGACCAAGCCGGCGGGCTGCCAGCGGTTGAGATCGCCGGCGACCAGCACCGGCTTGCCGGGCGCGTAGGTGACGCTGTTCGCGAACAACGGGGTTGCGCCGCCGATCGTCCGGCCGCGCCCGTTGATGAAGATCGAGGTCGCGGACTTCATTCCGGTGGAGCCGAACGGCACCACCCGAGACATCTTCGCGTCGAAGGCACGATAGCTCAGGAAGCACTGACGCCAGAGGTCGAAGAACAGGTTCTCGTCGTCGAGGTGCCGAACGCGCGAGGTGGCGTCGGTCCAGTCGAGATAGCCGTCATCGCCCCCGGCGCGGCAGACCGCGCGGCTGATCCGGTCGATCGCCGCCTCGTCGATCGGCGTGTCGAAGGCGACCCCCGCCGTCCAGCCCCGCCCGTTCTTGTCGTCGGCGAGGCACTGGATCTTCTCCTTGAAGTCCCAGTTCGTCCGCCCCGCGCAGTGCCCGTGGTGGCACTTGAAGGCGCCGCGCCCGAAGTAGCTGGTACCGCTCTCCTCGCGCGCCGTGTGCTCGTCGGAGAACGGGCATTCGATGTCGACCACCCCCACCTCACGACCGGGTCCGATCACGCGGCCGAGGTCCATCAGCGCCTTGAGCCAGAGGTCGGGCTTCGTCAGGTCGGCGCTGCCGCCGACCTTCGTCGAGACCTGGAGCGGCGCATAGTTGTCCGGGTCCAGCGTGCCGATCGGGTCGAGCCCGAGCGCCAGACACAGGTCGGCGAAGCCGAGGATCCGGGTCTGGTTGTGGTCGAACGGCCGCACCTTCGGCGACGGAGACCCGTACTTGGGCTTGCCGTTGATGCCGGCCGGCAGGCGCATCGCCCGGACGACGTCGATCGCCCCCGGATCCGTCCAGCCCTTCGCCGCCATCGCCCGCATGATCCGGTCGAGGATGCGCTGGTCCTCGATCGGCTGGTCCAGCTTGTAGACGAACTGGGCGTTGCCGGGCGAAGTCTCGACGGCCCACCGCGGCTCGCCGAGCGCAGCCAGCACCTCGGCCTCGTTCACCTTCGACCCGATGTCGTCGAGGGCGATGATCGGCCCCCGCACGAAGTCGGCGGCCTTGCGCTCAGAGCCCCGGACCACCGAGATCGAGTAGTAGAGGTTGTCCGTGTCCCGCAGGTGTTGAGCGATGTCGCCCGCGCGGTCGCCCTTCCAGCACGGCTTGTTCGCCCGATCGTTGGGGTCGCCGGGGATCCCGGTCACCCACACGTCGGGCCAGTCCCTCCCGAAGAGATCCTTCAAGAAGTTGTGGACCTCCGGGAGGCGGGGTACTACATTCTGATTGTCCATCGAGATCTTCCACTGGATCTTGTGGTTTTGCGCCGGCAAGCGCGACATTCGGCTCGAAAAACAACTACGGCCCGGCGCCTCCCTCGGCGGCCGGGCCGTTTCCGTGTCAGGCGACGTCGGCGTATTCGCCGCGCAGAGCCCGCAGATCCCACGCGGCGACGGCTTCAGCGGTCCAGAAAGCGGAGCGGCCGATCTTGACGGGCGCCGGGAAGTGCCCGGCCTTGACCCATCGCCAGAGGGTGCTCTTCGAGAAGTTGTAGGTCTGTGTGATATGCTTCTCGCGCAGGAGATGGCGCGGAACGATCGGGCTCATTGCAGGTGCCTCCGCGAAATTCGGATGCCCCACGAATGCCATCTGGTCTCAAACGGTGCCGCAGAATGCCTGAAATCAATTCAGGCGAGTGCTGCAAAAAAGCATTTATATTTTGATTGTGTAGCTGCTGTCTTCGCGCAGACCGAAACCGGAGAGAAACGAAGATCAGATCGACGACAGCCCCGCTGCGCCTTGCACTCGCACTCGGCGGGTGCAGCATGACCCTCCCGCGAGAGCGAGGAACGCGACGGGCGATAAACTCTTCGCGGACGCGGCCACAGGCTACAGGGACAGCGACGGGAACTTTGGGATTTCCTATCGAGCTGAACGGTCTCGAGCGCAGCCGGACGTGCGTCTATGTCCCCCGGCGCCAGGGCAAGGCACCTTCACCTGCACCATCGGCGAGAGCGGCCGTTCGAGTTCGTATCGACCGGCACGCGGAGCACCAGCCCCGGACACACCGAAACAACGGTTTCGCGTTCACCTTCGGCTGATCTGCTCTCACCGGAGCGCCGCGCACTCGGCAACTGCGCGTCGCCACTCTTCGCCGGCGCCGGGGTCGTCCGGCATCGTGAGGACACGGTTCAAGAGCGCCGCCAGCCGGCGCGTCATGCGCGCGTCAGCGTCATTGCCAGCGATCCGCCGGATCATATTGCCGTGCTCGACCAGCACTCGGGCCAACGCCTCCTCGTCGATTTCCGGCGTGCTCGGGCGTTTCGGCTGGCGAGGCGTCTTCTTGGGCGCACGTGGCACCGCTTGCCGCCGGCGCTTGGACATCGGCGATAGTCTTCCTTCGACCCGAAAGAGCGCCTCCACGACCGCCTGTGCTTCACGGGGCATATCGGCGGGCCGAGGACCTGCCCTCCGAATACGATCGGGGAGCTCTCCCGTCAGGAACACCCGCCAGTCGTCGAGGCGGTTGCGGTCCAGCCGCAGCCGGCGCCAGCGCCACCGACAGGTGTCCGCGACCGCAGGAGCGAGCCCGGCGACGTCGAAGCCGCCGGAGCGCATGTCCACCCGGAACCGGTCCTCATGCTCGCCGAGATCGATCGTCGCGCCGGTGGTCCACGGCGCCTTCTTCCAGATCCCGCGAAGCCGGTTCACCGCCCGGCGCCGTTCGTGCCGCTGAAACTCCTCCCAAGCGATTTCGCCCCGGCCCAGCGCTTCAAGCTGTCGGTCGCGAAACCGCCCCGCGGCGGCCGGGCCACCGTGCGTCAGGCAACGTCGTTCCCCAAGCAAGGGCGGCATGCGGCAGACCCCGCCGCTGCGAGTTCTGGCACCACAGATGACCTGTTCTGGAGCGCCGAAGGCAACACGCTTCCGCGCGGCCTCGAAAGTCCGACGATGTTCTTCGCTCTGAAAGCCGACGCCTGCTGGAAATGCCATAGCTCAGAATATAGCAGCCTGTGCCGCAGGCGGTAACGCTCATGGCTGAACGATCACTCTGGATGGTTCAACCAACCCCAGCTTCGGCCCGGTTGATCTCGTCGGCATATGCGAGCATCTGACTGATCCCTTTAAGCGATCGAGGGACCAGCACATCAACCATAATTCTCTCATTCTGTAAATTAAATCGAGTGTCTATTGCGTTTTTCGGCCCCAGATGTCCTAATTACCATCAATTGAATGCACATGAACATTATAGCCGCGCCGTATTCGTTGCCGCCAATTTCGCGTTCTATTTTACACACCCCATTGAATGAGGCGGACTGCATGCCAGGAACCGCCGGATCGTAACCCATATCGGCAGTGAGCACGCGAAGCACTTTTGCATTGAACCACCACCCGAGCATGTCGACCTCCTCGGCAAGCACCGGCAAGCCCAACTACGAGAATGCAACCTTACAGACCTGTAAAAAGTTGGGAACACCCGAATTTTGTGCGGGCGCCGGGTAGAGGAAAAATCCGCGCGCCGGAGTACCCCGGGGGGTGGGGTCGAGGTCCCGATCGGGGTGGTGTCCGCGGACACGGACAAGGTCACCCGCCTCCACAGTCTCCCCCGGGTTCGTCGCTTCGCGCCGGCGACGTCTCCCGGGCACCAGGAGATCGCTCAGAGACGACCGACAGCCCAGACGCCGCTTACAGCGGTGCGTGTCTGCGAGGTGTGTCCAACAACGCCGCCGACGGGCGCACCGGTGAGGCTGTGTGTCCAGGACAAGCCGCCGCCCGGCCGGCCTAGACGTCCGGGTGCTTAACACAGCACCCGTTCGGTCGCGGTAATCCCGAGACCGCCGACACCGTCGATCAATCACGTTTCCGTGAAAATAGAGCAAACTTTGTGGCTCGTTGTCCTTTCACAGGACGCGAATTGCCAACGCACATATCGAACCGCTGTCATCGTGTCCTTTGTCCTTCCGGAAACACAAGACAAAGCCAACACAATTACGGATTTTACACTCAGGATATCTTCATTACATGCGTAATCGTTGGGTCGATCACCTGCCTAGCGAGGAGAAGATAGATGTCCACCGACAACAGCATCATCCATGACTTCACCACTCTCGCGGCCCTCACACCCGCGGCAGGAGCGATCCTCAGTATGCTGCTCCGCTTCGAGGATCGGGCCGTCCATTTCGAGACGGCAGGACGCTTCGCCCTCCACATCCGCCGTGACGGACTGCTGATCGAGGCACCTGCGGACGCCCGAGAAGCAGCCGTCTCCTTACGGGCTCTGCTCGACCACATGTCGGCGGCCGATGTCGCCGAGGCCGCACATCTTCCGGTATCGCTCGTCGCGGCGTTCGCCGCGGGGCTCGCGAAATGAACCTGCTGACCCAAGCCGAGGTCGCTCGGGTCTTGCGATGCTCCGTGTCCAAGATCGCGGCGCTCCGGTACCGGGGAGAAATTCCCTGGCTGCCGGGCCGCCCGGTGAAGATCGAGTTGGCCGACCTCCTCGCCTACATGGAACGCGAGGCCGCAAAGCGGCGCCGGCGCCCCGTTCCCGCCCTTGTCGCCGGCGGCCTCACGCCGGAAGTCCGAGCCAGACGCGTCGTTCTTCTGGCGTCACTCCGATCGCAGCACCGGCGTCGATGAGCCGCCGCGGTAATGCTGTAGCGCGCAAAAACGGATGGCACGGCGCGCAAGAACGGATGGCAGCAAAAGCGCGGTCGCCGAAGGCTCTTCGAGACCCCTTCGAACCACTCCACGCCCGACCGATCACGTCACCGTCAAAGTGATCGTCCGAGTGGTCGTTCCGAACGTGTTGCCGACG
>CALFRR010000252.1 GCA_937919435.1 uncultured Alphaproteobacteria bacterium | reverse complement strand
ACATGATGGAGAACCGCGAGGTGATGCTGCGGCTCTTCCCGGAGCTGTTCGCCACCCACCGCGTCGCGCCGGTCGACAATTACCCCGACCAGCTGCTGGCGACGCTGCGCTCGGTCGCGCCGCCCAGCGCCCCGTCCGACCCGACGATCTGCCTTCTGACGCCGGGCCAGTACAATTCGGCCTTCTACGAGCACTCGTTCCTGGCCGACAAGCTCGGCGCCGAGCTGGTCGAGGGCAACGACCTCTACGTGCGCGAGAACGTCGTCTACATGCGCACCACCGAGGGGCCGAAACGGGTCGACGTGATCTATCGCCGGCTCGACGACGACTTCATCGACCCCCTCGCCTTCCGCGCGGACTCGGTGCTCGGCGTGCCCGGGCTGATGTCGGCCTACCGCTCCGGCAACGTCACGCTGGCCAATGCGGTCGGCACCGGCGTCTCCGACGACAAGGCGGTCTATTCCTACATGCCGGAGATCATCCGCTTCTACACCGGCGAGGACGCGATCCTGTCGAACGTTCCGACCTGGCGCTGCCGCGAGCCGGAAGCCCTGAAGTACGTGCTCGATCATCTCTCCGAACTGGTGGTCAAGGAGGTCGACGGTTCCGGCGGCTACGGCATGCTGGTCGGCCCCAAGGCCGACACCGCCAAGATCGAGACCTTCCGGGCCAAACTCCTCGCCCATCCCGAGAAGTTCATAGCCCAGCCGACCCTGGCGCTCTCCACCTGCCCGACCTTCGTCGACGAGGGCGTGGCGCCGCGCCACGTCGATCTTCGCCCCTACGTGCTGACCGGCGCCGACGGCGTGCGCATCGTCCCCGGCGGCCTCACCCGGGTGGCGCTGCAGGCCGGATCGCTGGTCGTGAACTCCAGCCAGGGCGGCGGCACCAAGGACACCTGGGTGGTCGACGTCGGCCGCGACCACGGCCGCCACTGGCAGCAGCAACAGCAGCAGCAGGCCGCCGCCGGAACCCGCTCTCCCGCCTGACCTCCGAGCGCCGCCCGCGCCGGTCGAGGACGTTCCCCATGCTCAGCCGCACCGCCGACAGTCTGTTCTGGCTCTCCCGCTACGTCGAGCGGGCCGAGAACACCGCCCGCATCATCGACGCCGCCTCCCGCCTGTCGGTCATGCCGACCGACTACGGATCGACCGGCAACGAATGGGAATCCGCCCTGTCGGCGACCGGTTGCCTGGAGAACTTCACGGCCGTCTACGGCGAGGAGGCGACCGCCGAGAGCGCCGTCGACTTCCTCGCCTTCTCGCCCGCCAACCCGTCCTCGATCAAGAACTGCCTGGAGATCGCCCGCTTCAACGCCAGAGCGGTCCGCACCGCACTGACCGCCGAGATGTGGGAGACGATCAACACCGCCTGGCTCGAACTGAAGAGCTACGGTCCCGGCGAGCTCGATCTCGGCCGGCTCTCCGATTTCCTGCGCTTCGTCAAACAGACCTCGCTCGCCTTCGACGGCTCTGCCTACCGGACGATGCTCCGGAACGACGCCTACTGGTTCTCGCGGCTCGGCGTCCACCTCGAGCGGGCCGATGCCACCGCCCGGCTGCTCGACGTCAAGTACCACGTGCTCTTGCCGCCGGAGGCGTCGGTCGGCGGCAGTCTCGACTACTTCCAGTGGTCGTCGATCCTGCGTGCGGTCTCCGCCCAGACCTCCTATCACTGGGTCTATCGGCAGAGCCTCAAGCCCTGGCTGGTCGCCGACCTGATGATCCTCAACCAACAGATGCCGCGCTCGCTCGCCGCCTGCTACGAGAACCTGACCCGCTATCTCGACGAGATCGCCGAGACCTACGGCCGTCAGGGTGCCGCCCAGCGCACCGCCCGCGCCATCTTCGGCCGGCTCGAGGCGACCGACATCGACGGCGTCATCGCCGAGGGCCTGCACGAGTTCCTGACCTCGTTCATCGAAGAGAACAACCGGCTTTCCGGATTGATCACCGAGCAGTATCTCCTCTGACCGGCGGACCTCTCCGCCGTTCCGCCCCGAACCGGTCCTCGTCCCCGAGCCCTCTCATGCGCTTCGCCGTCACCCAAGAGACGACCTTCCGCTTCGACGGTCCCGCGACCCGCGCCATCCAGACGCTGCGGATGACCCCGCGCAACCTGGAGAGCCAGTTGGTCAAGCGCTGGCGCATCGACGTGTCGCGCGACTGCCGGCTGCAGCCGGTCGAGGACCCCTGGGGCAACCTCACCCACACCTTCTCGGTCGACGGTCCCTTCGACGAGCTGACCATTTCCGCGACCGGCATCGTCTCGACCTCCGACGTCGCCGGCGTGCTCGGTGCCACCCGCGACCGCCTGCCGCTCTCCGTCTTCCGTCGCGAAACCGCCCTCACCCGGATCGAGAAGCCGGTCTCGGCCTTCGCCCGCGCCGCGGCGGCCGAGACGGCCGATCCGCTCTCCGCCCTTCACGCGCTGATGGGCGCCGTCGCGGAGCGAATCGCGGTCGATCCGGAGGCGCCCGAGCGGCTGCCCGAGGAGGTGCTCGCCGCCGGCGCGGCGCGCGTCGCCGACGTCGTCCATCTCTTCGCCGCGGCCAGCCGAGCGCTGGAGATCCCGACCCGGTTCGCCCGCGGCCTGCTCTTCCGCGCCGACGAGGGCGGCGTCGAACACGCCTGGATCGAAACGCATCTCGGCCCCGGCCTCGGCTGGGTCGGCTTCGACGCGATCGAGAACCGCTGTCCGACCGAAGCCCACGTCCGCATCGCCGTCGGTCTCGACGGGCTCGATGCGGCGCCGATCCGCGGCGTCTTCACCCCGGCCGGCGGCGAAACCGCCGAGACCCGGGTGAGTCTCGTCGAAATCCCCCATCTCTGAGGTCGAGACGTGCGGCGAGTTGCACTCGCCCGCCGGCCTTCCTATGGTCCCGAGCCACGGTCGGCGGCATCGCCGATCGACGATCGACGGAAGGCCCGGGGGGAGCGCATGACCTATTGCGTGGGAATTCTGGTCCGTGACGGACTGGTGATGATCGCCGACACCCGCACCAATGCGGGCCTCGACAACATCGCCACCTTCCGCAAGCTCAACGTCTTCGAGAAACCCGGCGATCGGGTGCTGACGCTGGCCACCGCCGGCAACCTCGGCATCTCCCAGTCGGTCGTCTCGCTGGTCACCGACGGTCTCGAGAACCCCGAGACCGGCGAGATCGACACGCTGTGGAACCAGCCCTCGATGTTCCGTGCCGCCCAACTGGTCGGCCGGGCGATCCGCGAGGTCTACCGGCTCGACGGGCCGATGCTGGAGCGCAAGAACCTCGCCTTCGACGTCTCGATCCTGCTCGGCGGGCAGATCAAGGGCGGGCGTCTGCGCCTGTTCATGATCTACGCCGCCGGCAACTTCATCGAGGCGACCACCGACACGCCCTATCTCCAGATCGGCGAGCACAAGTACGGCAAGCCGATCCTCGATCGCGCCGTCAAGTTCGACTACGACCTCCAGGACGCGCTGAAGCTCGGCCTGATCTCGATGGATTCGACCATGCGCTCGAACCTCGGGGTGGGCATGCCGATCGACTTCGCGGTGATCGATCGCGACGCGCTCCGCGCCGAGATCAGCCACCGGATCGAAGCCGGCGAGCCCTATTTCCACGACCTGCGCGAACGCTGGTCGGCGGCGCTGAGGAAGGCCCACCAGGACATTCCGCGCCCACCCTACGGGCCGAAGTGAGGGACGCGGCGGCGCGTCCCGCCTTCGCTCACTGCAGCCGAAAAACCCCGTCGACCCGCTTCCACTCGGACGGACCGATCATCCGCGCGTGGCTGATCTCGACCGAATGGATCGGCCCGTCGATCTCCCGCTCCCAGAAGTCGAGGAACCGCGTGAGCTCGGGGAACGCCGGCGCCACGTCGAGGGTCTGCCAGAGGAAGCTCTGTAGCAGCGCCGGCCGGTCCGGCATCCGATAGAGGATGTGCGCGGTGGTGAGCGAGAAACCGTCGAGCTGCCGGCGGAAGGCGTCGTCGACCACGGGTGTCCGCATGGGTCCTTCTCCTCTGTCGCAGGGCCGAGGCGGCGGATCCCGCCCCCGGCCCTGCGGAGCCATGCAAGGCGAGGGCCAATTCATGCGAGAAACCAATGTGTTGGCAGCCACCGCCGGTGGCTGCCGACAAATCCGGCGGTGGCGGAGCGTTCACCTTTGTTGGCACTCCATGTCGACGAGTGCCAAATTTTTCGCATTCGCCTCTTGAACGCGGCGCCGACTTCGACCAGATGAGCCGCACCGGTCGCGAACCGGGTCTCCGTCGAGCGCCACCGGCGCCCCGGGGTCCGGACGCACCGGAGGCGCCGCCCGACGCGGGGGCGCCCTCCCTTCGGATAGTCTCGAGGAGAAGTCCATGAAGTTCCGCCCGCTGCACGATCGGGTCGTGGTCAAGCGCATCGAAGCCGAGCAGAAGACCGCCGGTGGGATCATCATCCCCGACACCGTCAAGGAGAAGCCGCAGGAAGGCGAGATCGTCGCCGTCGGCCCGGGCGCCCGTGACGACAAGGGTGCGCTGGTTCCGCTGACCGTTTCCGTCGGCGACAAGATCCTCTTCGGCAAGTGGTCCGGCACCGAGGTCAAGATCGACGGTCAGGATCTTCTGATCATGAAGGAATCGGACATCCTCGGCATCGTCGCCTGAGCGTCCGCATTCCTCTTCGCCCCACGATAGTTTCGAACAGGAGCCCAGATCCATGGCTGCCAAAGACGTCAAGTTCTCCGGCGATGCGCGCGAAAAGATGCTGCGCGGCGTCGACATCCTCGCCAACGCGGTGAAGGTGACCCTCGGCCCGAAGGGCCGCAACGTCGTCATCGAGAAGTCCTACGGCGCTCCGCGCATAACCAAGGACGGCGTCACCGTCGCCAAGGAAGTGGAGCTCGAGGACAAGTTCGAGAACATGGGCGCCCAGCTCGTCCGTGAGGTCGCCTCCAAGACCAACGACCTCGCCGGCGACGGCACCACCACCGCGACCGTCCTCGCCCAGGCGATCGTCAAGGAAGGCGCCAAGGCGGTCACCGCCGGGATGAACCCGATGGACCTGAAGCGCGGCATCGACCTCGCCGTCGACGCCATCGTCAAGGACCTCCAGGCCCGCGCCAAGAAGGTGACCTCGAACGCCGAGATCGCCCAGGTCGGCACCATCTCCGCCAACGGCGACGAAGAGATCGGCAAGTTCCTCGCCGACGCCATGGCCAAGGTCGGCAACGAGGGTGTCATCACCGTCGAGGAAGCCAAGTCGCTGACCACCGAACTCGACGTCGTCGAGGGCATGCAGTTCGACCGCGGCTATCTCTCGCCCTACTTCATCACCAACGCCGAGAAGATGCGGGCCGAGCTCGAGGATCCCTACATCCTGATCCACGAGAAGAAGCTGTCGTCGCTCCAGGCGATGCTGCCGGTGCTCGAGGCGGTGGTCCAGACCGGCCGTCCGCTGCTGATCGTCGCCGAGGACGTCGAGGGCGAGGCGCTCGCCACCCTGGTCGTCAACAAGCTGCGCGGTGGCCTGAAGATCGCCGCCGTCAAGGCTCCGGGCTTCGGTGACCGCCGCAAGGCGATGCTCGAGGACATCGCGATCCTCACCGCCGGTCAGGTCATCTCCGAAGACCTCGGCATCAAGCTCGAGAACGTGACGCTCGACATGCTCGGCCGCGCCAAGAAGGTGACGATCGAGAAGGAGAACACCACGATCGTCGACGGCGCCGGCGCCAAGACCGAGATCGAGGCGCGCGTCGCCCAGATCAAGGCGCAGATCGAAGAGACCACCTCCGACTACGACCGCGAGAAGCTCCAGGAGCGCCTGGCCAAGCTCGCCGGCGGCGTCGCGGTGATCCGCGTCGGTGGCGCCACCGAGATCGAGGTGAAGGAGAAGAAGGACCGCGTGGACGATGCGATGCACGCCACCCGCGCGGCCGTCGAGGAAGGCATCCTGCCGGGCGGCGGCGTCGCCCTGCTGCGGGCCATCGCGGCGCTCGACAAGATCGTCCCGGCCAATCCCGATCAGAAGACCGGCGTCGACATCGTTCGCAAGGCGATCGCCGCTCCGGCCCGTCAGATCGCGCTCAACGCGGGTGACGACGGCTCGATCGTGGTCGGCAAGATCCTCGAGAACGGCGACTTCGCCTTCGGCTGGAACGCCCAGTCGGGCAAGTACGGCGACATGTACGGCTTCGGCGTGATCGACCCGGCCAAGGTGGTGCGCTGCGCCCTGCAGGACGCCGCTTCGGTCGCCGGCCTGCTGATCACCACCGAGGCGATGATCGCCGAGAAGCCGAAGAAGGAAGCCGGCCCCGCCATGCCTCCGGGCGGCGGCATGGGCGGCATGGACTTCTGATCCGAAGGATCGGAAGTCCCAGATCGCCGCTCGCCTCGGAGAGGAAACGAAGTCGGGTACGCCCGACTTCCAGCGGCGGTATCGGTGTACGCTGGTCTCGGAAGATTTCCACATCGAAAGGCGGCCTCCGGGCCGCCTTTTTTCGTTCTGATCGTTCATACGTATTGCATACCGCCGGATACTACTGGTATGGCAGTTCCGCCTTCATTCCGACGGATATCCGCTTCACAGCCGAGTCGTGCCATTTCTTCGCACCGGAGCCGTTCGGGCATCGGTGCTCCGATTGTTCATCGACCGACCGCCGGCAGATACCAGAGCACAGAGGATCGCGCCATGAGCGCCACCGCCGCCGACGCCGTCGCGTCCGTGCATCCGATCTTCGGCCTTCCGGCCGTCCCACTCGCCGCCGGCATCTTCCTGCTCACCTACGCGGTGATCCTCACCGAACGGGTCAACCGGGCTCTGGTGGCTCTGATCGGTGCCGGACTGCTGATCGTCTTCCGGGTGATGGCCCAGGACGAGGCGGTCGCCGCGATCGACTTCAACACCCTCGGTCTGCTGCTCGGCATGATGGTGATCGTCACCATCACCAAGGAGACCGGCCTCTTCCAGTACATGGCGCTGAAGGCCGCCCAGCTCGTCGACGCCGAGCCGGTCGCCCTCCTGGTGATGCTGACCACCATCACCGCGGTCTGCTCGGCCTTCCTCGACAACGTCACCACGGTGCTGCTGATCACGCCGGTGACCCTGTCGCTGACCGGCATGCTGCGCATCGATC
This sequence comes from uncultured Alphaproteobacteria bacterium, assembly GCA_937919435.1. GTDB lineage: Bacteria > Pseudomonadota > Alphaproteobacteria > Rhizobiales > Ancalomicrobiaceae > Siculibacillus. The sequence goes on along the minus strand of CALFRR010000252.1, from coordinate 10,690 downwards.
CGTGGCCCTACCTGATCGGCGCGATCTTCTCGTCGAACATCGGCGGCACCGCCACTCTGATCGGCGACCCGCCGAACATCATGATCGGCTCGGCGACCGGCCTCGGCTTCAACGACTTCATCTGGCACCTGACCCCGGTGATCCTGGTCGTCCAGATCGTCACCGTCGCCCTGCTGATCCTGATCTGGCGCAAGCAGTTGATCGCCGCGCCGGAGGCCCGTGCCGAAGTGATGGCGATGCATCCCGCCGACGTGCTCGAGGACCGGCGCCTGCTGACCAACTGCCTCGCGGTCATCGGCCTGGTGGTCGCCTGCTTCATGCTGCACGAGCTGACTCATCTCGAGGTGGCGAGCGTGGCGATCGGCGGCGCGGTCCTGCTGCTGCTGCTCGAGACCGTCAACCACTCGAGCGAGACCCAGCACCACAAGGTCCAGAGCGCGGTCGCCGAAGCCGAATGGGTGACCCTGCTGTTCTTCGTCGGCCTGTTCGTCGTGGTCCACGGCCTGGTCAAGGTCGGCGTCATCGACCAGCTCGCCCAGTGGCTGCTGTCGCTGACCGGCGGACACCTCTACACCACGTCGATCGCGGTCCTCTGGGGCTCCGCCTTCCTCTCGGCGATCGTCGACAACATCCCCTACGTCGCGACGATGATCCCGCTGCTCAAGGCGATGGCCCCGCAGATGGGCACCTACGAGCAGACCGAAGTGCTGTGGTGGTCGCTGGCCGCCGGCGCCTGCCTCGGCGGCAACGGCACTCTGGTCGGCGCCAGCGCCAATCTGGTGGTCGCCGGCCTCGCCGCCAAGCAGAGCATCATGATCGGCTTCGTCCGCTACCTGAAGGTCGGCCTGCCGCTGATGGTCGTGTCGATGGTGATCTGCCACGTCTACGTCTGGCTGCGCTACTTCTGAGCCCGGTCGCCCGGCGGACGCCGGCGGCCACCGCATCATCGCCGAGAGAGGCGTCGACCCACCGGTCGGCGCCTCTCTTCGCATCCCCCGGGCGCCGCCTCGAATTCGCCTCGAGCCCATCCGAGTGATTTCGCCTCCCGCCCGGCCGGTGGCCGCGCGGGCGTTTTCGATTCGCCCCGATCACCGAGCGGAGGATCTCCGAGATGAGCGACCGTCTGCGCCTGCCGAGCCGCCGCGCCCTGCTCCTCGGCGGCGCCGCCGGGATCTTCGCGGTCACCGACGCCGTCGCCGCCGAACGGCCGAAGAAGAAGGCGAAGAAGGCCGCCGCCCCCGCGGCGACCGGCACACCGCTGCCGATCCCCCGCCTCGTCGAACCGAAGCCCGGAGAGACCTTCGATCTCGTCGCCGAACCCACCACCCATGCCTTCCTGAAGGACAGGCCGGTGCCGGTCCTCGGCTACGGCGGCACCTACATGGGGCCGGTGATCCGCCTGACCCGCCGGACCGCAACGAGCGTCCGCCTCGTCAACCGGCTCGATCGGCCAACCAATCTGCACTGGCACGGCGCACTCGTCGACGGTCGCACCGACGGCGCCACCCATCCCGGCGTCGCTCCCGGCGCCGACTGGACCTCCACGCTCCGCCTGGACCAGCCCGCCGCCACGCTCTGGTACCACGCCCACGTCCACGGCCGGACCGCCGAGGACGTCCACGACGGTCTCGCCGGCCTGCTGCTGGTCGAGGATCCGAGCGATCCGGTCTCCGCCCAGCTCCCGTCGGACTGGGGCGTCGACGACCTGCCGCTGGTCCTCCAGGACCGCACCTTCGATGCCGACGGACGACCGGTCTTCGACGGATCTCCGGCGAGCCGCGAGCACGGCTTCCGCGGCACCACCCCGATCGTCAACGGCGCCGTCGATCCGGTCGCCCGGGTACCGCAGCGCCTCGTCCGGCTGCGTCTGGTCAACGCCTCGGACGCCCGCACCTATCGCCTGTTCTTCGAGGACCAACGCGCGTTCCGGATGATCGCCGGCGACGCCGGCCGTCTCGCCGCGCCCGCCGAACTGACCTATCTGCCGCTGGCGCCCGGCGAACGAGCGGAGATCGTCGTCGACTTCGCCGACGGCGCGTCGGCGCTGATGTCCGGCCCCGACGATCACGAGCACCGGGTCGGCGACCGTGCGACGGTGGTCCCCGATCCGATCGGCCGCAGCTTCCGTCTGGTCGGGTTCGAGACGATGCGCGACGACCGCCCGAGCCGTCCCTTGCCGGCGACGCTGGCCGGACTGCCCGACCTGCCGAAGACGACGGTGGGCCTGAAGCGCCGGCGCTTCGAGATGCGCATGGTTCCCGGCGGGGACGCGGCCCACGATCACGCCGCGATGGCGATGGCGATGGCCGGCGCCCGGGCACTGGCGCCGGTCGAAGCGGCCGGCCAGCCGCGCGGCACCATCAACGGCCGCAGCTTCGACCCCACCCGCATCGACGAGACCGTCGGTCTCGGAGCCGAGGAGATCTGGGAGGTGGTGTCGCCCGACATGGCCCACCCGTTCCACGTCCACGGGGTCCACTTCCGGGTGCTGAGCGAAGACGGCGACCGCCCGAAGCTCTGGAACACCGGCTGGAAGGACACCGTGCAGGTCGAGAACAGCGCCGAGCTGCTGGTCCGCTTCACCCGCCCGGCGGACGCCGAGCGGCCGTTCCTCTACCACTGTCACCTGCTCGAACACGAAGACGCCGGCATGATGGGCACCTTCACCGTCGGCTGATCCGCGGAAGCGAAGACGCGCCCCTCGGCACTCGCCCTCAGCGCTCGCCGTCGCCCGCCTTCAGCGTGCGCCAGGTCCGGTCGAGATAGAGCAGCGCCGTGCCCCGATCGCCGACGTGGACGTCGACCACCTCCCCGAACACCACGGTGTGCGAACCGACCTCGACGCTCGACGTCACCCGGCATTCGAGTGCCGCCCGGGCACCGACCAGGATCGGCGCGCCGGTCGCCCCGCTCTGCCAGGAGGCACCGGCGAAGCGTTCGGGATGATCGAGCCCGCCGAGCCCGGCGAAGGCTCCGGCCAGCGCCTCGTCGCCGCCGACCAGGACGTTGACGCAGAACACGCCGTTGGCGATCAGCACCTCCCCGGTACGGCCCGACCGGTTGAGACAGACGAGCAGCGTCGGCGGCTGATCGCTGACCGAGCTGACCGCGGTCATCGTCGCACCCGCCCGCCCCGCCGGGCCGTCGGTGGTGACGATGTGGACGGCCGCCGCGATCCGACTCATCGCCTCGCGGAATCGCGCGGCCTCGACCGTCTCCCCCGACGCCTCCGCGACCACCGTCGCACCCTCCGGAACCGCTTCACCGACCGCCATGTTCACCAGATCCCCGCTTCGTGTGGCACTCGTTCCGGGTGCCATTCGTCGAATGCATATCACGTTCCTATATAGAAATTCCTACGTAGGCCGCATCGGCCGAAAGAACGATCCCCGCTCCGCACGAAAAAGAGGCCGAACCTGGGCCAACGATCCGAATTTGGGGTCGAGTCTGCACAAGGGCTCATCGGACGTGCCCATGGAATCGGCAATTCCTTCCGCCTTTCTCGTTCAACGAGGAAGAAAACACTTTCGTTCAAGGGGTTTGACGACGGGAATTGTCTCGTCCTAAGGTGCATCGACCGATCCGGGGGGGATCGCCAGATCTGCCTGTCCCACTCCGTCCGGGTTCTTGACCGATCGAAATGTCATACGGCGTTTCGATGTTCGAGCGACTCTCTTTGTCCTTCTCGACTGGGAGCATCAGTCCCCGATGGAAGTATTCCTTCAACAGCTGATCAACGGGATCACCCTCGGGTCGATCTACGGCCTGATCGCCATCGGCTACACGATGGTGTACGGCATCATCGGCATGGTGAACTTCGCCCACGGCGACGTGTTCATGGTGTCGGCGTTCATCGCGGTCTCGACGTTCCTGATGCTGACGACATGGTTCGGCGTCGGCTCGATCGCGGTGGTTCTCCTGATCTGTCTGATCGTTTCGATGCTGCTGACTTCGATCTGGAACTGGGCGATCGAACGCATCGCCTATCGGCCGCTCCGGTCGTCCTTCCGGCTGGCGCCGCTGATCTCGGCGATCGGCGTCTCGATCTTCCTGTCGAACTTCGTCCAGGTCTCCCAGGGGCCGCGCAACAAGCCGGTCACCCCGATGCTGCGCGACGTCATCACTCTGGTGAAGTCGCCGACCTACGACGTCACCATCTCCTACAAGCAGCTGATGATCTGGGTGCTCACCGCGGTGTTGCTCGCCGGCTTCTGGTGGGTGGTGCAGAAGACCCCGCTCGGCCGGGCCCAGCGAGCCTGTGAGCAGGACCAGAAGATGGCGTCGCTGCTCGGCATCGACGTCAACCGGACGGTGGCGCTGACCTTCGTCATGGGCGCCGCGCTCGCCGCGGTCGCCGGCGTCATGTACATGGTCTACTACGGCGTCGTGAACTTCGCCGACGGCTTCACGCCCGGCGTCAAGGCCTTCACCGCGGCGGTGCTCGGCGGCATCGGTTCGTTGCCCGGAGCGGTGATCGGCGGGCTGCTGATCGGCCTCATCGAGGTCTTCTGGTCGGCCTACTTCACCATCGACTACAAGGACGTCGCCGCCTTCTCGATCCTGGTGGTGGTGCTGATCTTCATGCCGCAGGGAATCCTCGGCAAGCCCGAAGTCGAGAAGGTCTGAGGCCATGGCGACACCCGCTCCCGCCCGGCCGTCGCTCGACGTCGGCCGCATCGCTCGCGACACGCTCGCCACGATGGTCGTGTCGGTCGCGATCTTCGCCCCGTTCATCGGGCTGGTGACCGTCCAGAACATGGAGCACCAGCTCATCCTCGAGACCCGCTGGCACCTGCTCGCCGCCTTCGTGGCGACGATCGTGGTCGTCCGCATCCTGCTCACCGTGTTCGTCTGGAACCGGCCGAAGAAAACGAAGAAGAAGGCCGCCGAGACCACCGGCGGCGCGCTGGCGGTCGCCAAGCGCTGGTCGACGCCGTTCTTCATCGGCCTGCTCGCCGTCTATCCGATGGTGATCCTCGGCGCGCTCGGCGCCGGCGGCTCGATCAAGTGGATCGACAACTTCGGCATCCAGATCCTGATCTACATCATGCTCGGCTGGGGCCTGAACATCGTCGTCGGTCTGGCCGGCCTGCTCGATCTCGGTTACGTCGCCTTCTACGCGGTCGGCGCCTATTCCTACGCGCTGCTCGCCAAGAACTTCGGCCTGTCGTTCTGGGTGCTGCTGCCGCTGGCCGGCATTCTCGCGTCGTTCTGGGGCATCATCCTCGGTTTCCCGGTGCTGCGCCTCAGGGGCGACTATCTGGCGATCGTCACCCTCGCCTTCGGTGAGATCATCCGGCTGGTGCTGATCAACTGGGTCGACTTCTCCGGCGGCTACGCCGGCATCTCCGGCATTCCCCGGCCGACCCTGTTGGGCATCCCGTTCAACGCCTCCGACAGCGGTTTCGCGGCGACCTTCGGGCTCGACTTCTCGCCGATCCACCGAACGATCTTCCTCTATTACGTGATCCTGGCCCTGTCGCTGCTCACCGCCTGGGTGACCATCCGGCTGCGCCACATGCCGATCGGCCGGGCCTGGGAAGCCCTGCGCGAGGACGAGATCGCCTGCCGCTCGCTCGGCATCAACACCACCAACACCAAGCTCACCGCCTTCGCCACCGGTGCGATGTTCGCCGGCTTCGCCGGATCGTTCTTCGCGGCGCGCCAGGGCTTCATCTCTCCGGAGAGCTTCACCTTCATGGAGTCGGCGCAGATCCTGGCGATCGTCGTGCTCGGCGGCATGGGATCGCTCTCCGGCGTGGTGATCGCTTCGGTGGCGCTGGTCGGCGGCTTCGAACTGATGCGCGAGATGGACTTCCTGAAGTTGGTCTTCGGACCCGACTTCGATCCCACCCAGTACCGTCAGCTGCTGTTCGGTCTGGCGATGGTGGTGATCATGCTGTGGAAGCCGCGCGGCATCATCTCGACCCGAGAGCCCACCGCCTTCCTCAAGGAGTCCAAGGCCGTGTCCGGTTCGCTCGTCAAGGAGGGCCACGGCTGATGTCCCGCTGGCAGACCAACCCGCTGCTCGAGGTCGAGCACCTGACGATGCGCTTCGGCGGACTCGTCGCGGTCAACGACCTCACCTTCACCGTCGGCGAGGGCGACATCACCGCCCTGATCGGCCCGAACGGCGCCGGCAAGACGACCGTGTTCAACTGCATCACCGGCTTCTACAAGCCGACCGAGGGCCGGATCGCGCTGCGCCACGGCGACGCCTCGATCTGGTCGGAACTGCCGGCGGCGACCGGGGTCTCCGGCCGGCGCTGGTCGAAGGGCGGCAACGCGCTCTGGCTGCTCGAGCGGATGCCCGACTTCGAGGTCTCCGCCCACGCCAAGGTCGCCCGCACCTTCCAGAACATCCGCCTGTTCCAGGGCATGACGGTTCTGGAGAACCTGCTGGTGGCCCAGCACAATCCGCTGATGATCGCGTCGGGCATGTCGATTCTCGGCATCCTCGGACTGCCGACCTACCGGCACGCCGAGAAGGCGTCGATCGCCAGGGCCGAGCACTGGTTGGAACGGATCGGCCTCACCGATCGGGCCGACGATCCGGCCGGCGATCTGCCCTACGGCGACCAGCGACGGCTGGAGATCGCCCGCGCGATGTGCACCGAGCCGGTGCTGCTCTGTCTCGACGAACCCGCCGCCGGCCTCAATCCGCGCGAGAGCGCGGAGCTCAACAAGCTGCTGCGCTCGATCCGGGCGCAGGACGGAACCTCGGTGCTGCTGATCGAACACGACATGTCGGTGGTGATGGAGATCTCCGACCACGTCGTCGTGCTCGACTACGGCACCAAGATCTCGGACGGCACGCCCGCCGACGTGAAGAGCGATCCGAAGGTCGTCGCCGCCTATCTGGGTGTCGGCGACGACGAGGTCGAGGAAGTGGCCGCGGAGGTTGCATCGTGACGGAACAGGTGAATTCCGCCCCGCTTCTCTCGGTGCGCGGCGTCAAGACCTACTACGGCAACATCATCGCCCTGAAGGGCGTCGACATCGACGTCCACGAAGGCGAGATCGTCACCATGATCGGCGCCAACGGCGCCGGCAAGTCGACGCTGATGATGACCATCTTCGGCAACCCGAGGGCCCGCGAGGGCCGCATCGTCTATGCCGGGACCGACATCACCCAGATGCCGACCCACGAGATCGCCCGCATGCGGATCGCCCAGTCGCCCGAGGGGCGGCGGATCTTTCCGCGCATGACGGTGCTCGAGAACCTCCAGATGGGCGCCGCGATCGACGACTTCGCCCATTTCGAGGAGGACCTCAATCAGGTCTTCTCGCTGTTCCCGCGCCTGTCCGAACGCGCCCACCAGCGCGGCGGCACCCTGTCGGGCGGCGAACAGCAGATGCTGGCGATCGCCCGCGCCCTGATGTCCCGGCCGAAGATGCTGTTGCTCGACGAACCGTCGCTCGGTCTGGCGCCGCTCGTCGTCAAACAGATCTTCGACGCGATCCGTGAACTGAATCGCGCCCAGGGCATGACCGTGTTCCTGGTCGAGCAGAACGCCTTTCATGCCCTGAAGCTCGCCCATCGCGGCTACGTGATGGTCAACGGCGTCATCACCATGAGCGGCACCGGCAAGGAACTGCTCGCCTCCGAGGAGGTCCGTGCGGCCTACCTCGAAGGCGGAGCCCACTGACCAACGGGGATCTGAGACCGATGCAAGGCATCCTGCACGAGGAACCCTCGATCTGGTTGTTCCTCCTGGTCACCTGCGTGATGGGCGGCTGGGCCGCCTGGATGACCGGACGCGCCATGGCGTCGACCTGGCGCCCCTATCCGGTTCTGGTCGCCTATCTGATGCTGCTCGGCGTCGCCGTGCGGTTCATCCACTTCGCCCTGTTCGAGGGCACGCTGCTGACGCTGCACTACTACGTCGTCGACACCCTGGTCGTTCAGGCGATCGGGGCTCTCGGATACCGCACGACCCGCGTCGGGCAGATGGTCGCCAAGTATCGGTGGCTCTACGTCGCGAACGGCCCGTTCTCCTGGAAAGACCGCTCGTGAAACACCCCCGGCGAAGGTTTTTCATCTTCGCCGGGAGATGATCGATTTGCAGAAAAGCGACGTTCGCCCGGAACCTCAGGGTATTCGGGCAACGTGTATTTTCGTGCCGGCCCTCCCCCGGCCGCTTCGTCGTACGCCTGCCCGCGACAAACTGCCATTTCACGCGGCACGATACGAAATAGCCCAATTATTACGCACGAGGGGGGATGACAACGGCGCGGAAGCAGGTGAGAGTACGCACACCGTGACGTGAGCCACCCGGTCGAACGGGCTGGTTCGCACTCACCGAGGGCACGCCCGTCTCTTGTGCAGGGCGGCGGCGGGAGACGACGGATGGGCCTCCCCGATCCGGGACGATCGGTGGACCCGAAGGAACGAATGTTCGCGAGCGAACGATCGAGAGGAGTAGTTCGATGCAGAAGATGTGGTTGTCCGGCCTGGTTCTGGCCGCCGGTCTCGCTTGGTCGGGCGTGGCGTCTGCCGACGTCAAGTTCGCCATCGCCGGCCCGATCACCGGCCCGAACGCCGCCTTCGGCGCTCAGCTGAAGAACGGCACCGAGCAGGCGGTCGAGGACATCAATGCCGCAGGCGGCATCCTCGGCCAGAAGATCGTCACCACCCTCGGCGACGACGTTTCCGACCCCAAGCAGGGCGTCTCGATCGCCAACAAGTTCGTCGGCGACGGCGTCAAGTACGTGATCGGCCACTTCAACTCGGGCGTCACCATGCCCGCCTCGGAAGTGTATGCCGAGAACGGCATCCTGGAATTCACGCCCTCGGCCACCAACCCGAAGGTCACCGAACGCGGCCTGTGGAACATCTTCCGCACCTGCGGCCGCGACGACCAGCAGGGTAAACTGTGGGCCGAATACACCAAGGCGAATCTGAAGGGCAAGAAGATGGCCACCGTCCACGACAAGACGACCTACGGCCAGGGTCTCGCCGACGCCGCCAAGGGCTTCATGAACGCCGACGGCACCAAGGAAGTTCTCTACGAAGGCGTCAACGCCGGCGAAAAGGACTATTCGGCTCTGGTCTCCAAGATCAAGGCCTCCGGCGCCGACGTGATCATGTGGGGCGGCCTGCATACCGAAGGCGGTCTGATCATCCGTCAGATGCGTGACCAGGGCCTGAAGACCGTCATGCTCTCCGGCGACGGCATCACCTCGGCCGAGTTCGCCACCATCGGCGGCGAAGGCGTGGTCGGCACGCTGATGTCCTTCGGTCCGGATCCGCTGAAGAACCCGGCGGCCAAGGCGGTGATCGAGAAGTTCCGCGCCAAGAAGTACGAGCCCGAGGCCTACACCCTCTACTCCTACGCCGCGGTCGAGATCATCAAGCAGGCGGCCGAAGAGGCCAAGTCGCTCGATCCGAAGAAGGTCGCCGACGTCATCCATTCCGGCAAGGTGTTCAAGACCGTGCTCGGTGAGCTCGCCTACGACAAGAAGGGCGACCGCAAGGACACCGACTACGTGATGTACACCTGGAAGAAGACGGCCGACGGCAAGATCGTCTACGAGCAGAACTGATCCGCCTCGCCCGGGGTCGGTGCATCGCCCGCACCGCCCCCGGAGAAGCGACATCGGAGCGCCGCCGCCGATCGAAGCATCGCGGCGGCGTTTCGACGAACCGGGACCGCCACCCGGCCCCCTCACGACCGCCCGCGCCGATCCCGCGCGACCGTGTCGGCTTGGCAGGCCCTGCGCCGCCCGTGTAATCCTCGTCCATCGATCGTCCCTCGCGGAGACCTCACCGATGGCCCGACACCCCGGCCCGACCAACACGCTCGTCGACGTCACCGGCCTCGCCGTCGGGCATGCCGCGGACACCCGCCTGGGCAGCGGCGTCACCGTGGTCGTCGCCGACGAACCGGTGGTCGCGAGCTGCCACGTGATGGGCGGAGCCCCCGCCACCCGCGACACCGAGCTGCTCGCCGCCCACCAGACCGTCGACCGGGTCGACGCCGTGGTGCTGTCCGGCGGCTCCGCCTTCGGCCTCGATGCCGCCGGCGGCGTCCAGGCGCATCTCGCCGCGCAGGGCCGGGGCTTCGCGGTCGGTTCGGTCCATGTCCCGATCGTCCCCGCCGCATCGCTGTTCGATCTCCTCGACGGAGGACCCAAGGACTGGGGCGACGCCCCGCCGTGGCGCGATCTCGGCCGGCTGGCGGCCGAATCCGCCTCGGGCGCGGCGGTGCCGCTCGGCAGCGTCGGTGCCGGCACCGGCGCCACCACCGCCACCCTGCGCGGCGGCATCGGCAGCGCCTCGATCGTCCTCGACGACGGCGTCACCGTCGCCGCGCTCGCCGCGGTCAATGCGGTGGGTACCGCGACGATCGCCGACACCGGCCACTTCTGGGCCGCCGCCCACGAGATCGGCGACGAGTTCGGCGGGCTCGGTCGTCCCGACCCGTGGCCGGCCGACGCCACCCGTCCCCACCTCAAGGGCGTGGCGGACCGCCCCGGCGCGGCGACGACCCTGGTGGTGGTGGCGACCGACGCCGCGCTGACCAAGGCGGAGACCCAGCGCCTCGCCGTCCAGGCCCACGACGGCTTCGCCGTGGCGCTGTGGCCGGCCCACACGCCGCTCGACGGCGACATCGTCTTCGCTCTCGCCACCGGTCGCGCCGGACCGCCGCCGACCCTCGTCGATCGGGTGGCGATCGGAACCGCGGCG
>CALFRR010000251.1 GCA_937919435.1 uncultured Alphaproteobacteria bacterium | reverse complement strand
AGGGCACCGGCGCGGTGAAGATCACCCCGGCGCACGACTTCAACGACTTCGAGGTCGGCAAGCGGCACTCGCTGCGGATGATCAACGTCCTCGACCGCAAGGCGCAGATCGCGATCGCCGGTGACGCCGCCTTCTGGGAGGAGACCGGGCTCGGCGCCGATCTCACCGGCGCGCCGGAGCCGAAGGAGGGCGAAGAGCCGAAGCCGGCGCTGCCGCTGGTGATGGGCCGCGACGAGCTGGTGGCGCTGGTCGAGGAGCAGGATCGCGACACCGCCCGCAAGCGGGTGGTAGAGGCGATGGCGGCGCGCGGTCTGCTCGCCAAGATCGAGGCGAACACCCACGCGGTGCCGCACGGCGACCGCTCCAACGTGGTGATCGAGCCGTTCCTGACCGACCAGTGGTACGTCGCCGCCAAGGTGCTGGCCGAGGAGGCGCTCGCCGCGGTGCGCGACGGGCGGACCACCTTCGTGCCGAAGAACTGGGAGAACACCTATTACCAGTGGATGGAGAACATCCAGCCCTGGTGCGTGTCGCGTCAGCTCTGGTGGGGCCATCAGATCCCGGCGTGGTACGGGCCGGACGGCGAGGTGTTCGTCGCCCATGACGAGGCCGAGGCGCTCGATCAGGCGATCCATCACTACCTGACCCGCGGCACCCTCGACGCGGTCAAGGCCTCCGATCTCCGGGCGAAGGGAGCCGAGGGCTTCCTGACCCGCGACGAGGACGTGCTCGACACCTGGTTCTCGTCGGCGCTGTGGCCGTTCTCGACCCTCGGCTGGCCGGACCGGACGGCCGAACTCGCCCGCTACTATCCGACCTCGGTGCTGGTCACCGGCTTCGACATCATCTTCTTCTGGGTCGCCCGGATGATGATGATGGGCCTCCATTTCATGAAGGACGAAGAGGGCCGGCCGCAGATCCCCTTCAAGGACGTCTACATCCATGCCCTCGTCCGTGACGAGAAGGGGCAGAAGATGTCGAAGTCCAAGGGCAACGTCATCGATCCGCTGGAGCTCGTCGACGAGTTCGGGGCGGACGCGCTGCGCTTCACCCTGACCGCGATGGCGGCGCAGGGCCGCGACATCAAGCTCGCCAAGGCGCGGGTCGCCGGCTATCGGAACTTCGCCACCAAGCTGTGGAACGCCGCCCGCTTCGCCGAGATGAACGGCTGCGTGGTGGTGCCCGGCTTCGACCCGGCGACGGCGCAGGGGACGCTCAACCGCTGGATCTCGACCGAACTCGCCCGGGCGATCGACGGGGTCGTCGACGCGATCCGGACCTATCGGTTCGACGCGGCGGCGGCCGCCGCCTACCGCTTCGTCTGGAATTCGTTCTGCGACTGGTATCTCGAACTCGCCAAGCCGATCTTCTCCGGCGACGACGAAGCGCTGAAGGCGGAGACCCGGGCGACCTGCGCCCACGTTCTCGACGAGATCCTGAAGCTCCTGCATCCGTTCATGCCGTTCATCACCGAAGAACTCTGGGTGAAGACGGCGGAGACGGCGGGGATCGTCCGTCCGGCGATGCTGGTGGTGACGCCGTGGCCGGAGGGTGGGGCGACCGCCGATCCGGCCGCCGACGAGATCGACTGGCTGGTCGGCCTGATCACCGAGATCCGGTCGGTCCGGGCCGAGACCAACGTGCCGGCGGGCGCTCAGATCCCGCTGGTGCTGGTCGGAGCGAACGAGACGACGCGGGCCCGCACCGCGACCCACGAGGCGGCGATCCTCCGCCTCGCCCGGCTGTCGTCGATCGATTTCGGGACCCAGGCGCCGGCGGCGTCGGCCCAGATCGTGGTCGGTGAAGCGACCGCCTGTCTGCCGCTCGAAGGCATCGTCGACATCGCCGCCGAGAAGAAGCGGCTGGCGAAGGAAGTCGAGCGCATGAACCAGGAGATCGGCCGCATCGACAAGATGTTCGCCAATCCGCAGTTCATGGCCAAGGCGAAGGAAGAGGTGGTCGAGGAGAACCGCGAAAAGCGCGAGGAGTACGTCGCGCGGCTGGCCAAGGTGCGGGAAGCGCTGGCGCGGCTCGGCTGACGCGGCGTCTCCCGGAATCTCCCGATCGTAGTGGTCCAGAGTCCATGTGCTCTGGCGGCAACACCCGATTTCATTAGATTTGCGGCAATCCCCGGAACCGGGGAATGCCGCCGTTCGGTCACAAATGGATTCGAGCGTCGGTCCCGACGGCGGTGGCCGAGCGAGCGAAGGACGGACGCAGTGCGGGTCTGGGATCGAACGAAGGACGAGGGACGGACGGTCGCCTCCGGAGTGCCGGAGCGGAACGCACCGGAATCGTCGGGATTCCTTCGGATCGCCGCGACACGGCCCGGCCTCGGCCGCAGTGTCGCCCGAAACGCGGGGCAATGTGCGGTTCTGGGAATGCGGTCGTCGAGCTCCGGCGACCGGCTCGGCGTCGGTGATCCGATGTCGGGCGCCGCGCATTCGGCCAGAGCAGTGCTCGATCCTCTTTCCGTCGGCTCGATCGCTCCCTTTCGGGGCGACCCTGCTCGGGCGCACGGGGGCGGGACGATTCGATGAGAACGGTCATGTGGACCTCGAGTTTTCTGCGAATGGGATCGCTGACGGTGGCGATAGCGACGACGTCGTCGGCGGCCCTGGCGCTCGATCCGAGCGCACGGACCTCGGCGACGGATCCGATCATTCCCTCGGCGGTGCAGGCCCTGGCTCCCCAGCCGGCGCCGATCGCACCGGGGCCGATGACCGATGCGATGCATCTGCCGCCGGGCGTCTCGCCGCGGCTCCTCTCGGCTCCGCTGCCGGCGAACGCCGGTGGAAACTCGGTGGCCAGCGACGCCTTCCGGGCGGGAACCCGGCTCTACTACCAGGGTGACCGCAAGCAGGCGATCGAACAGCTGCGCCGTGCCGCGGAGAACGGCCATCCGATCGCCCAGTGGAAACTCGGCCGGATCTACCAGACCGGCGACGGGGTTCCGGCCAACGACGCCAAGGCCTTCGAATTCTACAATCAGGTCGCCAACAACCATGCCGACGACAGCCCGGGCAGCCCGCAGGCGGCCTTCGTCGCGTCGGCCTTCGTGGCGCTCGGCACCTATTATCTGAAGGGCATCGACAACACCGCGGTGCGTCCGAACATCGACAAGGCGCGGGAGATCTACACCTACGCCGCGTCGTATTTCGGCGATGCGGATGCCCAGTTCAGCCTCGGACGGCTCTATCTCGACGCGGATTCGAGCGAGCGCGATCCGAAGCAGGCGGCCCGCTGGCTGCGGGTCGCCGCCCGCAAGGGGCATCCCGGTGCCCAGGCGCTGCTCGGCCAGTTGCTGTTCAGCGGCGACGAGGACGTGCCGCGGCGGCCGGCGCAGGGGTTGATGTGGCTGACCGTGGCGCGGGCCAACGCCCACGGCAACACCGAGGACTGGATCCGCGACGCCCAGGAGCAGGCCTTCTCGGTGGCCAGCGAATCCGAACGCCGGCAGGGCGTCGCCCAGGCGCAGGACTGGATCGCCAAGTCCGGCAATCCGTGAGGTTCGGTCGGGGCGCCCGGCGCGTCCCGGTGCGACGTCGTCTCCCACTTCAGGCGGCCCGACGATGAGCGTCTGGTTCTCGGCCACCATCGCCATCCACGATCCCACCGGCTACGAGGCCTATCTCGCCGGGACCGACGAAGCGCTCGCCGGGACCGGCGGCGAAGTGGTCGCGGTCGACGACGACGCGCAGCCGCTCGAAGGGAGCCCGCGCCGCGGCCGTCGGGTGTTGATCCGCTTCCCCGACGAGGCGGCGTTCCGATCCTGGTACGACGGTCCGCTCTACCGCAAGCTGCGGGCGATCCGGCTGGCGGCCGCCGACTGCGAGACGGTGCTGATCCACGGGCGGTGATCGGATGCCCAAGGGGAACGTGCCCTAGCGGAAGGTGGTCGCACGGGTTCGCAAGGCGAGTCCGGAAAGTCTCGCAACTCATTGAAAGGCATAGATATCCGGTCGCCGTGCCTCGAATGGGACGGCGCCGGTCCTCGGTTCGTCGGGCGGATCTTCGCAAGACGATTCAATGTCGTGCAAAAATCATTTTTTCGCAATCATTTCCGTCGATTTTCTGATGTGTCGGGTGAGCTGTCGATCAGCGATCGGCGAAACGCCGCCAAACCCGATTTCCGAGCGAAGACTCGCATTCGATGGTTAATCGAAGGTTAAGGTGCGACTCTCGCGTGTACGATTTCGCGGAGGGCTCGTCCCGTCTCTGCACCGCAGCGCGCATCCGTCGGCGCCCGTCGGAACCGGTGTCGGAGGTGCGGCGGCGGAGCGGTCGTGGGGAGGCCGGCGGCGGGCGCCCTCGTCAGGCGTGGCGGCCGGCGGGGGTGGTCACGTCGAGCTCGACCCACACCGGCACGTGGTCGGAGGGCTTCTCCCAGCCGCGCACGTGGCGGTCGACGCCGGCGGCGATCAGCCGGTCGGCGGCCTGGGGCGAGGCCAGCACGTGGTCGATGCGGATGCCCTCGTCGCGCGGCCAGCAGCCCGCCTGATAGTCCCAGAAGGTCCAGACGGGTGCGTCGGTGGTGGCGCGCAGGCAGTCGGTCAGGCCGAGGCCGAGGATCCGGCGGAAGGCGGCCCGGCTCTCCGGCTGGTAGAGCGCGTCGCCGAGCCAGGCGGAGGGGGTCTTGGCGTCGATCGGCTCGGGGATGACGTTCCAGTCGCCCATCACCAGGAGCGGTTCCTCGAAGGCCCGCAGTTCGGCGAGCCGGGCTTCGAGGCGGGCCATCCAGGCGAGCTTGTAGGGGAACTTCTCGGTGTCGATCGGATTGCCGTTCGGCAGGTAGAGCCCGGCGACCCGGACCGCACCGGTGGGCACCGAGACCGTCGCCTCGATGTAGCGGGCCTGGAGATCGTCGTCGTCGCCGGGAAGGCCGCGGGTGACGTCCTCGAGCCGATGCTTCGACAGGATCGCGACGCCGTTGAAGCTCTTCTGGCCGTGGGTGGCGACCTCGTAGCCGAGCCGTTCGATCGCGGCGCGCGGGAAGCCCTCGTCGACGCTCTTGATCTCCTGCAGGCAGACGAGATCCGGTCGGGCCTCTTCCAGCCATGCGGTCAGCACCTCGAGGCGGGCCTTGATCCCGTTGATGTTCCAGGTGACGAACTTCATGGCGCGGCCTTCCGGATGATCGGGTGGCGGAGAATAGACCGGAGGGGAGATGCGCGAAAGCCGCCCGCGGGGTGCGGACGGCTTTCGATGGGGACCGCTCGGGTGTCGCCGGCGGATCGATCTGCCGGAACCGCGCCGAGGGTGGGACTCACTTCGACGTGTCGACGCGGTCGATCAGGTAGCGGTCGACGGCGTTGTTCTGGGAGATCGGGGCGGCCTGACGGCCTTCGACGACCGGGGCGGCGGTCTG
>CALFRR010000250.1 GCA_937919435.1 uncultured Alphaproteobacteria bacterium | reverse complement strand
CAACCTCCTCGCCCTCAACGCCACCATCGAGGCGGCGCGGGCCGGCGAGGCCGGCAAGGGCTTCGCCGTCGTCGCCGCCGAGGTCAAGCAGCTCGCCAACCAGACCGCCAAGGCCACCGACGAGATCGGCTCCAAGGTCGGCGAGATCCAGCTCGCCACCGACGGCACGGTGAAGTCGATGACCGAGATCGTCCGCGTCATCGGCAACATCAAGGAGATCGCCTCGGCGATCGCCGGCGCGGTCGAGGAACAGGGCGCGGCCACCGCCGAGATCGCCCGCAACTGCCAGCAGGCGGCGACCGGCACGCATCAGGTGACCCAGAACATTTCCGGCGTCGGTCAGGCGGCCGAGATGACCGGCGCGGCCTCGACGCAGCTGATGTCGCTCTCCACCGGGCTCTCCAACCAGGCCGTCGACCTGCGCCAGGTGGTGGAGACCTTCGTCCGCGATCTCGCCGCCGCCTGAGGCGACGAGACGCCCCGGACACGCCGATCGGCCGAAGACCCCAAACGGGCGCGGCCGGTCGGACGAGACGAAACCACGGACGCGACGAACGAAGAGGGCGATCTTCCCCGGGGAAGATCGCCCTCTTCTCGTTTCGCAGCCCGTCATGCGCCGCCGCATGGCACCATGCGACGACGGCCATGACTTTGGGATAGGCGCCCGAGATTCGCCGATGCAAAGTGATTTCATAGAAGAGGTCCACGTCGAATCGTCACAATCGAATTCATGGTCCGATCATGTCGGCATGAGTTCGGATTTTTGTTTTGAATTTCAGAGCATAAAATCCAGATATGAGAGCATCCGTACTGAATTGATTTGACCGAATATCGATATATGTTGATCTTCTTATAAATGTTTTGCCGGATTGAAACTGGACCATGCATCGGAAAACCTGTCGACGACTGAAACGCAGTCGAAACGCGGGCGGCCCCGACCGGGATCACCGCTCCGAACGGCAACAACTCCGATGGCTCAACAGAATCTCGATTGCCTGGGCGAAGCCTGCCCCGTCCCCCTGATCCGCACCCAGAAGGCGCTCGCCGGTCTCGTCGTCGGCGACGTGCTCGTGGTCGAGATCGACCATTCCTGCGCGATGAAGAACATCCCGGAATGGGCCGGTAAGGAAGGCCACAACTTCGAGATCGAAGAAGTCGCCGACGGACAGTGGGAAATCGTCATCGAGAAGACGCACTGAGGCGCCCCCTCCCCCCGCGTCCGAGCATACCTCCGGCCGGCGGACGTCTCTCCGGGAAGGTCCGCCCCCGGGGGCTCGTTCCAGAGAGGAACCACCCATGGCCGAACCAACCCCACAATCCGCCTCCGTATTCGCCGCCGTACGGGCGAACGACACGTTCAAGGCACTGCTCGTCAATCCCTGGACATACGTCACCGGCGCCGTGGTGCTGGCGATGTTCAACTCGGCCCTTCTCGCCTCCACCGGCAAGGCCTGGGGCGTGACCACGTCCTTCGCCTACTGGGGCGCCTGGGCCTGGGAGGCCCTCGGCGGCAACCCGCGAAGCTGGCTCTATTTCAACGAAGTGAAGCCGGCCTTCCTCAAGCTCTCGTTCTTCACCGACCCGGGCACGCTGATCAATCTCGGCGTGATCGTCGGCGCTCTCCTCGCCTGCCTGCTCGCCGGGCAGTTCAAGATCAAGCGGCTCAAGTCCAATCGTCAGATCGTCGCGGCGATCCTCGGCGGGTTGCTGATGGGCTTCGGCGCGCGCCTCGCCTTCGGCTGCAACATCGGCTCGCTGTTCTCGGCGATCCCGTCGATGTCGCTGCACGGCTGGGTGTTCATGCCGTTCATGTTCTGCGGCGCCTTCCTCGGCTCGCGGCTGCTCGTCAAGTACTTCATGTGAAAGGGCGACGATCATGACCCTGTCGACCTCCAACGATGCCGCCCCCATCGCGGCGCCTGCCGGATCCATCCGGCGCATTCCGCGAGATCGCACCGCCGTGCGCGTGGAGAAGAAGGAGAATACGCTCCAGCTTCCGCTCGCTCTGCTGCTGATCGCCGTCGTCTTCGCCATCGGCCTCTACATCGCGCTCGTCCAGAACGCGATCGTGCTCTCGATCAACTGGTTCGTCGGCGTGCTGCTCGGGCTGGCGCTGCAGCGCTCGCGCTTCTGCTTCACCGCGGCCTTCCGCGATCCGGTCCTGACCGGTGGCACCTCGATCTCCAAGGCGGTCGTCATCGGCCTCGCCACGGCCACCGTGGTCTTCGCCGCGTTGCAGCTCGGCGCCTTCGTCAAGAGCCCGGAACCGGCCAAGGCGATGGCGGCGGCGATGAAGGTCGGCGGGTTCGAGCCCGTCGGGCTGCACACCGCCGTCGGTGCCGTCCTCTTCGGCATGAGCGCGGTGATCTCCGGCGGCTGCGCCTCCGGCACCCTGATGCGGATGGGCGAAGGCTTCTTCCAGCAGTGGATCGTCATCCCCTTCTTCGTCGCCGGATCGGCGCTCGGCGCCGCCAGCTATCCGGTGTGGAAGGAACTGCTGCTCGTCGACGAGAAGCGCACGGTCTATCTGCCGCAGATCCTCGGCGGCTTCCTGCCGGGCCTGCTCGTCCAGCTCCTGGCGCTCCTCTGCGTCTATCTCGTCGCCCATTGGTGGTCGAAGCGCTCCGGCACCGCCTGACGCCGCCTCTCCATCGGAGCGGGCCGCCAGCGACGGCCCGCAGCCCTTCGCACCGAACCCAGGACAAGTCCCATGCCGATCGAAAAGGACCACCAGTACTACGACCTCGTCGTGATCGGGGGAGGCCCCGGCGGTCTCACCGCGGCGATCTACGGCGGGCGGGCGCGCCTGAAGACCCTCCTCATCGAAAAGAGCCTGATCGGCGGGCTGGCCACCTATACCAACGAGATCGCCAACTTCCCCGGCTTTCCCGACGGCATCGGCGGGCTCGAGCTGATGCGTCAGTTCGAGAAGCAGGCCAAGCACTTCG
>CALFRR010000249.1 GCA_937919435.1 uncultured Alphaproteobacteria bacterium | reverse complement strand
TTGTTGAAGGAAGAAAGCACGATCACCGCGAAGGGCCAGACCACGGTTCCCAAGGCCGTCAGGCAGGCTCTGGGCGTGGACTATGGCGGGCGCATCGCTTTCGTCGTCGACGATCAGCGCCGGGTCTTTGTCGAGAAGGCGGTCGAGGACACGCCCGATCCTGTCGTCGACCGGTTTCTGGCATTTCTCGCGCGAGACATGGCCGAGCACCCCGGCACCTCCATCGTCGCCCTGCCTCCGTCCCTGCGGGATCGTATCGCAGCATTGACCGGAGCCATGAACGCCGACCTCGACGCCGAGATCGACGGTGACGTCGATCTCTGATCATGCTCACGATCAATGGCTGGACCATTCTCGCCCACCCCTTGTTCCTCGATCAGTTGGAAAAGCTGACCCGAGCAGTCGAGGCGCTGAAGGCAAAGAAGCCCGACCAATACGAGAGCCACGCATCTACAAAACTGCTGGCCGCCTTGGGCAAGCTCGTCTTCCAGACGATACCGGCCGATCCCACGGCCACGATCTATCGGCAGGGATCGACGCTCGGCGACGGTCACAGACATTGGTTCCGAGCGAAGTTCGGAAATGGCCGATTCAGGCTGTTCTTTCGATACGACACGGGTGCCGAGATCATCATTTTCGCCTGGGTGAACGCCGAAACCACACTGCGCACCTACGGCGCGAAGACCGATGCCTACAAAGTCTTCAAGGGAATGCTGGAAGACGGTCATCCGCCCGACGATTGGACTTTGCTGTGCGAGGCTGCGTCCGCGAGCTCCGCGGCTGCTCGGCTGCACGATGCCGCCCCGGGAGGACTGTGAAGCGTCTGAAGTCCAGCAGCGAAGGGCAAGGCGTTCCGCGACACCACAGGCCGAATGTGCTCAAGGTACTCGCCTCGGTTTCCACTCGGAATGAACGGCCGGCACCCACGTCGGGCGACATCGGGTGGCCCCGACGTCCGATTGCTGCTATGAGATATACGTACACGTATATGGAGGCGGTCATGCATCGCAAGATGACGATCACGCTCGACGAAGAAGTCTACGAAGGGCTCTACCGCACCGTCGGCAAGCGGCGGATGAGTCAGTTCATCGAAGACCTGGTCCGGCCGCACGTGCTCGCGACCTCGCTCGACGAGGGCTATCGCGCCATGGCGGCCGATACGGCGCGAGAAGCCGAAGCGCAGGAATGGTGCAACGGTCTCGCCGGAGACATGGCGAATGAAGCGCGGTGAGGTGTGGTGGGTCGAGTTCGACCCGTCCGTCGGCAGCGAAGTCCGGAAGACCCGGCCGGCGGTGATCGTCAGCAACGACGCGGCCAACCGGAATCTCTCGCGCGTCGTGGTGGTGCCGTTCACCAGCTCGGTCGAGCGGGTCTATCCGGGAGAGGCCGTGGTGACGGTCGGCCGGCAGCAGAGCAAGGCCATGGCGGACCAGATCATGGCGGCCGACAAGTCACGACTGAAGGAACAACTCGGCGCGCTGTCGAAGACCGATCTCGGGGCCGTCGAGGACGCCATCAGAATCCACCTGGGGCTCAGATCATGACGGAGGTGGTTTGCAATGATCACGGCCGTGCGGCCAGAGGCAGCTTATAGCCGGCCGCATCGGAGAAGAGGGCCGCAACCAAGGCTGCATCGGCCTTGCTCACACCCATCTCGTCCATGAACGCGATCTGGAGCTCGGGACTCACCTCGGAAAAGAAGGCAAAGGCCGCCGCGTCGAAGGAGGTCGCGCTCGCAGGATCCTGAAGCTTGTCGGCGAGTTCACGCGCCGACACTTTCACGCCATAGGGCGCCGTCACGGTCGTCAGCACCAGGGAAATCACCGGGGACGTCATCGTCAATCTCTCCGCATGCTCTGCGCGGCCATGAGCCGATTTCTCTTGAAAATATGGTTCTGAAACGTTCTCGGGAAAAGGACTCGGCAACTTGCCTCGCCCTGTACCGTCCCTCACATCGACAACCCGACCTCTTCCGCCTTCTCGTCCTCGAGGAAGCGTTCGATCACCCGCTGGCTCTCGACCTCACGCCCCTGCACTTCGATCGATCCGGCGAGATCGCGGAGGGCGTCAAGATCGGCGCCCTCCGGCACCACGCGCCGGATCCGCTCGATGTCGCCCGACCACAGTTCGCGCCGTTCTTCCGGCGTGAACCGTCGGTCGACCGCAGCCCGGATCGCCGTGATCTCGTCGGCGAGCTTGCCCTCGATCGGCTTCTTCTCGGCAAGCGCCGCCCGAAGCTCCTGCGACGGCATCGGCACGACGCGCGCACCCCGTACGTTGGCGCCTCGGACCTGCTCGCGGTATGCGCTCTCGATGAAGCTGCGCGCTTCGATGAACAGCGCACCGATCTTCGCGAGCCGCGACATGGCGAGCTGTGCGGCCTTTCGTGGTTCGTCGATCTTGCCGAACCAACCGGTGGCACCGTTCAGCCCGCCTGCGAGCTCCGGCGCCGCCGCAGCCCTGTCGAGTTCCGGCTGAACATCGTCGAAACGCCGGCGCGCGACGAGATCGTCGATCCTCGCCTGCAACGCCTGCGGATCGCGATAGGCGAGCACCAAGTCTCGCGCGACGTGGCTTCGCACACGATCGATCGCAGCGGTCCAGGTCACAGGGACCTCGCCCCGATCGAGCCTGCCGAACATGTCGTCCATGGTTGCCTCCTTCGCCGGCGCCGCCGGTACGAGTTTCCCGACCGGGGCTGCTTCGTCCAACGCCTTCGGTGCCCCCTTGGAAACGACGATCTCGCTGACGATGCCGAGACGCGCGGCGATCCCGCGTCGGTCGGCGAAACCCCGGCCGTAGTCGAGCGTGTTCTCCTTGGCGCCGGAGCGCGACAGGCGATCGACGAGACGGTCGAGCCGAAGCGCCTCGGCGCGGTGAACCTTCCAGCCGTTGCGCTCGGCCGTCGCCCCATCGGGCAGCGCGACCGGCGCCTTGCCGAGATGTTCGAGCCGAATGCGTTCGCCGATGTCGGGCTTCGCGGCTTCGATCGCTCGGCCGAGGTCGACGCCCCAAGTCGTGTGTCGCTCGCCCCTCGCGTTCTCCAGCGTCACGAACCAGCTGTCACGGTTCGCCGGAGTGTTCTCGTAAGGTGCGCGCCCGTGCGCGACGAGAACGCCGGCCCGCCGATCGGCGAACTCTTCCGCGCCGGCGTAGAGCCGCACGTCTGATCGATGTCGGGTCATCGCCACATAGGTCAGATGCCGGTCCATCGTATCGGAGGCCAGGACGAAGGCTCGGTCGACCGTCGCCCCTTGCAGCTTGTGAACCGTGGTGGCGTAGCCGTGATCGATGGCTCGATAGGTCTCGATCGGTACGGCGACGGTGTCGCCTCCGCGACCGTCGAGAGCGACGACCAGCCGATCGGGATGGACCTCGGCGACGCTGCCGAGCATGCCGTTCTTCACCCCGAGATCGGCGTCGTTCTCGAGGAAGACGACACGGTCGGACGGCGCGAAGGCACGGGGACCATCGTTCGTCTCGAAGGTCCGCTCTCCCGCTTCGATCCCGCGGGCGAGGTCTCCACGTTCCTGGAGCGCGACGCGGATCTCGTCGTTGATCGCTCGGACGTCAACACGGCGATGCGCCATCGCCACACGGCTCGCGTTTGGATCTGCCTCACGATCGGCGAGATAGTCGGCAACGAGCGTGCTCCGGGCGCTCTCGCGCGTATCGTCGAACCGCACCGCACCTCGTTCTGCGTAGGCGCGAAGACCCTCCGCCGTGCGATGAGTGGCGAAGGCGATGGACGCCTCCCTCTGCCAGTCTTCCCGCTGCCGACGAATCTCCTGAAGCTCGATGTGCCCGACCTGCTCGGCGATGGCACGAAACGGCGCGCCGGCGGCGATCGCCTGAAGCTGCTCGTGATCACCGACCAGCACCAGCTTCGCACCACGCCGTTCGACCACTTCGACGAAGCCGGCGAGCTGACGTGAGCCAATCATTCCGGCCTCGTCGACGACGAGAATGTCCCCCTTCTCCAGAAGATCGGTTTCCTGCGCCCAACGCCGCTCCCAAGAGGCCAGCGTCCGGCTGCGGATGCCGGCGGATTCCTCGAGCCCCTCGGCGGCTTTGCCCGCGAGCGCCGCGCCGAAGACACGGCGGCCTTCCGCCTCCCATGCTTCGCGCGCCGCCGCAAGCATGGTCGACTTGCCGGCACCGGCAAACCCGACGACCGCCGCGATGCGCTGCGGCCCGGTGACGTGCTCGATCGCCTGTCGTTGCTCGGCCGACAATCCGGCCCGCGCGACACGACGGTCGCGCTCGGTGATCGTCATCTCGCCGCGCGTGACCTTGCCGGAGCAATCCGACGCGACCGCCTTGCGGATCGCTTGGTCCTGATGCTCGATCGCCCGTGCCACCCGACGCGCGGCAACACGATGCGACGTGTCCGTCGACAGCCGCTCGGCCGCATCGGCGAGGCGACCTTCGAGGTCGACCATCTCCCGCGTCGAATACCGCGCCGGCTCGATCTTGCCCTCCTCGGTCTTTCTCTCGGCCTGCAGTTCGACCAAGAGCGGCGACGCCATCACGGCCGCGAAGGCGTTCTGGAACCCCTGTACGTCGTCGACGTAGCGGTGAAGGACGCGGGCGACGTCGCGCCGATCGAACACGCTCTTCTCGTTGGTGAGAAGCGCCAGAACCTCATCCGGCTTCCGCCGGATCAGCTCGGCGTTGCGCCGAAACGCCTCCGCGTCGAGCCGCGCCCGCGAAACCTCCCGACCGACCCTGGCAAGCCGGGTCGCATGGACACCGACGTGCCGTGTCGGCTCGATCCCGAGCCCCAGCGCTTCGTGCGAGCGGTGATCGATCCGCACGTCGAGGCCGGCAGCCGCCAGTTTCGCGTTCGCCAGGATCTCCCAACTCTGCCGAAGCTCTTTCACCTGCATCTGCGTCGTCGCACGTCCTTGCGACAGCAGCCATTTGTTCTGTCGCTCGAGATCGGTCTTCTCGCCGAGCCCTTCCGCCGATACGACCCGCGTCGTCATCAGCAGGTGGGCGTGGTGGTTGCGCTCGTCCATCTCGTCATGGGGAACATGGATCGCCAGGTCGACGGCGACGCCGTACCGATCGGCGATGTGCTGCGCGAACTCCTGCGCGAGCTCTTTGCGCGCATCGGCCGACAGCTCGTGAGGCAGCGAGACCTCCACCTCACGAGCGACCCGCGCATCCTTGCGCGTCTCCTTCCGTTCGGCCTCGTTCCACAGGAGCGACCGGTCGCGCGCCCAGGCCGCATCGGCTCCTTTCGGCAGCACGATCTCCGCGTGGGAGACACCGCGCTTGCCCGTGTAGTCGTGAACGACACCGTCCCGCTCGTTGACGAGGCGCGTCGCCGCCCGATAGGTGGCGGCTGCCACGGCGCTCCGCCCGGAGCCCCGAGAGATCGGCTTCATCGAGGCGTGAAAAATCGCCAAGGACAGTCTCCATCGTCAAAATGACGCTATCTGCGATCCGTGTTGCCAGCAACACGTAAGTGCGCCCTTGTGTCCTTCCTCACTTCGCTCGGTCGTAACGGTGTGTCTCCGTTGCATAGGTTTCCGTACGACTGTCTCGATTGCAATACTGTTCTTCTTTCCATATGTCATTTCCACGGATGAACCGTGTCCATGGCACCGAGGTTTAGCCTCGGCATATTCGACCGGAAAGGAAAGAACCAATGGCGCGCAAGAGCATCGAGCAGCGACTGGCCGAACTCGAAGCCAAGAAGGCGACGCTCAAGGCGCGACTGACGAAGCAGTCCCGCACCGAGGACACACGGCGCAAGGTGCTGCTCGGTGCCTTCGTCCTGCATCGCCTCGAGAACCGCGCCGACGACGAGACCGTCAAACTCGTCTCGACCTGGTTGCGGCGTGAACTGCCCGGCTTCCTCGTCCGCGATGCCGATCGTCCACTCTTCGCCGCCTTCGTCGCCGGCGGCGCGATGGACGGTGCCGAGATGACCGGGACCGTGGCATCCGTCGATGCCTGAGATCGACGAGCTCGTCGCCGCGATCTGGCGCATCGCCATCGCCTTCCTCGTCGTCGCGGTTCTGGTGACACTGGGCCCTTGGGTGGCGGAGGCGTTTCGTGACGGCGATCCTCGGCTCGCTGCCCTCTTGGGTCGCAGCACGCGGCTCGGCATCGCGGCCTTCCTGTCTCTCTGGTTCTTCGTCACGACGATCGGCATCCGCGTGCCGCGCATCGCCACCTTCACCGGGACCGCTTCGGCAGTCGCGATCGTCTCACTCGCCCTCTGGGCTTACGGTCCGACGATCGTGCGGCTCTACGCCGTCCCCGACTTCGATCTCCCGATCACCGATCGCGCGATCGTCGCCGGCTGCATGCTGTGGCTGATTGGCTGGGCTCTCCTCGTCCGAGTGGCCGCCGGATCGGCGGGACGGACGCACGATCCGGTCGAACGGCATCGCGCCGCCTCCTCGGTCTACGGCGATGCGCGGTGGGCGACGATGGAACAGGCCGCGACCGCACTGCCGGCGACCGGATCGATCGTCGTCGGGGAGCGCTTTCGGGTCGATCTCGAACCCGATCTCTCGATGAGCTTCGATCCTCGCCGCCCCGACACCTGGGGACGGGGAGGGATGGCACCGCTCCTCGCCTTCGACCTCGAACGCGGCATCGGCAGTGGGCATGGCCTGGTGATCTCCGGATCGGGCGGCGGCAAGACCACGGCCAACGTCGTTCCAACGTTGCTCCGCTGGCCGGGCAACGCCGTCGTCTTCGATCCGTCGATCGAAGTTCTGCCGATGGTGCGCGACGCACGGGCCACCCTCGGTGACGAGCCGCGCGACATCGTCACGATCGATCCGAACGATCCGGCCGGGTCGGTCGACCTGCTCGACTGGATCGGCAGCGGCACCAAGACGGCCGAAGAGGATATTGCGACGGTCGCGAGTTGGTTCGCCGGCTCGAAGACCGAAAGCCGCGATCCGTTCTTCGCCCAGATGGCCGAAGCGCTGATCCGCGGTCTCCTCGCCCATCTGACCCTGTCGAAAGCGGAAACCGATCGGACCCTTCGGCGCCTGCGTATCCTGATGTCGGAGAGCCACGATCACTTCCAGACGACGACGCTGGAGGCGATCCTGAAGGAGTGGGCGGTCGACAGCTACGTGCATCGCCAACTCGGGCCGTTTCGCGGCATGCACGGCGCCACATTCTCCGGCATCTATTCCAATGCCGGCGACATGACGAACTGGCTCGCCTTCCCTCGCTTCGCCGACATGGTGAGCACCGCGACCGGCTGGAAGACCACCGACCTCGCGACGAAACACGTCGACGTCTTCATCAATCTGCCGCTGGCCACCGTGCAGGAGCATCCCGGCCTCGGCCGCGTCGTGCTCGGCGCCCTGCTCAACAGCGTGCACCATCACGACAGCGTGCGTCTCGCCGGCGGCGACGAGGCGGCGGTGCCGCTCTCGAAACGTGTTCTGTTCCTCGTCGACGAGGCCGCCCGCCTGCAGAACATGCAGGTGCTGACGCTCGTGCGCGACGCCGGTCGCAAATACCGGGCGACCCTCGTCATGATCTACCAATCGCTCGGTCAGATGGACGCGATCTGGACCGAGGACGGCCGCGTCGCCTGGATGGACTCGGCGTCGTGGATTTCGTTCTCGGCGATCAACTCCAACGAGACCGCGAAATACGTCTCCGACCGTTGCGGCACGATGACCGTCGAGGCGACGTCGCGCACGGTCGGCGCGAACGCGCGAGGCGCCACGAGTTCGGCCAACGTCTCGGTCCAGCGGCGCAACCTGATCAATCCCGACGAGGTCATGCGCCTGCGCGGCGACGAACAGATCGTCTTCGTTCTCGCGCAGCCGCCGATCCGATGTGGTCGGGCGTTCTGGTTCAGGCGACCGGAGATGTGCGCCGTCGCGGCCCGGAACCGATTTCACGCCGGATGACACCGCGCTGATTCCGACGATCCTCGATGAATTCGAGCACTGCCGAGCCTCCATTTCTGGGAGGTCCGCCATCCTGCCGCCGTAGGTTGAGCCTAGCGAATCGAGTTCGCGATTCGGCTCGAGGTCGCAGCCGGTCCGAGGGTCGCCGCCGGCTCCCCTCGGGCACGACCGCGTCGCATCGCCGTTCGGGCCGAAGCCTCGATCGTCACGATCGGTCGGCGCCGTTTAGAACCGGAAGACCCGTCGCGTGGCCGACTACGACGAGACCCTGGCGTTCATCACGTCCATCGACGACGCACCGACAGTGGATGAAGTCTGCCGTCGCCTGCTCGGGTTGAGCAGCCGCTTCGGGCTTACCGG
Organism: uncultured Alphaproteobacteria bacterium; assembly: GCA_937919435.1. Taxonomy (GTDB): domain Bacteria; phylum Pseudomonadota; class Alphaproteobacteria; order Rhizobiales; family Ancalomicrobiaceae; genus Siculibacillus. The sequence goes on along the minus strand of CALFRR010000249.1, from coordinate 2,923 downwards.
CGTGATCGCCGGCACGATGCCGGGATCCGGCACGCCGCCCTCCGACCAACAACGCCACATCCTGCTCGAAGGGTGGCCCGATGGCTGGATCGAGCACTACGTCCAACGCGACTATGTCCACATCGACCCCGTCATCGAGCGAATCCGCTCAGACCGCAACCCGTTCATGTGGGACGAGGCACCGATCGCGCCGACGCTTCGGCGCGAAGCGGCGACGATGAACGGGGAAGCGCGAGAATTCGGGCTGGCCGGTGGGATGGCCGTGCCGCTCGTCACCCTCGAAGGGAAAATCGCTTCCGTCTCCTTCGGCGGCCATCACATCGAACTCTCCCCGGACGATCGCAGCATGCTCGCGCTCGTGTCCATCTATGCCATCGGCCGAGCGTTTCGCCTGAGCCGGCCGACGTCGCCGGTTCCGACCTGCCTTTCTCCTCGCGAAACCGAAGCCATCCGCTGGGCAGCCATCGGCAAGACCGACTGGGAGATTTCCATGATCATGGCGATCTCCGAGCACACCGCGGCGCGCCATCTCGCCAACGCGAAACGCAAGCTCGGCGCCGCCAATCGAGCTCACGCCGTCGCCGAAGCGATCCGCGCCGGCATCGTCCGCTGACGAAATCAATACCCGGATCCCGCAATTGGCGACCGAGCGGGTTTGAACGATGGTCCCGGCCTCTCGATACAGGAGGTCATCATGATCATCGCAGTTTCCGGAGCCGATCAGGCCGAGTTCCCCCACCTCTTCGAACAGTCGTCGCGGTTGCGCCACCAGGTATTCGTCGAGGAGATGGGATGGGAGGACCTGCGCCGCGCCGACGGCCGCGAGTTCGACCAGTTCGACGACGAACATGCCGTCCATCACTTCTGCGTCCGGGACGGTGCCGTCGTCGGCTATCAGCGGATGCTGCCGACGACGCGTCCGAACCTGCTCTCATCGGTCTTTCCCGAGCTCTGCGAAGGAACGCCGCCGTGCTCCGATCGCATCTGGGAACTCACCCGATACTGCGTCGCGCCCGAACATCGTGACGGGCGGCGCGGCGTGTCGACGGCCGGCTCCGAACTGATCGCCGGTTTCGTGGAGTGGGGCATGAGTTCCGGCATCGACAACGTCATCATCGAGTTCGAGCCGATGTGGGTCCTGCGCGCCATGCAGCTCCAATTTCTCGCCCGCCCGCTCGGCTTCCAGCGAAAGATCGGCAACCAACAGATCGTCGCGACCCAGGTCACCTTCGGCCAGCGCACGATCGACGCCATCCGCGCGTTTCGTGGGGCTCATGCACCCGTCTTGGAGCTCTGGGGCCGGCTCGGCGAGGCGACGCCGCAGGCCCTGGCCGTCTGAACCGGTGATGGAACGGATAGGCTGGAGACCCAAGATGACGAACATGTCCTTTGCTCGCCCGAGCGCCTCGATCGCCGAAATCATCCTGCCGGCGACCGGGGTCCTGGCGATCGACGATCTCGATTGCCTGGCCGATCGACTCGAACGCGCCAATGGCGACGAGGCGCTCCGCGTTCTCGTCGTTCGCAGCGCCGCCGACGTCTTCTCGTCCGGAGCCGATCCGGCCGAGCTCGCTTCGATCGACGATCTCGCCGGACTTTCGGCGACGGTCACTCGCTTCTTCGAAGCGCTGATCGGATGCGACAAGATCATGATCGCCGCGGTCGACGGTCCCTGCGCCGGCCTCGGAATGACGATGCTGCTGCATTTCGATGCCGTTCTGGCGACCGATGCGGCGCGGTTCTCGGCGCCGTTCGTGGAACTCGGGCTCGTGCCGGAGGCCGCCTCGACGCTCCTGTCGGTGAGGAGGTTCGGCTATCTCCGTGCCTTCGATCTCTTCTGCGGGGGAGGGGAGATCGACGTCGCCGAGGCCATGTCGATCGGTCTTGTCGGCGCGCATGTCGGCAGAAGCGAACTGATGGCAAGCGCGCGCGAGCGTGCGAGCCGACTGGCGCGGAAGCCGCCGATCGCCCTCACGGCCACGCGACGTCTGTTGCGCTCGACGGAAGAGGCGAGGGCACGTTGTAGTACCGAGATCAAACTCTTCGAGGAGTGCCTCCGATCGGCTACGACACGGCGGCGTCTCGCCCTCGTCGGACATCGCCGGACGTCGGAACGCCGGGAGGCGGCCGCATGAGCGGCCGTCGAACGATGAGAACGGCCGCCGCCTTTCCGCGGGGAAGCCTCGCCGATTGGATCGCCGACGAGATTTCCGCCGTCGAAGCCACGACGCGGGGGCGATATCCTCGGACTTCGCATCTGCTCGTTCTCGCGCTCGAAGCATTGGCCACGGAAGTGGCGAACGAGCCCCGCGATCGATCGGCGTCCGAATGGACCTCATGAGAACAGCAACGCGGAACGGTTGACCCGGTTCCTCAGAGGGCAGTGGACCGCGCGGCAGGTCGGCGACGACCGCCGTGCGATCGACCACGTGGAACCCTTTTCTTCGGGTGCATCAAGCCGCCCGTAGAGCCGGGGATGAAGCCGAGCCGGTCGATCAGGAACGCGAGCTCCTCTTGCGCAATCTTCGCTGCGGCTTGGCGCCGCAGATGCTCATCCCGCAGATCCCGTGCCTTTGCCTCAGCCTCCGAAAGGACACGCTCGGCACGGCGCCACGCTTCGTAGACGGCCTGATCGTCGGCGGTCTGACGACGGTTTTCGTCGAGAGCGTCGCACGCCATCCGCTCAAGTTCGTCTATGGCCAGCCGCTCGATGCGGTCCCGCCAACTCGCATCGGAGTTCGCCGTCGGCCGGTTCCCGAATCTCTGCATCGTGTCGGGCTCGAAGTTGTTTCGCGGTGCGCCCCCGCAAACACGATCCCTGATCCCTAGCCGGGGGGTGGAAAGTCGAACAAACGACTCCTGAGACCTTTAGAGCCTGACCCAAAAGGCCGTTGCGCTCGGCGAGGTTGCGTGATTCACCGAT
>CALFRR010000248.1 GCA_937919435.1 uncultured Alphaproteobacteria bacterium | reverse complement strand
CATCGGATCCCGGACAAAACGTGCTCGTTTTTCGAGCAGACTGCCGCAAATCGGGCATACGTCCGAAGCGATCCATCGTCTGGTCTGCCCGATCGGGATCCCCGGGGTCGAGTCCAGGCTGCCGGCGGTGATCGCCGCCTCGGTCGCCGCCGAACTGCTCGTCGCCGATCGATTGGCACGAAAGACGCTAGGCGCGGGACGCGATCCGGCTCGCGCCGGGCGAGAGGAGTGTGCATGAACGCGAGTGTGGCGTCCGTGTCGGGTGTCGGTGGAGAGAGTGGCGCGGCCGGCGAGTTCCTGGTCGAGGCCCGCGGCGTCGTCAAACGCTTCGGCGACTTCACCGCCAACGACCACGTCGATCTGGCGATCCGGCCGGGCGAGATCCACGCGCTCCTCGGCGAGAACGGCGCCGGCAAGTCGACCCTGGTCAAGATGATCTACGGCTCGCTGCAGCCGACCGAAGGCCGCTTCTTCTGGCACGGCGAACCGGTCGTCATCTCCGATCCGGCGACCGCCCGTCGCCTCGGCATCGGCATGGTGTTCCAGCACTTCTCGCTGTTCGAGGCGCTGACCGTCACCGAGAACATCGCCCTCGCACTCTCCGGCCGGCTCGACATGGACGCGCTCGCCGAGCGCATCGCCCGGGTCTCCGTCGACTACGGCCTGCCGCTCGAGCCGCGCGCCACCGTCGCCGATCTGTCGGTGGGCGAACGCCAGCGCATCGAGATCGTCCGCTGCCTGCTCCAGGAGCCGCGCCTCCTGATCATGGACGAGCCGACCGCGGTGCTCACCCCGCAGGAGGCCGACCAGCTGTTCGTCACGCTGGAGCGGCTGGCCGGCGAGGGCTGCGCGGTGCTCTACATCTCGCATCGGCTGGAGGAGGTGAAGCGCCTCTGCCACGCCTCGACCATCCTGCGTCACGGCAAGGTGGTCGCCCGGGTCGATCCCAGCCTCGAGACGCCGGCCAGCCTCGCCCGGCTGATGGTCGGCGCCGACGTCCACGAGATCCATCCGAAGCAGGCGCCGACCGGCGGCGCCACCCGGCTCTACTGCGACGAACTCGATCTCCCCGCCTACGGCCCCTTCGCGGTGGCGCTCGACGGCGTCTCGCTGGAGGTCCGGGCCGGCGAGATCCTGGCGATCGCCGGAGTCGCCGGCAACGGCCAGTCCGAACTGTTCGATGCGCTGTCGGGCGAGCGCCGGGTCGATCTGCCGGGATCTGTGGTGATCGAGGGCACCCCCTGCGGGCATCTCGGGGTGGCGGCGCGACGGACGCTCGGCGCCGCCTTCGTTCCCGAAGAACGCCTCGGCCACGGCGCGGTGCCCGCCTTCCGCCTGTCGGAGAACGTCATCCTCACCCGTCAGACGGTGTTCAAGGACGCCTTCCGCCGGCTCGCCGGCTTCCTCGACTTCGGCCGGGCCGGCCGCACCGCCGCCCGGGTCGCCGAGACCTTCGACGTGCGCAAGGGCAAGCCCGATCCGGAAGCGCGCTCGCTCTCCGGTGGCAACCTGCAGAAGTTCGTGGTCGGCCGCGAACTCGATCGGCAGCCGCGTCTTCTGGTGGTCAATCAGCCGACCTGGGGGGTCGACGCCGGCGCCGCCGTGCTGATCCGTCAGGCGCTGGTCGATCTCGCCGGCTCCGGCGCCGGCGTCCTGGTGATCAGCCAGGACCTCGACGAGATCTTCGAGATCGCCCACCGCATCGCGGTGATCTCGCGCGGCCGGCTGTCGCCCGGCTACGACGCCCAGACCATGACCCGTGAGAAGATCGGCCTGCTGATGGGCGGTGCCCACGGCCACGGCGCCGCCTTCGACGCGCCTCGACCGGCACCGTCCCATACCCCTGCGGAGCAGCCTCATGCGTCTTGAGCTCGAGAAACGCCCCGAGCGATCCAAGGTCATGGCGGTCGCTTCGCCGATCGCCGCGGTCTTCGCCACGCTGGTGACCGGTGCGGTGATCTTCGCGGTCTCCGGCGTACCGCCGCTGAAGGGCCTGTGGATCTTCTTCCTCGAGCCGTTCTCGTCGATGTGGTCGATCGAGGAACTGGTGGTCAAGGCGACGCCGCTGATCCTGATCGGCTGCGGCCTGTCGCTCGCCTACCGCGCCAACGTCTGGAACATCGGCGCCGAGGGCCAGCTCACCGCCGGGGCGCTGGCCGGCGCCATCGTCCCGATCTTCTTCAACGCCTGGCAGTCGCCGCTGACCCTGCTGGCGATGCTCGCCCTGGGCATCCTCGGCGGCATGCTGTGGGCGGCGATCCCCGCGCTGCTCAAGGTCAGGGCCGGCGCCAACGAGATCCTGGTCTCGCTGATGCTGGTCTACGTCTCGCAGCTGCTGCTCGACTGGCTGGTACGCGGCCCCTGGCGCGATCCGCACGGCTACAACTTCCCGAAATCGGTCTCCTTCGAGGACTGGCAGACGATGCCGACGATCGGCGACGGCCGGCTCAACTGGGGCATCGTCCTGGCCCTCCTCGCCGCGGTGTCGCTCGCCGTGCTGCTCAGGCGGACGATGAAGGGCTTCGAGATCCGGGTTCTCGGCGAGGCGCCGCGCGCCGGCCGCTTCGCCGGTTTCTCCTCCGATCGGATGGTGATCTTCGCCTTCATGGTCTCCGGCGGCCTCGCCGGCCTCGCCGGGGTGATCGAACTGACCTCGACCGTCGGCCAGCTCCAGCCCAACATCTCGCCCGGCTACGGCTTCACCGCGATCATCGTCGCCTTCCTCGGCCGGCTCGACCCGATCGGGGTGATCGTCGCGGCGCTGATGCTGGCGGTCAGCTATCTCGGCGGCGAGGCGGCGCAGGTGGCGCTCGGCATCTCCGACAAGACCGCGCGGGTGTTCCAGGGGGTGCTGCTGTTCTGGGTTCTCGCCTGTGACACGCTGATCCTCTACCGGATCCGCTTCGTGCCCGGCCTTCCTCGCGGGGAGGTCGCCCGATGAACCTCGAACTCGTCGCCCTCCAGGCGGTGCTCGCCACCATCGTCACCGCCTCGACGCCGCTGCTGCTCGCCGCGCTCGGCGAACTGGTCACCGAACGCTCCGGCGTGCTGAACCTCGGCGTCGAAGGGATGATGGTGCTGGGCGCCGTCGCCGGCTTCGCGGTGGCGCTGGTGACCGGCTCGCCCTACCTCGGCATTCTCGCCTCGGCGCTCGCCGGCGCGGCGCTGGCGGTTCCCTTCGGTTTCCTGACCCTGAACCTCGTCGCCAATCAGGTGGCCACCGGCCTCGCCCTGACCCTGCTCGGTCTCGGCCTCTCCGGTCTGGTCGGCGAGCATTTCGTCGGCCAGCCCGGGGTGCGACTCGACAAGCTGCATCTGCCGCTGCTCTCCGACATCCCCTTCGTCGGGCCGATCCTGTTCGGCCAGGACATCCTGGTCTACGCCTCGCTGATCCTCGCCTTCCTGGTCTACCGGATGATCTTCCATTCCCGGCTCGGCCTGATCCTCAGGGCGGTCGGCGACAACCACGCCTCCGCCCATGCGCTCGGCTATTCGGTGATCGGCGTGCGCTGGGGGGCGGTGCTGTTCGGCGGGGCGCTGGCCGGGCTCGGCGGCGGCTATCTGTCGCTCGCCTACACCCCGCAGTGGATCGAGAACATGACCGCCGGCCGCGGCTGGATCGCGCTGGCGCTGGTCGTCTTCTCGTCGTGGCTGCCCGGGCGGCTGATCGGCGGCGCCTATCTGTTCGGGGCGGTGACCATCCTCGGCTTCTACGTCCAGGGCATGGGGGTCGGCGTGCCGGCCCAGCTCCTGTCGTCGCTCCCCTACATCGTCACCATCGCGGCGCTGGTGGTCATCTCCAAGCGGCGGGGTGCGGCGCGTGCCGACACCCCCGCCTGCCTCGGCCAGTCCTTCGTCCCCGATCGTTGATCGTTTCGGGTGCCCGACCCGGAGCGGTCGGTCGGGAGCCCTGATTTCGAACGACCGCACGTGTTTTGTCAGGAGGAAGTCCCCATGACGTTCAGGTCTGCGCTCACCCGCCGCGAGGCGATGCGGAGTGCCCTCCTCGGGTCGGTGGTGCTGGCCACCGGTCTCGGCGGATCGGCCGTCGCCGCCGAGAAGCTCAAGGCCGCCTGGGTCTACGTCGGACCGGTCGGCGACTTCGGTTATTCCTACCAGCACGACCAGGGCCGCATCGCGGTCGAGAAGGCGCTCGGCGACAAGGTCCAGACCAGCTTCGTCGAGAACGTGCCGGAAGGCCCGGACGCCGAGCGCGTCATCGAGCGTCTCGCCCGTGAAGGCAACCAGCTGATCTTCACCACCTCGTTCGGCTTCATGGATCCGACCATCAAGGTCGCCAAGAAGTACCCGAAGGTCCACTTCGAGCACGCCACCGGCTACAAGAAGGCCGACAACGTCGCCATCTACAACGCCCGCTTCTACGAAGGCCGCTACGTCATCGGTCAGATCGCCGGCAAGATGACGAAGTCGAACACCATCGGCTACATCGTCTCCTTCCCGATCCCGGAAGTGGTCTCCGGCATCAACTCGTTCATGCTCGGCGCTCAGTCGGTCAACCCGAACGTCAAGGTCAAGATCGTCTGGGTGAACTCCTGGTACGATCCGGGCAAGGAAGCCGATGCGGCGAAGGTGCTGATCGGCCAGGGCGCCGACATCCTGACCCAGCACACCGATTCGACCGCCGCGCTGCAGGTCGCCCAGGAGAAGGGCATCCTCGCCTTCGGTCAGTCCTCCGACATGGCCCGCTTCGCCCCGAAGACCCAGATCACCTCGATCGTCGACGACTGGGCGACCTACTACGTCGAGCGGGTCAAGCTCGAGCTGGCCGGCAAGTGGAAGTCGGCCGACACCTGGGACGGCATCGCCAAGGGCGCCGTCTATCTGCCGGAGATCAAGAACGTTCCGGACGACGTCAAGAAGATGGCCGAAGAGACCATCGCCAAGATCAAGGCCGGCACGCTGAAGCCGTTCGGCGGCACGATCACCAAGCAGGACGGTTCGACCGTCAAGGATCTCGACGACGGCGCCATCCTGTCGATGAACTGGTACATCAAGGGCATCGACGACAAGCTGCCGCAGTGATCCGACACGTCTGGCGCGGGTGTTGCTACGGGTGGCCGACGCCCCCGGCGATGCCCGCGCCGGGACCCTCTTCGAGTGCGGGCGGGGCCATCGGCTCCGCCCGCCGCGTGTGGAGTGCTCCGCGATGCTCGCCTATGCCGCCGACTGGGTGAACATTCTGACGCGCTGGTTCCATCTGATCGTCGGCATCGGCTGGATCGGCACGTCGTTCTTCTTCATCGCCCTCGACGTCTCCTTCCGGAAGGAGGCGGGCTCGGGAGCCGATGTCCACGGCACCGCCTGGCTGGTGCACGGCGGCGGCTTCTATCACGTCGACAAGTACACGGTGGCCCCGGCGACACTGCCCGAGCGGCTCCAGTGGTACCGGTGGGAAGCCTATCTGACCTTCGTCTCCGGCCTCGTCCTACTGTCGGTCCAGTACTGGCTCAACGCCCGCGCCTATCTGATCGACCCGAAGGTGATGGAGCTGCTTCCCTGGCAGGCGGTGGCGATCTCGATCTCCGCCCTCGCCTTCGGCTGGTTCGCCTACGATCGGATCTGCCGCTCGGCCCTCGGCCGGACCACCCTGCCGCTCGCCGCGGTGGTGTTCGCGCTGATCGTCGGGGCCGCCTTCGGCTTCACCCACGTCTTCTCCGGCCGCGGCGCCTTCATCCACGTCGGCGCCTTCGTCGGCACGATCATGGCGGCCAACGTCTTCGCGGTGATCATCCCCAACCAGCGCCGGCTCGTCGCCCAGCTGATCGCCGGGGAGACGCCCGATCCGGCCTATGGCGCGATCGCCCGCCAGCGTTCGGTCCACAACACCTATCTGACCCTGCCGGTCCTCCTGATGATGGTGTCGAACCACTATCCGGTTCTGACCAACCACCCGCAGTCCTGGCTGATCGTCGCCCTGATCCTGGTGATCGGCGGGCCGATCCGCCATTTCGTGGTCCGCCACGAGGCCGGCGATTCCTTCGCGACGATCGCCTGGGCGCCCGGCCTCGCCGCCCTCGGGCTGGTCGCCGCCCTGGTCATGACCGCCCCGAAGGCCGGTACCACCCTCTCCGGTGGAGTGAGCGACGCCGAAGTGGTGGCGATCACCACGAAACACTGCATCATGTGTCATTCGGCGAAACCCACCCACGAGGCCTTCACCGAACCGCCGAAAGGTGTGACCCTGGGCACCGCCGCCGACATCGCCCGCTTCGCACCTCTGATCAAGGTACAGGCGATCGACACCGACGCGATGCCGCTCGGCAACGAGACCGGCATCACCGATGCCGAACGGGCGACGCTCGGCGCCTGGATCTCGAAGCATCTCTGAGGACGCCATGCCGCTCACCATCGCCGAGGTCAATGCGCTCTCTCCGGACGACTTCGTCGACCGTTTCGGCGACGTCGCCGAGCACTCGCCCTGGGTCGCCGCGAGCGCCGCCGACGGCCGTCCCTACGCCGACCGCGAGATGATGGTGGCGGCCTTCGGGCTGGCCGTCGACAAGGCGTCGAACGCCGAGCGTCTGGCGCTGATCCGCGCCCATCCCGATCTCGCCGGCCGGGCCGCGCGGGCCGGGACGATGGCCGCGGATTCGCAGAAGGAGCAGGCCGGCGCCGGTCTCTCGGCGCTCTCCGACGACGAGTGGATCCGCTTCCACGACCTCAACGACCGCTATCGCACCCGCTTCGGCTTCCCCTTCGTCCTGGCGGTGAAGGGGGCGACCAGGGACGACGTCCTCGCCGCCTTCGAGGCGCGCCTCGCCAACGATCCCGTGACCGAACGGGCCGAGGCGATCGCCCAGATCCGCCGCATCTTCCGTTTCCGCATCGAGGACCGCGTGACGCCGTGACCCAGTCTCCCGCCCATCCCGACACGCTGCCGCTCGGCGAACGTGCCGCCGCCCTGCTCGACGATCTCGCGAGAATCACCGACGAGCCCGGACGGATCACCCGCACCTATCTGTCGCCGGCCCACGACCGGGCGCTCGATCTGATCGGCGGCTGGATGGGCGAACGCGGCCTCGCCGTCGGTCGGGATGCGGTCGCCACCCTGCGCGGCCGCCGTGCCGCCGATGTCGCGAGCGACCGGGGCCGCACCCTCTATCTCGGCAGTCACGTCGATTCGGTGATCGACGCCGGCCGTTTCGACGGCTGTCTCGGGGTGATCGCCGCGCTGGTGGCGATCGAGGAGATCGACCGGCGCGGGGTGGAGCTGCCCTTCGCGCTGGAGGTGCTCGCCTTCGGCGACGAGGAGGGGGTGCGCTTCCCGATCGCCCTGTCGTCGTCGGCCGCCGCGGCCGGCCTCTACCGGCCGGAGTGGCTGGAGGCGAAGGACCGCGAGGGGATCCGCGTCTACGAGGCGCTGCACGATTTCGGCGCCGCCCCCAACGACATCGAGAGCGCCCGGATCGACGCGAGCCGGGCCGTCGGGTGGCTGGAACTCCACATCGAACAGGGCCCGCAGCTCGAGCACTGGGGGGTGCCGCTCGGCGTCGTCACCTCGATCGCCGGGCAGTCGCGCTTCACCCTGAACATCTCAGGTCTCGCCGGCCACGCCGGGACCGTGCCGATGGCGTTGCGCCGCGACGCGCTCACCGGTCTCGCCGAGATGGTGGTGGCGATCGAACGGATCGCCCTCGCCGGCCGCGAGGCGCTGGTCGCCACCGTCGGCCGGGTCGCGGTGTCGCCGGGGGCCGGCAACACCGTGCCGGGTCGGGTCGAGGCGAGTCTCGACGTTCGGGCCGGGCGCGATGCGCCGCGCCTCGAGGCGCTCGACCTGATCTTCGCCGAATGCCGGGCGATCGCCGACCGGCGGGGGCTCGAACTCACCGTGACGCCGCTGTCGGCGGACCCGACCTGCCCGATGGACACCGGTCTGCAGGACGCCTTCGGGCGGGCGCTCGGCTCGCTCGGGCTCGACGACCGCCGCCTGCCGTCCGGCGCCGGCCACGACGCCATGGTGATGGCCCGGGTGATGCCCGCGGGCATGCTGTTCGTCCGTTCGGTCGCCGGCATCAGTCACAATCCGCGCGAATGGACGACGCCCGAGGACATCGGGCTCGCCGTCGAAGCCCTGATCCGCACCATCGTCGATCTCGCCGGACGAGAGGGGAACCCCACGCCGTGACCACCGTCCACTTCGCCCGCACCCTGGATTTCCTCGACGATCCGGCGGTCGCCGGGTCCGCCGCCGTGGTCTTCCGCGAGCGCGGCGCAGTGGTGGTCGGCGACGACGGCCGGATCGCCTGGGCCGGCGAGGCGGCGGACCTGCCGGAGGAGCACGCCGCCGCGGAGCGGATCGACCACGGCACGAAGCTGCTGCTGCCCGGCTTCGTCGACACCCACATCCATTTCCCGCAGTGGCGGATGCTCGCCGCGCCGGGCGCCGATCTGCTCGAATGGCTGGAACGCTTCACCTTCCGCGAGGAGGCGCGCTACGCCGACGCCGCCCATGCCGCCGCCGCCGCCGAGGTCTTCCTCGATCGGCTGCTCGCCAACGGCACCACCGCGGCCTGCGTCTACTCCTCCTCGCATGCGGTCGCCGCCGATGCGCTGTTCTCCGCCGCCGAGCGCCGGGGCATGGCGATCTCGACCGGCAAGACGCTGATGGATCGCGCCTGTCCGGCCGGGGTGCGCGACGATCCGGCGACCGGCATCGCCGAGAGTGCCGCCCTCATCGCCCGCTGGCACCGTCGCGGCCGGCTCACCTATGCGATCACCCCGCGCTTCGCCGTCACCTCGACCGAGACCCAGCTCCGCCTCGCCGGCGAACTGTTGAAGGCCAATCCGACCTGCCTGATGCAGACCCACCTCTCCGAGAGCCGTCGCGAGATCGAGACGGTGCGGCGGTTGTTCCCCACGGCGAAGAGCTACACCGACGTCTACGACCGGTTCGGCCTGCTCGGGCCCACCAGCCTGTTCGGTCACGCCATCCATCTCGATGCGGCCGAATGCCGGCGTCTGTCGGAGACCGGTTCGGTGGCGGTCCACTGCCCGACCTCGAACACCTTCCTCGGCTCCGGCCTGTTCGATCTCGCCCGGGTCGGCGGGGGGCAGCATCCGGTCCGGGTGGCGCTCGCCACCGACGTCGGCGGCGGCACCTCGTGGTCGATGCTGGTCACCATGGGGCGGGCGATCGAGGTCGCCCGCCTCGCCGGCGGCGCGCTCACCGCCGCCCGAGCCTTCTACCTCGCCACCCTGGCCGGCGCCCGGGCTCTCGCCCGGGAGACCGAGATCGGCCGCCTCGCCGCCGGCTTCGTCGCCGACCTCGTGCTGCTCGATCCCCGTGCGACACCGCTGCTCGCCGATCGCGACGACCTCTCGGAAGGTCTCGAAGATCTTCTCTTCGCGCTGGCGGTTCTCGGAGACGAACGTGCGGTGGCGAAGACCTGGGTCGCCGGTCGGCCGGTCGGGTGAACGTAGTGTAATTTTCGTATCGTCGAACCGCAGTCGGTTGTTTCCGGAAAGCGCGTCTCGTGCGGCACCGGGGCTTCGCCGAGCACCCGGTCATGCCTGCGACTCTGCGTCAATCGGACCGACGATGGGCGTTCGACTCGGATTCGACTCCCAGTAAATTGAGCCGCAAACCGAAATTATACTCGTATTCGATCTTTGAACTACGCGTTCTTGCGCTGGAATTTGAGTCGACGCGTGAAAATACGGAAGAGTAGACACTGCGTTCCGCCGTGTGGTGTGCGCGATATTGAAGGTTCTTTAAGAGTCTCGGAGTCTTCTCGTAGCGGTGGAACAACGAGATGAGCGGCCGGGCATCGATCCCAGAGCCGCCGCTATCGATCGAGGAGATCACAGGGCATGACGTCAAGCTCTTCCACGGTCGCGACGACGGGCTCCGACCATGCGAACCGCGTTTCCCGGTTGCGTTCGGTCGGTGCGAAGATCGCCTATGGATTCCTCGCCGTCCTGGTGATCCTGGCGATCGTGTCGGGCATCGGCTTCCTGTCCTTCATCGAAGTCGACAGCTCGGTGAAGCAGTCGGCCGCTCACAATCGCGAATCCGATCTCGCTCGCGAGATCGACGGCGGCTTCCGCATCTATCGCGGACTGGTCCGCGAACATCTCTTGGCCGACGTCAAGGGTGCCGACGTTGCGGCGAAGGAAGAGGGCGCCAAGTTCGCCAAGGTCGTCGACATGGCCGAGGCGGAGATGGCCGATCCGGGCAAGAAGTCCGTCATCCGGAAGATCAAGAGCGATTTCGCCGAGTATCAGGCTGCGGTCTCTCGCGCGTCTCAGCTGAAGGGCGTCAAGGAAAAGAACATCGCCGAAATCGTCGAGCCCGAAGGTCGAAAGATCAGCGAAGGCTTCGAGAAGGTCAACGTCTACGCGAAGTTGACCAATGAGGAGATGCTCCGCGATCTGGCGCTGCGCGGGATGAGCGCGATCTTCAACAGTCGTGCCGTGGTCGTCCGTCTGATCGAGCGGCCGGACGAGGATCTCGCCAAGCGTGTCGACCACCAGATGGAGATCGTCAATTCCGCGGTCCAGTTGCTCGTCGCGGTGGCCAACGCGGATGCGATGAAGAAGGTCGGCGGCGAGGTCGAGACCGCCTACGGACGCTTCGTCGAGTCGATCCAGTCGACCTCGGCGGTGGCCCGCGAACTCGATGCACTCCTCGACGGACCGATGGCGGAGAAGGGTGCGGCCATCGGCAACGCCGCCCGTTCGGTCGCCGGGACCGCCGAAAAGGAAGCCAGGGCGGTCGAAACCGGCCTCATCGCACAGGTCGCCGACACCCGGACACTCACCGGCGGGCTGGCGCTCGGCGGGCTCGCGGTCGGTCTGCTGCTCGCCTTCGTCATCGGTCGCTCGATCTCCGGCCCGGTGGTCGCGATGAGCTCGGCGATGGGGCGGCTCGCCGCCGGCGAACGCGACATCGTCATCCCCGGTGCCAAGCGGCGCGACGAACTCGGCCGGATGGCGGCCACCCTCGAGGTGTTCCGCAACAATCTGATCGAGGCCGAGCGCCTGCGCGTCGAGCAGGAGACGATGAAGACCGTCGCCGAACGCGAGCGCAAGGCCGAACTGGTGCGCCTCGCCGACGGGTTCGAGCGGGCGATGGGCGGCATCGTCGACAACGTCGCCCAGGCGTCGGTCCGGCTCGAGCATTCGGCGCAGTCGATGTCGGCCGCCGCCGAGGAAGCCTCCGCCCAGTCGACCGCCGTCGCCCGTGCCTCCGAGGAGGCCTCGCAGAACGTCCAGACCGTCGCCGCCGCCGCCGAGGAACTCTCCGCCGCGATCGGCGAGATCAAGCGTCAGGTCGACGAGAGCGCCCGCGTCACCAAGCGCGCGACCCACGACACCGAAGCGACCGCGTCCTCCGTCCGAGACCTCGCCGGTGCCGCCCAGCGGATCGGCAAGGTGGTCGAGCTGATCGACGACATCGCTTCGCAGACCAACCTGCTCGCCCTCAATGCGACCATCGAGGCGGCGCGCGCCGGCGAGGCGGGCAAGGGCTTCGCCGTGGTCGCGGCGGAGGTCAAGCAGCTCGCCGACCAGACCGCCAAGGCGACGTCCGACATCGCCACCCAGATCGGCGGGATCCAGTCGTCGACCGATCAGTCTGTCGCCTCGATCGTCGGGATCACCGGCATCATCGACGATCTCAATCGGATCGTCGGGGCGATCGCCTCCTCGGTCGAACAGCAGGGCGGTGCGACCCGCGAGATCGCCTCGAACGTCGCTCAGGCGAGCCGCGGTACCACCGAGGTCTCCGACAACATCACCGGCGTCACCCATGCGGCGGTCGAGAGCTCGAAGGCCGCCGGCGACGTGCTCGCCGCCGCGCAGGACCTGTCGCAGCAGTCGGAGACGCTGAAGAGCGAACTCGCCCGGTTCCTCGAGACCGTCCGCGCCGCCTGACGCGGACCGATCCGAGCCCACGACGTCCGAAGGGAGGCCCGACGGCCTCCCTTCGTTCGTTCGGGGACCGGGGCACCGACCGCCGCATGCGTCTCGATCTGCGAAAATCGGCGGACGGGCGGCGTGAGCGGGTGCGGAACGCCGGCGATCCGGGCTAAGCTCGCCGGCCGAATCCGACGCTCTTTCCCGAGAGGATCTCCCCGATGGCCGACCCCGCGCTCGCGCGTCTTTCCGCTCTCGTCGACGACGCCTTCGAAGCGGAGGTCGCCTTCCTCGCCGAACTGGTCCGCACCCCGTCCGACAACCCGCCCGGCGACTGCGCGGGTCATGCCGAGGTGACGGCGAAGGCGCTGGAACGGCTCGGTTTCGAGGTCGAGCGCCATCCGGTGCCGGCCGACCGGGTGGCCGCCGCCGGGATGATCTCGGCGACCAACCTGATCGTCCGCCGCCGCTTCGGCGAAGGCGGCCCGGTGATCGCGCTCAACGCCCACGGCGACGTGGTGCCCCCCGGCGAGGGCTGGACCGCCGATCCCTACGGCGCCGAGATCCGCGACGGCTGGATGTACGGCCGCGGCGCCGCCGTGTCGAAGTCCGACTTCGCCACCTATGCCTTCGCCATCCTGGCGCTCGAGCGCTCCGGCATCGCCCTCGACGGGGTGATCGAGCTGCACGGCACCTGGGACGAGGAGGCCGGCGGCGAGATCGGCCCGAAGTGGCTGCTCGACGAGAAGCTCACCGCGCCCGACTACGCGATCGCCGCCGGCTTCTCCTATTCGGTGGTCGACGCCCACAACGGCTGCCTCCACCTCGAGGTGGTGGTCGAGGGCCGTTCCGCCCATGCGGCGATCCCGTTCACCGGGGTCGACGCGCTGGAGGCGGCCAACGGGGTCCTCTCCGCGCTCTACGCCCATCGCAAGGGTCTCTCCGCCCGGGTCTCGGCGACCCCCGGCATCGGCAGTCCGCAGCTCACCGTCGGGCTGATCTCCGGCGGCATCAACACCAACGTGGTGCCCGATCGGGTCGCCTTCCGGCTCGACCGCCGGATGATCCCGGAAGAACTGCCGGAGGCCGTCGAGGCCGATCTGCGCGCGGTGATCGAGACCGCCGCCGCCGGCTTCCCGGAGGCCGAGGTGCACATCGAGCGGATCCTGCTCGCCCGGCCGCTGGCGCCGCTGCCCGGCTCCGAGCGCCTCGCCCGGGCGCTCGCCGGCCGCGCCTCCGAGGTCTTCGGGGTCGAGGTGCCGACCGCCGGCGTGCCGCTCTACACCGACGCCCGCCACTACGCCGAAGCCGGCGTGCCGATCGTCCTCTACGGCGCCGGCCCGCGCACCATCACCGAGGCGAACGCCCACCGTGCCGACGAACGCCTGCCGCTCGACGACCTGCGCCGGGCGACCAGAGTGGTGGCGCTGGCCCTCGCCGATCTGCTCGGTCGCTGAGAGCGCGCCGCGCTCCTCAGCCCTTCTTCGCCTCGGCGGCGGCGCGGATCGCCGAGAGGGTGGTGGTCGGGGTGATCGCCTCGACCTCGATCTTCAGGTGGACCAGCGCCGGCCGGCCGGCGGCGAGCGCCGCGTCGAGTGCCGGACCGATCTCCTCGGCCCGCTCGACGGTCAGTCCGAGCGCTCCATGCGCCCGCGCGAGCGCCGCGAAGTCCGGGTTGACGAGGCCGGTGGCGTGGACCCGGCCGGGGAAATTCCGCTCCTGATGCATCCGGATGGTGCCGAAGCTGCCGTTGTCGACGACCAGCACGACGATCCCGACGCCGTACTGGACAGCGGTCGCCAACTCCTGGCCGGTCATCTGGAAACAGCCGTCGCCGGCGAAGGCGACGACGGTGCGCTCGGGATGGAGCAGCTTCGCCGCGATCGCCGCCGGCAGGCCGTAGCCCATCGATCCGGAGGTCGGCGCCGCCTGGGTTCCCCACCTCCGGAACGACCAGAACCGGTGGATCCAGGTCGCGTAGTTGCCGGCGCCGTTGGTCAGGATCGCATCGTCGGAGAGCCGCGCGGCGAGCCCGGCGATCACCTCGCCCATCTTCACCGCCCCCGGCACCACCGGCAGCCGGCCGCTCCAGGCGAGCCGGTCGGCCCGTGCCGCCTCCCGCCACGCCGCCCAGGCGACCCCGGCCGGCGGCGGCTCCAGCGCTTCCGCCGCGGCGGCGAAGGCGGCGGGCGTCGCGTGGACGGCGAGGTCGGGGCGGAACACCCGACCGAGTTCTTCGGCGCTCGGATGGACGTGGACCAGCGCCTGCGACGGGAACGGCAGATCGACGAGTTCGTAGCCCTGGCTCGGCACCTCGGCGAACCGCCCGCCGATCAGCAGGACGAGATCCGAGGCCCGGATCCGTGCGGCGAGCGCCGGATCGAGGCCGAGCCCGACGTCGCCGACGTAGTGCGGATCGGCGTGGTCGAACAGCATCTGACGGCGGAACGAACAGGCGACCGGCAGATCGAATTTTTCGGCGAAACGGGCGAAGCGGCGCACTGCCGTCTCGCTCCAGCGGCTGCCGCCGAGGATCGCGATCGGCCGCTCTGCCGCCCACAGCCGCTTCTGCAGCTCCCACATCTGGGCCGAGCCGGGATGGGTGTCGACGATCGGCGCCGGCCGGATCTCGCCGGCCGAGGCGGGCAGTCCGAGCACGTCCTCCGGCAGCACCACGACCACCGGTCCCGGCCGGCCGGCCGTCGCCACCGAGAAGGCGCGGGAGACGATCTCGTCGGTGCGGGCGGGGTCGTCGAGTTCGACCACCCATTTGGCGACCGAGCCGAACACGGCGCGATAGTCCATCTCCTGGAAGGCGCCGCGATGGCGGAAACCGCGATCGACCCCGCCGACGAACAGGATCATCGGGGTGCCGTCGTGCTCGGCGACGTGCAGGCCGGCGAAGGCGTTGGTGGCGCCCGGCGCCCGGGTGACCATGGCGATGCCGGGCCGCCCGGTGAGCCGGCCGGTGGCGTCGGCCATGAAGGCGGCGCCGGACTCGTGACGGGTGACCACCGTCTCGATCGGGGCGTCGGCGAGCGCGTCGATCACCGCGAGGAAGCTCTCCCCGGGAACCATGAACACCCGTTCGACGCCGTTGGCGACGAGGAGGTCGACGATCCGGCGGGCGGTGGTCGGGGTTTCGATCGGACGGGTCATCGGGCCTCCCTACGTGGTAACCCGGTCATCTCACGAGCGGAGCCGCGAGAGAAGAGGGGGAAGGCCGTTTCGATCGAAGGAACGAGGCGGCGCGCTCACGCCGGCCGGACGGCGACCACCTGGAAGGTGTCGAGGCCGCCGTCCTCGTCGCGGATCGAGACGTATTCGCCGAGGACGAAGGGATGGGCGGCGAAGCGCCAGCCGGCCTCGTCGTCGTCGCCCTTGGTGATGTCGTAGCGGAACGCCCAGGATCCGCCCGGCCGATGGACGAGATGGCCGGTCTCCTCCGCCTCGCTCCCCCAGAAGCGGCGCACCCGACAGCGTTCACGCAGCTTCTTCCAGGCTTCGGCATCGATATGGCCGGTCGCGTCGAGCGGGGCGACGAATTCGTAGCCGTGCCGCGCCGATCCGGTCGGGAAGTCCTTGGTGCGGGCGAGTTCCAGCCTGATCTTCTTCAATTCGGAAAGGGTCATCGACGGAGCCTCCCACGGCGCGTCCGGCCGATCCTCCTCCCGGCCGCGCCCGGTGACATTGAGGTGGGTCAACGCCGACGGGACGGCGACGTGCGATGATCGTTCTCGGGATGCTCTCGCGGACGATCGGAGCGGGCGATGGCCGGAAGGGACGAGACCGCAGCCGTCCCGACCGACGAGTCCATCGTCGGCGAGGCGACCTGGGCGGAGGTGGCCGAGGCGCTCGGCCGGCCGCAGACCCATGGCATCGCCGAACCGGTGGTGCGCATCGACACCCACGCCGCCGCCGTCTTCCTCGCCGGCCCGCTCGCCTACAAGATCAAGCGCCCGGTCCGCTTCCCCTTCCTCGACTATTCGACCCCGGCGCGGCGCGAGGCCGCCTGTCGGCGCGAGATCGCGATCGATCGACCGATCGCCCGCGAGATCTACCGCCGGGTCGTGCCGATCGTGCGTGGTTTCGACGGTCGACCCAGGATCGACGGGGCCGGACCGGTGCTCGAATGGGCGGTCGAGATGAACCGCTTCGACGAGACCGACACCCTCGATCGCCGCCTCGCGTCGGGTCCTCTGGCGCCGACCCTCGTCGATGCGCTCGCCGAGACCGTCGCCGACGCCGAGAGCCGGGCGCCGCTCGCCGACTGGCGGCAGTGGGCGGCCGATCTCGGCCGTTTCGTCGGCGAGGACGACGATGCCTTCGCCGCCCGGCCGGACCTGTTCGATCCCGACGAGGTCCGCCGTCTCGCCGCCGCGACCCGGGCCCGCCTCGTCGATCTCGCCGATCTGATCGAGGAGCGCGGCCGGCTCGGCCTGGTCCGCATCGGCCACGGCGACCTCCATGCCGGCAATGTCGCGATCGTCGGCGGCCGGCCGCAACTGTTCGACGCGGTCGAGTTCGACGACCGCATCGCCGCCGGCGACGTGCTCTACGATTCCGGGTTCCTGGTGATGGATCTGGTCGCCCACGGCGATCGTTCGGGGGCGCGCCGCCTGCTCGATCGGCTGGCGCTCGAGCACGCCCGCCGCGAAGCCCGCCGCGCCGCCCATCGGTCGGCGGAAACCGCCTTCCTGGTCCACCTCGACGGGCTCGCCGCCCTTCCGGTGTTCCTGTCGGTCCGGGCGGCGCTGCGTGCCAAGATCGCCGCCGCCACACCGCCCGCCTCGCGCGCCGCCCGGGCGTTGCGCGAAGCCGAGGCGCGACGCCTGTTCGATGCGGCGATCGCCCATCTCGAACCGGCACCGACCGCGCTGCTGGCGATCGGCGGCCTCTCCGGGTCGGGCAAGTCGACGCTCGCCCGTAGCCTCGCCCCGGTGTTCGATCCGGCGCCGGGGGCGGTGGTGCTGCGCTCCGACGAGTTGCGCAAGCTCGCCGCCGGGCTGGCGCCGACCGCCCGACTGCCGGCGGAGAGCTACGACGCGGCGTCCTCCGTCCGAGTCTACGGTCTCCTGGCGGACGCGGCGCGCCGGGCGCTCGGAGCGGGCCGGTCGGTGATCGTCGACGCGGTCTTCCTGCGGCCCGACGAACGCGCCCGCCTCGCCGAGATCGCCGCCGCCGCGGAAGTGCCGTTCCTCGGGCTCTGGCTCGACGTCGGTGCGGAGGTCGCCGTCGGCCGGATCGAGGATCGCCGGGGCGACGCTTCGGACGCCACGCCGGCGGTGGTCGCCTTCCAGACGGCGATCGATCCCGGGCCGATCGACTGGGTCAGGATCGACGCCACGGCCCCGGCGGAGCGGGTGGCGGCGATCGCCCGCGGCCTCGTCGCCGACCGTCGTCTGGTCTTCGGCGGTCGGCGCGGCTGATCAGCGGGCGGTCTTGGCGGCGGCGTCGCCGACCATCAGGCTGACCACCGCGATCGACTCGTCGTCCGGCGACGACCTCACCGAGAAGCCGAGCGCCTCGCACATCTGGATCATCACCCGGTTCTCGCGCATGATCTCGCCCTTGACCGCGCTGATCCCGTCGGCCTGGGCCCACTCGATCATCATCTTCATCAGCTTCCAGCCGAGCCCCTGGCCCTTCAGGTTGGAGCGCAGGAGGATGGCGTATTCGCCGGTGACGTGGTCGGGATCGGCGTGCAGACGGACCGCGCCGAGCAGTTTGCCGGACTGGACCTCGATCGCCGCGAAGGCGATCGCCCGCTCGTAGTCGAGCTGGGTCAGCTTGGCCAGGAAGGCGTGGTTGAAGTCCTTGATCGGCGCGAAGAACCTGAGCCGCAGGTCTTCCGGCGTCACTTCGGTGAAGAAGTCGGCGTAGAGCGCCTCGTCCTCCGGCCGGATCGGCCGGATCAGCACCTCGCGCCCGTCCTTGAGCTTCGTCTGCCGTTCCCATTCCTTCGGATAGGGGCGGATGGCGAGCCGCGGATGACCGATCTTGCCGACCCGCCCGGTGACCGGCGCCAGCCGCACCCGGGCGTCGAGCACGATCACCCCCTGATGGTCGGCGACGATCGGGTTGAGGTCGAGTTCGCGGATCTCGGGGATGTCGGCGGCGAGCTGGCTCAGTTTGCACAGGGTCAGCGCGATCTCGTACTGGTCGGCCGGCGGGCGGTTGCGGTAGCCGGCGAGCAGGCGCGACACCCGGGTCCGGGCGATCATCGCGTGGGCGAGGTTCATGTCGAGCGGCACCAGATCGAGCGCCCGGTCGGCGATCACCTCGACCGCGGTGCCGCCGCGGCCGAACACCACGGTCGGCCCGAACACGAAGTCGTCGGCGATCCCCGCCAAGAGTTCGATGCCGAAGCGCCGGTCGACCATCGGCATGACGATCACCCCGTCGATCGTCTTGTCGGGGAACCGGGCGCCGATCCCTTCGATCAGCTCGCGGGCCGTCGCCTCGACCGCCGCTTCGCTCGCCAGACCGAGCCGTACGCCGTCGACGTCCGACTTGAAGGCGATGTCGCGCGAGGCGATCTTCACCGCCACCCGCTGGCCTTCGGCGAAGTACGGCCGAGCGACCGCCGCCGCCTCTTCCGGGGTCGCCGCGAGGGTGGTCGGCACCACCGGGATCATGTAGGCGCCGAGCAGCGTTCGGACGTCGACCGGCGACAGCCACTCACGTCCCTCCGCGATCGCCGCCCGGACGATGCCGCGGGCCACCTCGGGCTCCGGGACGAACTCGGGCGGCAGCGCCGTCGGCATGGTCATCAGCCGCTCCTGGGCCGCGACGTAGCGGGCGAGATGGCCGAACGAGCGCACCGATTCCTCCGGTGTCGGATGGCAGGGGATGCCCGCCTCGTGCAGGATCCGGTCGGCCTCGGCGTCGAGATCGAGGAACGACGAGAGGATCGGCTTCTTGCGGCCGGACCGCTTGGCGTGTGCCTGGGCGGTTTCGGCGACCGCCCGGGCGATCTCCGCGGTGGCGGCGAAGGCCGACGGCGAATGCAGCACCATCGCCGTCTCCACCCCCGGATCGGCCAGCACCTCGCGCAGCGCCGTGGCGAAGTCGGCGGCCGGTGCGTCGTCCGGCAGGGTCAGCGGATTGGTCGCCTCCTGGCCGGATCGGGCGACCGGGGCGAGCGCCGCGGTGGTCGATTCGGCGAGCGGCGCCAGCACCCCGCCGGCGGCCTCCAGGTGATCGGCGGCGATCGTCGCCAGACTGCGGCCGTTGGCGATCACCGCCACCCGCCGGCAGGGCGTCGGCTTCACCCGGGTGATCGTCTCGGCGGCGTCGAACAACTCGTCGATGCTCTCCACCCGGACCAGACCGGCCCGCTGGAAGGCGGCGTCGTAGACCCGGTCGGAGGTGGCGAGCCGGCTCGAATGGGTGGCGCCGACCAGTTGCCGGTCGCGCGAGAAGCCGGAGCGCAGCACGATCACCGGCTTGGTGCGGGCGGCGGCGCGGGCGGCGGAGAGGAACTTGGTCGGCGACCAGATCTGTTCGAGATGGACCAGGATCGCCCGGGTCCGGTAGTCGGCGGTGAAGTGGTCGAGCAGGTCGCCGACGTCGACGTCGACCTTCTGGCCGAGCGACACCACCGCGGAGAAGCCGACGGCGT
The DNA here is from genome assembly GCA_937919435.1 of uncultured Alphaproteobacteria bacterium. Classification (GTDB taxonomy): domain Bacteria; phylum Pseudomonadota; class Alphaproteobacteria; order Rhizobiales; family Ancalomicrobiaceae; genus Siculibacillus. Next base: position 47,189 of record CALFRR010000248.1, on the reverse strand, counting down.
GTTTCTCCGCCCAGGCGAGCGTCGAGTTGATCACCGCCGCCGAGCGTGACAGGAGGACCAGATCGCCCTTCTTCGCCGGCCGATAGGCGACCGACAGGTCGATCCCCGCATGCGGCGCCATCACCCCGAGGCTGCCCGGCCCGATCATCCGGAGATCGTACTGCCGCGCCGTCTGCATCGCCCGTCGGGCGACCGCGAACGGCCACTCGTCGTAGCCGCGCGACAGGAACAGCACCGCCTTGACGCCCTTGCGGCCGAGCAGATCGACGGTGGCGACCGCGGTGCGTGCGCCCGACAGGACCACCGCGAGATCGGCGGTGCCCTCGAACTCCTCGAACGTCCCCACCGTCGCCCCGGACCAGTCGTCGGGCGGATCGATGCCGACCAGCGTCGCCTTCCCCTGGAAGCCGCTGCGTCGGAAGTTGGCGAAGAACGCGGTCCGAGCCGCATCGCCGATCCGATCCGGACCGACCACGACGATGGAGCGCGGCTGAAACAGGCCGTCGAGATTGCGCGTCGACATGGATGCTCCGTTCGCCGGAGATCCCCGTGCCGGGCACGGACACCTCCCGGGCCGGCGTCGCCGACGCCGCCCTTCCGTCCTCCCCCTGAACGGTTCCGTCCGCCGGACCCTCCCGTCCGCCGTCGGCCGTCCGCTCCTCCCGCCCCGCGACCGTCGCCGGCCCCGGGGCACCGGGCGGATCGGTCGATCCACCCGGCCTCCCGCCGATCGGTCCCGCGAAGGGCGATCGGTCGTTTCTCGTCCGGCCGCTTCTGGTGGCGGCGCGGAAAAGTCGCTCAGTGCACCATCAGCACCGGCAGGGTCATCGAGGCGAGGATGCCCCGGGTCGCTCCGCCGAGCAGGAACTCACGGACCCGCGAATGGCCGTATCCGCCCATCACCAGGAGGTCGAAGGCGTGGTCGGCGGCGTGGTCGAGCAGCGCGTCGGCGACCGGGATGTCCGGCGCCTCGATCCGCGTGACGTCGATCTTCAGATCGTGGCGGGCGAGCCAGGTGGCGACTTCGGCTCCCGGCTGGCCCGGTCCGTCGCCGGCGCGACCGACGATCGCCACGCTCACTTCGCGGGCGAGCTTCAGGAACGGCATCGCCGCATGTACCGCCCGCGAGGCGGCACGGCCGCCGTCCCAGGCGATCATCACCTTCTGGAAGACCGCCTCGCCGCGGAAGATGTGCGGCACCAGCAGGAGCGGTGCGGCGCCTTCGAACAGCGCCGCCTCGATCATCAGATCGCGCATCGGCTCGGAGCGTTCCGGATCGTCCTGGCCGATCACCACCAGATCGGTGGTCCGCGCCGCGGTGACGAAGCCCTCCGGCGCACCGCCCATCAGGATCTCGGCGGTGCGGGCCTCCGCCGGAACGCCGCGGCGTTCGGCCGCCTCCAGGAAACGGGTGACCGCATCGTGGGCGGTGTCGATCGCCTGGGTGCGGGCCTTCTCGATCACCTCCACCGGCAGCGGCGCCACCACGAAGCCGGGGACGATCGGATCGACGGCGAGCGCGATTCCCGTCGCATGGGCACCGAAGGCCGAGGCGAGCCCGAGGGCCAGCGTCGGCCCCGGGCCGAGCCCGTCCTTCGGAACCACGACCGGCCGCGATCCGGGCCGGACCGCCCCGGTCGCGTGACCGTTGTCGAGCAGCAGCAGCATGTCCTTGACAGTCATGGCCGACCCTCCTTGCCGAGGTGAGACCGTCCCGGGGCGTCGGCGGCGTCCGGCGCGACGGGAGGACGTCTGCGGTAGTATCGTCCACCATCCTCTGCGGTACCTTGATCGACCGCAATCCTCACATCGTTCCGGGGTAGCGTCCGCCGTCGACCAGAATGTTCTGGCCGATCACGTAGGCCGCCTGGACCGAGCAGAGGAAGGCGCAGATCTCGCCGAACTCCTTCGGGTCGCCGAGCCGGCCGGCGGGCGTGGTGGCGATGTCGGAGGCGATGACCTCGTCCATGGAGATGCCACGGCGGGCCGCTTCCGCCGACCGGGTCTCGCGGATCCGGTCGGTGAGGAAGATTCCCGGCAGCAGGTTGTTGATCACCACGCCCCTGCCGGCGACCTGCCGGGCGAGACCGGCGACGAAGCCGGTCAGACCGCCGCGCGCGCCGTTCGACAGGCCGAGCACCGGGATCGCCGCCTTCACCGCGCCGGAGGTGATGTTCACCACCCGGCCGAAACCGCGCGCCGCCATCCCGTCGACATGGGCCTTCATCAGCATGATCGGCGCGACCATGTTGGCCTCGACCGCCCGATGCCAGTCCTCTTCGTTCCAGTCGCGGAAGTCGCCGGCCGGCGGACCTCCGGCGTTGGTGACCAGGATGTCGGTCTCCGGCCAGGCTTCGAGCAGTGCGGCACGGCCTTCGCGGGTGGTGACGTCGCCGGCGAGCGTCGACACCGTCGCGCCGGTCGCCGCGCGGATCTCCGCCGCGGTCGCCTCCAGCCGCTCGCGGCCGCGCGCCGTGATCATCAGGTCGCAGCCGGCTTCCGCCAGGGCGAAGGCCGAGGCCCGCCCGAGTCCCTTGGAGGCCGCACACACCAGGGCCCGGCGCCCCGCGATTCCGAGATCCATTCCCGTCTCCTCGATTTCGCCGCCGCCGATCCGACGGCCGGCCGGCGCGTGTGCACCCCGCGGGGCGCGCGCGCGTACGGCCTCAGAACAACATTCCCTGCGACGAGCCGCCGGTCGCCTTCTTCGCCCGTTTCGGCCGTGCGGCGGGAGCCGATCCGGCGGCGGGCGGCGGTGGCGTGGTCCCTTCGCCGACGGTGGCGGCGATCCGACCGTCGGCGAATTCGATCTCGAGGCCGAGACCGGCGGCCAGCCCCGCCGCCGCCCGCACCGGCCGTCCCGCCGCATCGCGCACCAGCGCGAAGCCGCGGGCGAGGACGTTGCGATAGGAGAGGGCGGAGAGCATCTTCGCCGCCGCGCCGACCCGGTCGCCGCGCCGCGCCAGCATCACCCCGACCGCCCGATCGCCGCGGTCGCAGAGGCGGCCGAGCCGCTCCCGCCCGGTGGCGATGCCGTGCAGCAGCGTGGTCGGCGCCAGTCGCCCGGAGAGCCGGGCGAAGCGGGTGGCGTGCACCCGGGTCGCCGCTTCGAGGCCGTGGGCGAGCCGCCCGGCGGCGAGGTCGAGCCGTTGCTGGACGACCGCCAGCAGGGTCTTGGCCGAAGGCAGGGCGCGCGCCGCCGAGCGCAGTTCGCCGCGCCGGGTCTCCAGCCCGCGCCGCGCCGCGCCCGACAGGCGCAGCCCGAGGGTCGCCACCAGATCGAGCAGTTCGGTGCGCACCGGCAGCACCATCTCCGCCGCGCCGGTCGGGGTCGGTGCCCTGAGGTCGGCGACGTGGTCGAGCAGCGTCCAGTCGGTTTCGTGGCCGATCGCCGAGACCAGCGGGATCCGGCAGGCCGCCGCGGCCCGGACCACGATCTCCTCGTTGAAGCTCCACAGGTCTTCGAGGCTGCCGCCGCCGCGGGCGACGATCAGCACGTCGGGCCGGGCGATGCCGTCGCGCCCTTCCTCCGGAATCGCGTCGAAACCGGCGATCGCCGCCGCCACTTCCGCCGCCGAGGTGTCGCCCTGGACCCGGACCGGCCAGACGATCACCCGGACCGGGAAGCGGTCGGTCATCCGGTGCAGGATGTCGCGGATCACCGCGCCGGTCGGCGAGGTGACGACGCCGACCACCTTCGGCAGCTTCGGCAGCGCCCGTTTGCGGGCGGCGTCGAACAGGCCCTCCGCGGCGAGCGCCTTGCGCCGCGCCTCGAGCAGCGCCATCAGCGCCCCGACCCCGGCCGGTTCCAGCGCCTCGATGACGATCTGCAACTTCGACGAGCCGGGGAAGGTGGTGAGCCGCCCGGTGGCGATCACCTCCATGCCCTCTTCCGGCTTGAACTTCAGTTTGGCGAAGGAGCCGCGCCAGACCACCGCGTCGATCCGGGCGGAATCGTCCTTCAGCGAAAAATAGGCGTGGCCGGAGGAATGGGGGCCGCGATAGCCGGAGATCTCGCCGCGCAGCCGGACGTGCCCGAAGCCGTCTTCGATCGATCGCTTCACCGCCTGGGCGAGTTCCGAGACGCTGAATTCGACGACGTTGGCGGAAGGAATGTCGGACAAGTCGGAGCCTCTGCCGGTGCGGGGAGCGACGCGCGGAGGGTGGGGCCGGCATCGCGTCGCGTCAAGCGCGGACGCGGCGAAACGCCGGGGGAGATACCCGCTGCGCGTGGTCCGCGCTATAGGTGGGGATCGTTTCTCCGCAGGACCCGCCATGCCGGACCGTTCCGATTCCCGCTTCCCGCGCCTCCATCTGCGTGCCCGGCTGTCGCTCGGTGCCGAGATCGAGCTCGATCGCGAGCAGGCGAACTATCTCGTCAACGTGCTTCGGCTCGCCGACGGCGGATCGGTGCTGGTCTTCGACGGCACGACCGGCGAATGGCGCGCCGAGCTGCGGCCGACCGGGCGCCGCGCCGCCCGCCTGGTGGTGGTCGAGGCGACCCGGGCGCAGGTGCCGCTCTGCGATCTCGACTGGCTGTTCGCGCCGCTGAAGCACGCCCGGCTCGACTACATGGTGCAGAAGGCGGTGGAGATGGGGGTCGGCCGGCTGCGTCCGGTGCTCACCCGTCACACCCAGGTGACCCGGGTCAACCTCGAGCGGATGCAGGCCAACGTCGTCGAGGCCGCCGAGCAGTGCGGCCTGCTCGCCGTGCCGGAGGTCGCCGAGCCCGCCGATCTCGACCGTCTGCTCGACACTTGGCACGTCCACGACGCCGGCCGCCGCATCCTGTTCTGCGACGAGACCGCGGCCGGCTCCAACCCGCTGCCGATCCTGGCCGGCCTGGAGCGTGGCCCGCTCGCCGTGCTGATCGGGCCGGAGGGCGGCTTCTCGCGCGAGGAGCGGGCGCTCCTGCATTCGAAACCCTTCGTCACGGCGATCCCGCTCGGCCCCCGTATCCTGCGTGCCGATACCGCCGCGGTCGCCGCCCTGGCGGTGGTCCAGGCGGCGATCGGCGACTGGTGAGCCGGCGAAAGAATTTCCGGAGCCGGATTCGGATCGCCGGAGATCAGAGCCGCGTCGCGTCGAGCACGCCGTCGACGTCGACCGTCCCGCCCTTCGCGAAGTCGGCGAGCAGCCGCTCGGCGAGCGTCCGGCCGGAGGCGACGATCTCGTCGAGCACCTCGAGGTGGACGGTCTCGTCGCGCCCGGTTTCCGGATCGACGATGCCGCGTGCGGCGAGCCCGGCGCGGGCGATCGCCAGCATCTCGCGGGCGAGATCGCCGACCGTGCCGGCCCGGAACCGGGTGGCGAGAGCGGTTCTCGGCACCTCGGCCCTCAGTGTCTCGCGCTCCGCCTCGCTCCAGTCGGCGACCAGCCGCGAGGCGGCGTCGAGCGTGTCGGGGCCTGCGAACAGGCCGACCCACAGCGCCGGCAGCGCCGGAACATGGGCCCCCGGTCCCATGTCGGCGCCGCGCATCTCGAGGTAGCGCTTCAGCCGGACCTCCGGGAACAGCGTGCCGAGATGGTTGACCCAGTCGCCGATCGCCGGGACGACGCCGGGCAGGCGGTCGGCGAGGCGTCCGTCGAGGAAGGCGCGGAACGGGGTGCCGGCGACGTCGTGATAGGTGTCGCCGCGCTTGACGAAGTACATCGGCACGTCGAGCGCCCAATCGACGTAGGCGCGATAGCCGAAGTCGGGGGCGAAGGCGATCGGCAGCATGCCGGTCCGGTCGCGGTCGGTGTCGCGCCAGATCTCCGAGCGGGTCGAGAGATACCCGGTCGGCCGCCCGTCGAGGAACGGCGAAGCGGAGAACAGCGCGGTGGCGACCGGCTGCAGGGCGAGGCCGACCCGCATCTTCGCCGCCATGTCGGCTTCCGACGAGAAGTCGAGATTCACCTGCACCGTCGAGGTGCGGAACATCATGTCGAGGCCGCGAGTGCCGACCTTCGGCATGTAGGCCGACATGATCCGGTAGCGCGACTTCGGCATCCGCGGCGTCTCGTCGAACCGCCATTTCGGCGACAGGCCGAGCCCGGCGAAGCCGATGCCGAGTGGCCCGGTGATCGCCGCGAGGTCGGCGAGATGGGCGGAGAACTCCGCCGCGGTGGCGTGCAGGTCGGGAAGCGGTGCCCCGGAGAGCTCGAACTGACCGCCCGGTTCCAGGCTGATCGCGCCGCCGCCCGACGGATCGGAAAGGCCGATGATCGCCTCGCCGTCGCGGATCGGCTCCCAGCCCAGGCGCTCGCCGAGCCGGTCGAGGATCGCGCCGATCCCGGCCCCGCCCTCCCAGCCGACCGGGGTGTGGTCGGCGAGGCGATAGAGGAACTTCTCGTGTTCGGTGCCGATGAGGTGACGGTCCGCCGGTTTGGCACCGGCGGCGATCCAGTCGACCAGTTCGCCGATGCCCTCGATCGGGCGGTCGTCGGTCGTGTCGCGTGCCATTTCGTCGTCCTCGTGCCTCGGGTCGGGCACCATAGCGAGGCCCGAAGGGGGCGACAAACGCGAAATCCTCGACGGATCGTTCGACGCCGTTCAACGTTTTGCGCGTTTCCGTGAAGTCGCGGTGACGATTTGACGTCGAACCGTCCTCGGCGGATGATCGTTCGCGTTGCATCGCCCCAGGAGAGAACGCCATGCTCGATCCCGCCGGACTGCTGCGCCGATTCGCCGATTTCGGAAAGATCGCCGAGGCGGCGACCGCCTTCGGGGTTTCGCCGGAGCGGGCGGGAACCGCGATCGAGGCCCTCGCGCCGGCGCTCGCCGCCGCGATGCGCCGCCGCGCCGCCGACCCGCGCGGCCTCGCCGAGATGATGGGATTCGTCCGGCCGAAGCCGGATTTCGCCGCCGCCTTCCCCGGAGGCGAGGCGATCGGCCGCCTGTTCGGCTCGCGCGAACTCACCCGGATGGTGATCGATCGGGTCGCCGAGACCAGCGGCCTCGACAAGCGCACCCTGGAGATCGTCGCGCCGCTGGCCGGTGAGGCGGTGATGGCCAACTTCGCCGCCGGGCTCCGGGCCAATCCGCTGACCGAGGCGCTGGCGCCGCTGTTCGAGCCGAAGCCGCGGGCCGCGCCGAGCCTCGGCGAAGTGCTCGACGACACCGTCGGTCCGGCGACCTCGCGCCTCGTCCTCGACACGCTGAAGGGCACGCCCAACCCGTTCGGGCCGGGCAATCCGTTCGGCGACATCCTCGGCGAGTTCGTCCGCGGCTTCAACAACGGCGGTCCGCCGGAGGACGAGCCGGCGGACGCGCCGCCGCCGCCCGGCGTCACCGTCGAACGGCTGTTCGCCGCCGGCCGCGACGCCGGCGCCGAGCAGGCGCGGGCCTTCGAGGCGATGTTCGATCGCTTCTTCGCCGAAGCCGCCACCCGCGGCACGGCGGGTGGCGGCGACGGCGGGTGAGGGCCGCCGTCGGTCGGAGCCTCAGTCGGTCCGGCCGACGGGGAAGGCGAAGCGGCGCAGCGGCTCGACCGCCTTCGAGCGGATCGCCAGCAGACGTTCGCGTGCCTGCATCATCCGGCCGGCACGTCGCTCGACCGCCAGCACGACGAGGCGACGGGAGGGGTCTTCGAACGGCCCCGCCGAGAGCGCCGCGCCGACGTCGCACCGGGTGAGGCCGATGTCGCGCAGCGCACGGTCGTCGAACTCGAGCAACAGCCGCACTTCGCGCCGATTGCGATGGGCACGCCAGGCCGAAGCGATCGCGTTCACGATGCGCTTCGTCACGGACCCGGTGGCGGGTGCGGAGACGGCGAAGAAGCGGGTCGTGAACGGCGACATCGGAAGATCCTCCTGAACGAGGGAGACCGGACGCGACGAACCTCCGCGAGACTCGGGACGAGTTCTCGGCGAGGTTCGGGGGTTGGTCGGGACGAGCGAACCATGCGCCGTCTCGATTGATCGATCCAACGAATGTTTTTAATCTCGTGCTTCAAGAATTTTGATGAGGTGCGCCGTGCCCGCCACGCTCGATCTCGACCAGCTGCGGACCTTCGTGGCGATCGTCGACACCGGCAGTTTCACCCGCGCCGCCGATGCTGTGGCCAAGACCCAGTCGGCGGTGTCGATGCAGATGCGCCGGCTCGAGGAGCGGGTGGGCAAGCCGATCTTCCTGCGCGACGGCCGCCAGTCCCGCCTCAGCGAAGACGGCGAACGTCTGCTCGCCCATGCCCGCCGGCTGCTGCGGCTGAACGACGAGACGCTGGCGTTGTTCGGCGACGCCGCGCTGACCGGCCGCGTCCGCCTCGGCACGCCCGACGAATACGCCGACCGCTTCCTGCCGGAGATCATGGCCCGCTTCTCGTCGTCGAACCCGCGGGCCGAAGTGACGGTGGTCTGTGCGCCGACGCCCAATCTGGTCGAGGCGATCGAGGCCGGCGACCTCGACGTGGCGATCGTCACCCATGTGCGCGAGAAGGGTGCGGCCGAAGTGATCCGGCGCGAGCCGCTGCTCTGGGTGACCGGCCGCGGTCACGCGACCCACGCGATCGAGCCGCTGCCGCTGGCGCTCGGGCGGCCGACCTGCGACTGGCGTCGGGCGGCGCTCGACGCGCTGGAAGCCGCCGGCCGCAGCCATCGTCTGCTCTACGTGAGTTGGAACTCGAGTGCGGTCGGAGCCGCGGTGCTCGCCGGGTTGGCGGTGTCGGTGCTGCCGGAATCGGCGCTCCGCCCGGGCATGCGGGTGCTCGGCGAGGCCGAAGGCTTCCCGCGTCTGCCGCCGGTCGAGATCGGCATTCTGAAGCCGCGTGGGCGGTCGACCGAGGTCGCCACCGTCCTGATCGCCGAGATCGTCGCCGCGCTCGGCAACCTCTCGGATCGTGCCGCCGCACTTCAGCGCGACGGCCGCATCCTCATTTGAAGGTGTTGGAGAAGGCGTTGAGCCGCGCCGTGGCGTCGGCGTTCGGATCGATCCCCATGCGCCGCGGGTCGCGATACATGTTCATCGCGATGTCGGCGTCCTGTTTGGAGATCGTCCCACGGATCCGCACGCTTTCCGCATCGATCTCCCGCACCAGCAGCTTTCCGTTGCCGTAGTTGGTGTAGAGCGTCGTGTGGCGCGGCGGCGGAGCGGGTTCGGTGCCGTCGCTCATTCTCGCCTTCGGATCGAACATCCGATCGAACATCGACGTCGGACTGCCGACGAGATAGATGAGCAGAAGCACCCCGAGAACCAGGGCACCGCCTGCGATGCCTTCGACGACCAGCGCGAGTGTTTCGCGCCAGCTGAGGGCCGGCGAGTGGTGGCCCCCTTCGCGGTGTTGCGCCTCGTTTCCGTGACGCCGGCTCTGACGGATCGGCAGCCGGGGCGGCGGCCGAGCGGTCACTTGGACGGACATCTCGAGCACTCCTGTGTGACCTCGTGCGGAGTCTGGCGCCCAAGTCCTTACGAGCCGTGAACGTCGTCTCTAGAATGCGAGTGACCCGCCGTTTTCCGCGGGTGTCTCAACGCCGCAACACGAAGAGATTGCCGACGAGGACCAGTCCCAGCCCGATCGCCGCCGAGACCGTCCAGACGTAGCCTTCCAGGACCGTCGAGATCGCCAGCGCGAACACCGGGAACATCACCGTCGCGTAGCCGGCCCGCGCCGCCCCGATTCGCCCGAGCAGGGTCAGATAGGCCCAGAACGCCGCGACCGAGGCGACCAGCGCCAGCCACAGCAGCGACCCGACGTAGAGCGGTGCGGGATCGAAGACGAGCGGCAGCCCCCGAACGGCGATGTAGAGGCCGAGCAGACCGCAGCCCCAGGTCATCCCCCAGGCCGAGGCCGCCAACACCGGCACCCCGGCCAGTTGCAGGCGGCTCGACACCATGTTGCCCGAGCAGAAGGAGAGGGTGCCGAGGCAGCACAGCGCGAGGCCGACCGCCGCCTCGCCGGTAAGATCCGCCCCGGCGAGCTGCGGCCGGAACATCGCGGCGACCCCGAGGAAGCCGCAGAGCGCGCCGAACGCCACGCGGGCCGAGATCGGTTGGCGGAACAGCACCCGCCCGAGCAGCAGATTGCCGACCGCGGCGAGCGAGAACACCACCGACAACAGTCCCGACGGCAGCCGCGAGGCGCCGTGGTAGAACAGCGCGAAGTTGGTCGAGAACAGGAACAGCCCGAGCAGGGCGAACTTCCCCTGTTCGGCGAACGTCGTGCGCAGCCGTTCGCCCCGCCCCGCCGCCAGCAGCCACATGCTCGCCGCCGCGATCAGGAAGCGCCAGAGCAGCGACACCTCCGGCTCGACCATGCCGATCTGCGCCTTCATCGCGATCCAGCTGGTCGACCAGGCGAAGACGGTGACCGCATAGAGCCCGACCTCCGCCGGGCCGAACCGGCCTTCGCCGCGCCGCGGCGAACGGATCGCGGCGGCCGGCTCGGGGGCGACGGGATCGGCGGCGGAGACGGGGGTCGTCGACATGGGACGCGGGTGGCCTCGGCGGGAGGGGCGAGCGCCGGGGCGCGAGCGCCGACGGATCTCCGCAGTGGAACGAAATATCGGGGCCGAGGAAAGTGAAACCTTCTGAACGATTCGATCAGAGGAACTGATGGACGCCCGCCACGCTTCCCGGAACGACGACGCCCGCCGGGAGGGCGGGCGCGTTCGGTCGCTGCGGACGGGTGGTCGGCCGATCGTCAGGCCTCGTCGGTCGGTTCGCCGACGACGATCAGATGCAGTGAGCGCGGTCCGTGGGCGCCGAGCAGGATGGTCTGCTCGATGTCGCCGGAGCGCGACGGGCCGGTGACCAGATTGACGTTCCTCGGCAGCGTCGCCTCGCCGTGGACGGCACGAAGCCGGTCCCACACGGTCTCGTAGTCGGCGACCAGATCCTCGGCCCGGATCACCACCAGATGATGCTCCGGCAGGAAGCCGAGGGTGGTCGGGTTGTCCGGTCCCGAGGTCATCACGATGGTGCCGGATTCGGCGACCGCCGCGAAGGCATGGCCGAGGCCGACCGGATCGGTGCCGTCGGACGGACCGACCTGGACCGTCAGCTGCGGTTCCTTCTCGGCGACGGGCAAACCGGCCAGTCGCGGATCGGTGCCTCGACGGACCGTCCGCGGCAGGTTCTTCGCGCGCAGGTAGTCCGCGATCGCCCCCGGCACGGCGAATAGGTCTCGGCGATCGTCTGGAACAGGTCGAGCCGCGCCGGCCCCGGCAGATGGCCGCGGGCCGGGATCAGGCCCTTCGGATGGTCGCGCAGCCGCGCCACGACCTCGGCGCGGCGGGTGCCGTCGTCGAGCGCCGAAGCACCGATCTGACGGCGGATCCGGGAGAGAATGGCGTCGCGAGCGGTCATCGGTTCCGTCCCGGTTCAGTGCGCTTTCGAGGATTCGGTCGTCGACGCGGCGCGCCGTTCCTTCCACAGCTCCTGGAAGGTGCCGCCTTCCGGCGCCGGCATGTCGCGCACCGAGGTCCACGAACCGGCGAAGGGCAGCTTGCGGATCCGGCCGCGCCCGGCCGCCAGCCCGGACAGCACCAGCGACGCGATCCGGTTGATCTTGTGGTAGATCTGCGGCCGCGCCGCGAGGAAGGCCCAGGCCCGGAGGCCGAACCGGGTGACCGCCGGATTGAGCGCCCGCTCGAACTCGCGGTTGCGCCAGGCCCGCATCATCCGTGGCAGCGGAATCCGCATCGGGCAGACGTCCTCGCACCGCCCGCAGAAGCTCGAGGCGTTGGGCAGATGCCCCGCCTTGTCGATGCCGACCAGGGTCGGGGTCAGCACCGCGCCCATCGGGCCGGGATAGACCCATCCGTAGGCGTGGCCGCCGAGCACGTGATAGACCGGGCAGTGGTTGATGCAGGTGCCGCAGCGGATGCAGCGCAGCATGTCCTGGAACTCGGTGCCGAGCATCGCGGTGCGGCCGTTGTCGAGCAGCACCACGTGGAACTCGGCCGGCCCGTCGGGATCGCCCGGCCGCTTCGCGCCGGTGGCGAAGGTCGTGTAGACCGACAGGTCCTGACCGGTCGCCGAACGGGCGAGCAGGCGCAGCATCGTGTCGACGTCCTCGAGCGTCGGCACCACCTTCTCCGGGGTCGCCAGCACGATCGTCGCCTTGGGCAGCGTCTGGGTCAGATCGCCGTTGCCCTCGTTGGTGACCAGCACCACCGATCCGGTCTCGGCGACCAGGAAGTTGGCGCCGGTGATCCCGACGTCGGCGGCGATGAACTTCTCGCGCAGCACGGTGCGGGCTTCGCCGAGCAGGGTGGTCGGCTCGGTCAGATCGCGCTTCGCGTCGAGGTGACCGTGCACCCGGCGGAAGTCGTCGGCGACCTGCTCCTTGGTCAGATGCACCGCCGGGGCGATGATGTGGCTCGGATATTCGCCGCGGATCTGGACGATGTATTCGCCGAGATCGGTCTCGACCGGCTCGAGTCCGAGGCTCTCCAGGTGCTCGTTGAGCGCGATCTCCTCGGAGATCATGCTCTTGCCCTTGGTCACCGTCCGGGCGCCGACGCGCTTGCAGATGTCGGCGATGATCGCGCGGGCGTCGTCCGGGGTCTCCGCCCAGTGGACTTCGCCGCCCGCCGCCTGGACCCGCCGTTCGAAGGCTTCGAGATAGAGGTCGAGCCGTTCGAGCGTGTGGTTCTTGATGTCGCGGGCCCGGTCGCGCAGGTCGTCGAACTCCGGCAGCGCGGCGGCCGCCTTGATCCGCTTGGCGATGAAGCCCTTCTCGATGTTGGAGAGGGCCTTCTGGAGCATCGGGTCGTGCAGCGCCTTGCTCGCCTTGCGCTCGAAATCGGGAGAGGTGATCTTCATTTCCTGCCTCCCCGGGTCTCGCCGATCGCCGGTCCGTCGGCCATGCCGGCGAGGATCTCGGCGACGTGCCGCACTCTGGTCCTGGCGCCGCGCCGCGACAGGCGCCCGGCCATGTTGACGAGGCAACCGAGATCGCCGGCGACCAGGGTCTCCGCCCCGCTCGCCTCGATGGTCACCGCCTTCTTGTCGACGATGGTGCCCGAGATCTCCGGATACTTCACCGAGAAGGTGCCGCCGAAGCCGCAGCAGACGTCGGAATCCTTCATCTCGACGATCTCGGCGCCGGTCGCCTTCAAGAGCTTGCGCGGCTGCTCGCGGATCCCGAGTTCCCTGAGGCCCGAGCAGCTGTCGTGATAGGTGACGGTGCCGGAATACTTGGCGCCGGTGGTCTCCACCCCGAGCACGTCGGTCAGGAACGACACCAGCTCGTGGGTCTTGGCGGCGAGCGCTTCGGCCCGCCGGCGCCACGGATCGGACGCCTCGAACAGCGTCGGATAGTGGCGCACGATCATCCCGGCGCAGGAGCCGGACGGCACCACCACCCGGTCGAAGCCCTCGAAGGTGGCGATCACGTTCTGCGCCAGCTTCTTCGCATCGGCCACGTCGCCGTTGTTGTAGGCGGGCTGGCCGCAGCAGGTCTGCCCCTCCGGCACCTCGACGACGCACCCGGCGTCCTCGAGCAGTTTGACGGCGGCGAAGCCGACCGTCGGGCGGAAGAGATCGACGAGACAGGTGACGAACAGCCCCACGCGGAGGCGTTTGGCGACGGGCGGCATGATCGGTCGGCGGTCCTCTGTCGCGAATGAGTTTCGCTCGCGGACGAGACCGGAGCGCAGAAGCGAGAAGCGGCCGGTCTTCCGGGCCGTTCCACGATCTCGTGTCGAGCCCTGCACCGCCTCGGGAGAGGCCGTGGCGGGACCATAGACGGAGCCGTCGGGGGGCGTCAAATCGGCGTGAGGGGGAAAAATCCTGCGCGGAAGCCGAGGAATCCGCCGGTCACAGGGGTTTTTCGGCAGAATGACCATACCGCCGCAGAGGGATTTTCCGCATTCGGCGATCGAATCGGGATGCGGGCCGTTCCATTCCGGTCCGCGAAACGACGAGAGCCCCGTCCGGAAGGGCGGGGCTCTCGGGAACGACGGGCGCGATCCGCGGAACGGATCGCACGCCTACCGGTCACTTCTTCTTGCCGTCGGCTCCGAACTGGGCGACGTAGGCGACGACGTTGTCGAGTTCGGCGTCGTCCTTGATGCCGGCGAAGGCCATCTTGGTGCCCGGATTGAAGGTCTTCGGGTCGCGGACGTATTCCTTGAGCTTGGCCTCGTCCCACACCAGACCGTCGGTGCCGAGCTTCTTCAGCGGTTCGCCGTAGCCCTTGAAGCCTTCGTAGGTCCCCGCGGTGCGGCCGATGATCCCGTTCAGCACCGGTCCGACCATGTTGGTCGCGCCTTCGCCGATCTTGTGGCAGATCTTGCACTTGGCGAAGGACTTCTCGCCGGCGGCGAGATCGGCGGCGGAGGCGGTGCCGGCGGCGGCCACGAAACCGAGCACGGCGAGAACGACGACAGTCTTCATGAGGTCACTCCGGTGGGTCGACGGGAAAGGATCCGTGTTTCTCTCTAGCCGAGGCGGCCGGTGACGCCTACTGGTAATTTCGGTGATCCGCTGCGGCGCACGCGGTGATGAGCCGCCCTCGCACCGCCGCCGTTTCCCGATCGCCGAAGGCCGTTCGACGCGCGTTCTTCGCACGGCCGGCGCACTCTGTAATCGTTCTACGTCCAATTCTCATGTCGATCGCGCGGGCGGGTCACTCGGCGGAATTTTTCGCACCTCGTCTTCAAATCGATTGAAGTCGGGGTGTGGTGTGGCAATCTGTCGCATTACGGGCCCGTCGAACCGGACGGGCCGAACCGGAGAGTGCCGCCATGACCCATCTCGCGGTGGATTCCAGTCCGCGCGCCGCTCAACTCGCCGACCCCGCGGTCCGCGCCGTCGGGGCCGACGACATCTCCGCCGCTCTCGCCGCCGGTCTGCGCGACTTCCGTGCCGCCCCGACCTTCGGTCTGCTGCTCGGTGCCGTCTACGTGCTCGGCGGCAATCTGTTGCTGTGGGCGGCGGCGGCGTCCGATCTGATGTTCCTGGTCTATCCGCTCGCCGCCGGCTTCGCGCTGATCGCGCCCTTCGCCGCGGTCGGCCTCTACGAGGCGAGCCGCCGGATCGAACAGGGCGAGCCGGTCGACGTCGCTTCGCTGGTCGGGCGGCTTCCCGGACACGCGCGACGCGAGATCGCGCACATGGCGCTGGTCTCGGTGTTCGGGCTGATCGTCTGGGTCTATGCCGCCGGCTTCGTCTGGGCGCTGTTCTTCGGGCCGCGGCCGGTCGCTCTCGACGACGTCGTCTCGATGATCGTCTCGACGCCGCGCGGGGTCGCCTTCCTGATGACCGGCAATCTGATCGGTGCGGTGATCGCCACGCTGATCTTCTCGATCTCGGTGGTGTCCTACCCGTTGTTGGTCGATCGCGACCGCGACGTGGTCACCGCGATGATCACCTCGATCCGGGTGGTCGTCGCCTCGCCGATGGTGATGCTCGGTTGGGGGGTGTTCGTCGCCACCATGCTGCTGGTCGCCATCCTGCCGATGTTCCTCGGGCTGCTGGTGGTGCTGCCCTGGCTCGGCCACGCCTCCTGGCACCTCTACCGGCGCGCCGTCGTCGACTGATCGCCCCATCGGCGGTGGCGGCGCGCTCCCGGACGGAGCCGAGGTCGGATCGGCTCCGTCCGGGGGGACCGTCCTCCAGGGGGGGGAGGAATGCGGGAAGGACGTCGGGCCGGCGTCGGCGACGCCGGTCGGTCAGAGGACGATCACCTTGGTTCCGACCGGCACCCGCCGATAGAGATCGGTGACGTCTTCGTTGCGCATGCGGATGCAGCCGGAAGACACCGCCTTGCCGATCGTCCACGGCTCGTTCGATCCGTGGATGCGGTATTCGGTCGATCCGAGATAGAGCGCACGGGCGCCGAGCGGATTGTCCGGCCCGCCCTCCATGTGGCGCGGCAGGTCCGGCTTGCGCTTCAGCATCGCTGCCGGCGGCGTCCAGTCCGGCCATTCCGCCTTGCGGGTCACCGTGTGGACGCCGGCCCACTGGAAGCCGGGCCGGCCGACGCCGATTCCGTAGCGCCGGGCCTTGCCGTTCGCCTCGACCAGATAGAGGTAGCGCGACGGCGTGTCGACGACGATGGTCCCCGGCGCGTGCGACGAGCGGTAGTCGACGTCGGCGGGCAGGAAGCGCGGATCGACCGCTTCTTCGTCGGCCGCCGGGGCGAGTGCCGCCTGGCGCACCGGGACCGCCGGCGCCACCGCCGGCGACGCCGAGAAGCGGACGCTCGAACGGGTGGGCGCATAGACCACCGGACCGGTCACGTCCCGGTAGCTCGGCCGCAACTGCACGGTCCAGGGTTCGGCGACGTTCGGCGACAGCACCACGGGCGGCCGCTCGACGTAGCGGTCGTCGGCCCGTGCCGAGGAGACGGCGGTCGCCGTGGCGAGGACGGCGATGGAGACGGCGAGGAAACGCGACATGGCCTCGGGTCCGATCGTGGTTCCGGACGCGGGCGACGGCGGTGGCCGATCGACGCATCCGGGTGTTGGCTGACGAGGAGCCTGCCCGCCCATGGTCAGCGAAGAGTGAACGGAGCCGCTCGAATCGGGACGGTGCCCGGAAAGATTTCGTCATGGTTGACGAAAGGTTCACGCCCGCCGCGTTTTCGTGACGCGGTTCCACGGCCGCTCTCGCTTGAACGATTCTTTAAGGACACCCGGTCGATCATGGCCGGAACAGACAATTCGTCGCAGAGGCAGGGGCTCATGGCCACCAGCAGGAAGGTATTCCGTATCGAATCTCTGGCCGGGAACTCCAACGCTGTTTCCGGCGATCGGTCGGAAGAGCGTCATCGTGAGTTGGTGCGCGAAGTCCGGTCTCTGCGCGAGCTGATCCAGCCGACCCAGGAGTTGAGCGAGAAGGCACTCGAGCAGCTGCGCCACGACAAGCACGAGGCCCAGCGCATCAAGGCCGAGATGGACGCCATCTACGAGGCGATCAACCGGACCAAGCGCGAGATCGCAACGCTGCACGTCTCCGGTTGCAACGGCCAGGAGCTGTCGCGGGTCAGCAACGAACTCGACGCCGTCGTCGACGGCACCGAGAACGCCACCGAGACCATCCTCGCCGCCGCCGAACACATCGACGAGAAGGCCGGCGATCTCGCCGCCCGCCTGACCGGCCACGACCGCTCGCTCGCCTCCGACATCCAGGATCAGATCGTCCAGATCTTCGAAGCCTGCAACTTCCAGGACGTCACCGGCCAGCGCATCACCAAGGTGGTCAACACCCTGCGCTTCGTCGAAGAGCGCATCGTCAAGATGATGGACATCTGGGGCGGCGTCGACAGCTTCCGCGAGATCGAGGTCGAACTCGAACATCGTCTGGGTGATCAGGCCCTGCTCAACGGGCCGTCTCTCGAAACCGACGGCGGCATCGCCTCTCAGGACGACATCGACGCTCTCTTCGCCTGATCCGGCCTTTTCGGCAGGGGTCGGTGTTTCCTTTTTGTTCGCGTCTGGTTAACCTCGGTCGAGGATCTCGATTCGAGGAGGAGCGCGATGGCGACGGATACCGACGGGCACGCGGTGGGGCTCGCCGACGGGCTGCGCCGCGGCGAAGACGGACGGATCCGTTGCGCCTGGGCGGGAGCCGATCCGCTCTACGTCGCCTATCACGACACCGAATGGGGCCGCCCGGTCGCCGACGATCGGCGGCTGTTCGAGAAGCTCTGCCTCGAAGGGTTCCAGTCCGGCCTCTCCTGGCTGACCATCCTCAGGAAACGCGAGAACTTCCGCCGTGCCTTCGCCGACTTCGACGCCGAGCGGATCGTTCGGTTCGACGACGCGGATCGTCGACGCCTTCTCGCCGATGCCGGCATCGTCCGCCATGCCGGCAAGATCGAGGCGGTGATCGGCAACGCCCGCCGCTTCCTCGATCTGGTCGAGAAGGAGGGCTCGTTCGCCCGCTTCGTCTGGCGCTTCGAGCCGGATCCGGCGAAACGGCCGGCGCACCTCCGTCTCTCCGACATCGTCGCTTCGACGCCCGAATCGACGGCGCTCTCGAAGGAGCTGCGCCGACGCGGCTGGGCCTTCGTCGGTCCGACCACCTGCCACGCCTTCATGCAGGCGATGGGACTGGTCGACGACCACGTCGACGGTTGCGCCGTCGCCGCCGAGGTGGCCGCCGAACGGGCCCGTTTCGTCCGGCCCCGCTGAACGCCGCGCGGCGGCGTCCTCCTCCCCTCGTGCTTTGTCTTCCGGCCGGCTCTTCGCCATAGTGACGTCGTCCGGCGCCGACTCGCCGCCGGGGCAGGGCGGAGCGGCCGGGGCACGGCCGACCGCCGACAGGAGAGCCGAACCGTCCCGATGTCCGTCTTCGATCCCGCTCGTCCCGGACCCGTCGTCTCCGACCGCCGCCGGTTTCTCGCCACGGCCGGCTCGCTGGCGCTCGTCCCGCTGCTGCCCGGGCCCGTCCGGGCGCAGGAGGCAGAGGCCAACGATCCGCGTCTGACCACCGAGACGGTCACCTTCCAGGCCCGTCGGCAGGTCTACAAGGGCAACGTCGTCCGCCTCAGGGCGCCCGGCAGACGGCCCGGGCTGCTGCTGGTCGCCGATCAGCGCGGCGTCACCCCGTTCTTCCGCGGTCTCGCCCGGCGTTTCGCCCTCGACGGCTTCGTCGTCATGCTGCCGGACCTCCTGTCGCCCTACACGCTGACCGACGAGAACTCCGACGAGGGCCAGAACATCCTCGCCCGCACCGCGCCCGGCGAGGTCATGCAGGTGCTCGACGCCGCCTCCGATCTGCTGCTGCGTCAGTCCGACTGCACCGGCGCGATGGGCGTCCTCGGCTTCGTCTGGGGCGGATCCTTCGCGCTGCAGTTCGCCTTCCTCGGCAATCGGGCGAAGGCCGCCGTCGCCTATTATCCGAGCCCGCCGTCGCCGGCCCGGGCCGGTGAACTGAAGATCCCCGTGCAGTTCCACTGGGTCGAGGACGATCCGCGCACCGCCGGTGCGGTCGATCTGCTGGAGAAGCGGATGATCGGCTCCGGCCGGGTGTTCGAGGCCTTCGTCTATCCCGACACGCTGTCCGGTTTCGCCTCCGAACCGTCGTCGCGGCGATGGAACAAGGCCGCCGCCGATCGGGCCTACGACCGCAGCCTGTTCTTCCTGAAGCGCTGGGTGGTGCCGTGAGCCGGGATCAGTCGGTCGGGTCGCCGATCGCCCCGTCGAGCCGGTAGAGCGCATAGGTGTCGACCACCCGGCCGCCCGAGCGCCGTTCGATCGTCCCCAGCGGCTCGATCGACCGGAACCGGCCGGCGAGCATCGTCGCGGTCCTGTCGCGGGCGGTGCGCACCACCCACAGCGCCGGCCGCTCCGTCGGTGCCGGATCGAGCGGCGGCAGGTTCGCCCAGCGTCGCGGCTCGCCGATCTGACGCACCGCGCCGCTGCCCAGCCGGTAGGCGAACTGCCCGGTCATCCCGAAGTTCGGCACGGCGATCCAGCCGGCCCCGACAGCGTCGCGCCGTTTCGCCACTTCGACCGCGAACGCGTCCCAGCCGCGCATCTGCGCCGTCGGGTCGCGCTCCGGCGGCAGCACCAGGATCGGCAGCGTGGCGTGCAGATAGACCAGCCCGGTCAGCCCGAAGCCGAACGGCATCACCCATCGCGCCAGCCTCTGCCGCCAGGCGACGGCGTCGAACGAGGCGGTCGCCGCCAGCCACGCCGCCGCTCCGTAGAGCGGTGCCGGCCAGTTGCCCTCGATGCCGCCGTGGAACGAGTGGAAGCCGAGATAGAGGACGAACGGCAGCGAGGTGGCGATCGGCAGGCCGCGCAACGCGTCGCCGTCGCGCATCGCCCCGAGGCCGCGCCCGATCCCGGCGACCACCAGCGGGGCGAGCGGCAGACCGATGAGCAGCCATTGGACGCCGAGGAATTCGGCGAATTTCTCCGGCCGGAAGCCGTGCGGCACGGTCCGCCCGAACTGTTTGGCAAACGAGATCCACTCGTGGGAGGCGTTCCAGGCGACGACCGGGGAGAACAGCGCCAGCGCGATCGCCCCGCCCGCCCACAGCCGCCAGTCGGAGAACCACCGGCGCGCCTCGCTTGAGGAGACCAGCCAGACGACGATCCCGAGGCCGAGGAACAGCACCGAATATTTCGAGGCGAGGCCCAGTCCGGCGGCGATGCCGACGGCGAACCACCATCTCGGATCGCGCGACCGGGAGAGTTCGGCGAGCGCCCAGACGGTCGCCCCCCAGAACAGCACCGACGGTGTGTCCGGGGTGATGATCACCGATCCGGCACCGATCAGCAGCGTCGCGTTGAGGAACAGGGTCGCCCGGTCGGCGACGGCCCGGCCTTCGGCGAGCGCCACCGTCCGCCACAGGAGGAGCGAGCCGAGGAAGGTCGCGATCGGTCCGAAGAGACGGATGCCGAGCGGGTCGTCCCCGGCGATCGCCCGTCCCGCCCGGATCAAGAAAGCGACCATCGGCGCGTGGTCGTAGTAGCCGCCGGCAAGACCGAAGGACCAGAGCCGGTAGTAGCTCTCGTCCTCGGCGAGCCCGGCCGTCGCGGCGACCACCAGACGGATCGCGGTCAACCCGGCGAGGACCAGGACCAGCCGGCGCGCCGGCTGGCCCGGTCCGGACCCGCTCATTTGCGCCACGTCAGCACCGAGGAGGCGGCGTAGTTGAACACCGAGCTCATCACCGCACCGGCGATGCCGGCCACCCACAGGCCCGTGTGCAGCTCGAACAGCCAGCTCGCCACACCGACGTTGGCCAGCGTGCCGAGCGAGCAGACCACGTAGAAGGTGAACAGGCCGACCAGGAAGGCGAAGCCCTTCAGCCGCCGGTCGCGATAGGTGAGCTGGTTGTTGAGCACGAAGTTCCAGGTCATCGCCACCATCGTGGCGACGAACTCGGCCCAGGAGAAGCGCAGCGCCAGCCCGTGGAAGGCGACCTTCAGCGCACCCATGTGGACGACGATGCCCGAGGCGCCGACCGCAAGGAACATCAGGAAGCGCACCGGCACCAGCCCGCCGGAGAGCTTGGAGAACAGAAGGCCGAGATATTCGGCGGTGACCAGGCTGTCGAGCTTCGATTCGCCGGCCAGCCGCTCGCGGAAGGTGAACGGCACTTCGACCGTCTTCAGCTTCTCCGGCGAGGAGGCGACGATGTCGAGCAGGATCTTGAAGCCCTCGCGCGACAGCGAGCCGGCGATCGCCTCGACCCGCTCGCGGCGGATCATGAAGAAGCCCGACATCGGATCGCCGAAGTCGATGTTGAGGAAGCGCCGGGCGAGCCCGGTCGCCGTCTCGCTGCCCCATTGGCGGATCTTGGAGAGACCGACGGTCGACGATCCACCCTCGACGTAGCGGCTGCCGACGACGAGGTCGGCGCCCTCTTCGATCTTGCCGAGCATGGTCGGCAGGATCGTCTCGTCGTGCTGGAGGTCGGCGTCCATCACCGCGACGATCGGCGCGGCGCTCGACAGGATGCCCTCGATGCAGGCGCCGGCGAGACCGCGTCGTCCGACCCGGCGCAGACAGCGGACCCGCGGATTCTCCGCCGCGATCGCCTTGGCCACCTCGGAGGTGCCGTCCGGGCTGTCGTCGTCGACGAAGATCACCTCCCAGGCCACGCCGTCGAGCACCCGGGTCAGACGCCGGACCAGTTCCG
The DNA here is from genome assembly GCA_937919435.1 of uncultured Alphaproteobacteria bacterium. GTDB lineage: Bacteria > Pseudomonadota > Alphaproteobacteria > Rhizobiales > Ancalomicrobiaceae > Siculibacillus. The sequence goes on along the minus strand of CALFRR010000248.1, from coordinate 25,662 downwards.
GAACGTTGGCGCTCTCCTTGAAGGTCGGAACGACGATCGAGAGCACCGGGGCGGTCGACGGGAGAGAGGGGGCCGGAATGGCGGGCTCCATGGGCGAGATCGCTTCTCGATCGGCGGCGCGAGGCGCGGCGTCATTCGGGGACTGCCGCATCGGGCGAGCGGCCGCGCGCTTGATGGTGGGACAGCATGGCGGAATTGTGGGGGAGTATTCGTCGAGCCGGCTCTGTTTTGCAAGCGTCGTGACCGTGCGTATGCGCTCGCCGCGGGGATCCGCGGCGGCTCGGCGGCGCGCGGCGCTTGTCGCCCGGAAAGAACCGGTCTAGGAACCTCCTGCCCGCCCTCGACCGCGGGCTCTCGTTGTCCGGGGTACGGTTCGAAAGGTGGCAGCATGGCGTCCGAGACGAAACTGAAGGCGCGCAAGGCCCGTGGCTTCGTCGATCGCGGTCCCGGCGACGTCGCCGCCACCGAGGCGATGCTCGCTGCGATCCGTAAGGTCTACGAGATCTACGGCTTCGAGGCGGTGGAGACGCCGCTGGTCGAATACACCGATGCGCTCGGCAAGTTCCTGCCCGACCAGGACCGTCCCAACGAGGGTGTCTTCTCGTTGCAGGACGACGACGAGCAGTGGCTCTCTCTGCGCTACGACCTGACCGCGCCGCTCGCCCGCTATGCCGCCGAGAACTGGACGACCCTGCCGAAGCCCTATCGCAGCTATCGCTGCGGCTGGGTGTTCCGCAACGAGAAGCCCGGCCCGGGCCGCTTCCGCCAGTTCATGCAGTTCGACGCCGACACGGTCGGGACGGCTTCGGTCGCGGCCGATGCCGAGATCTGCATGATGATGGCCGACGCGATGGAAGCGGTCGGTCTGAAGCGCGGCCAGTACGTGGTCAAGGTCAACAACCGCAAGGTCCTCGACGGCGTGCTGGAGGCGATCGGCCTCGCCGGCGACGACAACGCCGGGCGTCGGCTGACGGTGCTCAGGGCGATCGACAAGCTCGACAAGTTCGGCCCGGAAGGCGTGAAGCTCCTGCTCGGAGCGGGCCGCAAGGACGAGAGCGGCGACTTCACCAAGGGCGCGGGACTCGACGAGGCGCAGATCGATCGAGTCATGAAATTCGTAGGAGTGGTCGCGTATCTCGATTTTATGGGAGACGATGATAAGCCCTCATCTGCTCTGCTTTTCGATGGGGAGCGGAAAGAGATTGAGCCAGGAAAGCATACCGTCTTGGAAGCGCTGAGCTATTATTTTGGAGATTCTCCGAAGGCGCTTGATGGAATTCAGGAGCTCCATCAGATAGAGACCATCGTCCGCGCCGCTGGTTATGCCTCCGATCGCATCCGCATCGACCCCTCGGTCGTCCGCGGCCTCGAGTACTACACCGGCCCGGTCTACGAGGCCGAACTCACCTTCGAAGTTCCCAACGACGACGGCCAGATCGTCCGCTTCGGCTCGGTCGGCGGCGGCGGGCGTTACGACGGGCTCGTCTCGCGCTTCCTCTCCGAACCGGTCCCTTCGACCGGCTTCTCGATCGGCGTCTCCCGCCTGCTCGCCGCGCTGAAGGCGATCTCGAGCCCGATCGTCGCGGCGGCCAAGGAGCCCGGCCCGGTGGTCGTGCTGGTGATGGACCGCGACCGGGTCGGCGACTATCTGGCACTCGCCAAGAAGCTCCGCGATGCCGGCATCCGCGCCGAGGCCTATCTCGGCTCGTCGGGCATGAAGGCGCAGATGAAATACGCCGATCGCCGCGGTGCCCCCTGCGTCGTCATCCAGGGCTCGAACGAGCGCGAGGCCGGCGTCGTCCAGATCAAGGATCTGATCGAAGGGGCGAAAGCGGCCGAGACGATCGCCTCCAATGCCGAGTACAAGGCGGCTCGCCCCGCCCAGGTCGAGGTCGCCGAGGCCGATCTGGTCGAGACCGTCCGCGCGATCCTCGCCCGTCACGCCTGAACCACGGGCGTCGGCGATCCTCGCCGGCGCCGCGACCACTCCACCGGCGCCGAGCCCGACGCCGACCACCGTCCTCCGGGAGACCCCGCCATGGCGCCCCGACGTCCCCAAGGCTTCCAGCCCTCCGGTACGCCCTACCGGCCCGGCGCGCCCGACGCCGCGGCGACCCGCATGCTGGCGATGCTCGCCGAGGCCGGCATCGCTTCGCCCGACGAGCTCGCCGAGGTCCTGGAGATCCTCGCCGACGACGAGGTCGACGACCTCGCCGGGTCGGCCGACCCGACCGCGGCCCTCGTCTCGCTGTTCCAGGCGGAAGTCGACGCCGAGATGGTCGAGCCGCCGATCCTGCTGCCGGCCGACCTGTTCCTCGACACCACCGGCGAGGAGATCCGCCGCCGGCTGTTCCTGACCGCCGACGCCGACGGCCGCGAACTCTGCCTCCGGCCCGACTTCACCATCCCGATCTGCCGCCACTATCTCGAGAGCGGCGAAGCGGGGCGCGAGGCGGCGCTCGGCTACTTCGGTCCGGTGTTCCGCCAGCGGGGCGACGAGACCGCCGAATTCCTCCAGGCCGGCATCGAACTGTTCGGCAACGACGACCGCGCCGCGGCCGACGCCGACGTCGCTGCGCTCGCCCATCGTGCCGCCGGCCTCTTCGGCGTGACCGATCCGATCGTGAAGATCGGTGACGAGGGCCTGTTCCTGGCCCTGCTCGACGCGCTCGGCCTCGCCCTGCCGCTCCGTCGCCGGTTGCGCGGCCAGTTCGGCGATCCCGCCCGCCTCGCCCGCACCATCCGGCGGCTGGCCGGAGAAGGTTCCGACGCCGATCTCGTCCGCCACGCGGGGCTCCTCGGCGCGCTCTCCGGAGCCGACCCGGAAGCGGCGCGTCAGGTGGTCGAGGACCTGATCGGCCTCGCCGGGATCCGCGCGGTCGGCGGCCGTTCGGCCGGCGAGATCGCCGAGCGCTTCCTGGAACGCGCCGCCCTCGGCACCGATCGCGGCTTCGATGCCGAGACCGCCCGGCTGCTCGAGCGCTATCTGGCGATCGAGGCGACCCCGGAACACGCCGTCGATGCGCTCGACGCCTTCGAGCGGGAGACCGGCCTCGGCTTCGGCCCGGCGCTCGACCTCTACGCGCGGCGCAACGACGCCTTCCGCGACTGCGGTCTCGATCTCGATCGGCCGACCTTCGCGGCGAACTTCGGCCGCAACCTCGACTACTACACCGGCTTCGTCTTCGAGATGCGCGATCCCGAACGCGCCGATCCGCGCCCGGTGATCGGCGGCGGCCGTTACGACGGCCTGCTCGAGCGGCTGGGCAGCGCCGCCCCGGTGCCCGCCTGCGGCTTCTCGATGTGGCTCGACCGGCTCGGCGTCGCCGGCTACGGACAGCAACCGAACCGGGAGGACACGCCGTGAGCTCCGATCGGCTGATCATCGCCGTCCCCTCCAAGGGCCGCCTGCAGGAGAACGCCAACGCCTTCTTCGAGCGCGCCGGCCTGCCGGTGCTGCAACCGGGCGGGGCACGCAACTACCGCGGCCGGCTCGGCGGCATCGACGACGTCGAGATCGCCTTCCTGTCGGCCTCCGAGATCACCCGCGAGATCGCCGCCGGCAACGTCCACATGGGCGTGACCGGTCTCGACCTGGTCCAGGAGCAGGTCCCCGCCTGGAGCGAGCGGGTCCATCTGGTCACCGAGCTCGGTTTCGGCTTCGCCGACGTGGTGGTCGCCGTGCCGATGGCCTGGATCGACGTCGCCACCATGGCCGACCTCGCCGACGTCGCCGCCGAGTTCCGCGCCCGCCACGGCCACCAGCTCCGCATCGCCACCAAATATCTCAATCTGACCCGGCGCTTCTTCGCCGAGCACGGCATCACCGACTATCGCAACGTCGAGAGCCTCGGCGCCACCGAAGGGGCCCCGGCCTCCGGCGCGGCCGAAGCGGTGGTCGACATCACCACCACCGGCTCGACCCTGACCGCCAACGACCTGAAGGTGCTCGCCGACGGCGTCATCCTGAAGAGCCAGGCCCATCTGGTCGCCTCGCGGCTGGCCGACTGGTCGGATCTCGCTCGCGCCCAGGCCCGCACCATCCTCGACCGCGTCGCCTCCGAAGCGCGGGCCCGGCGCACCCGCGAGGTTCGCGCCGGGGTCGCCGATGCCGGCGCGGCGCTCGCCGCGGTCGCCGATCTCGGTGCCACTGCGCCGTTCGGCCTGCCGGCCGCCGGGACGCCGCTGACCCTGCACGTGGCGAGCGGCCGGGTCGCCGGCCTCGCCGACCGGTTGCGCGGTCTCGGCGCCACCACGGTCACCGTGTCGCGGCTCGACTGGGTGTTCACCGCCGACGCCGAGATGGCCGACGCCCTCGACGCGGCGCTGCCGGCACCGGCCGGCCGGGGCTGACCGCCGGGCCGCCGCGTCTCGTGACCGGTTCGCGGGGGGCGGCCCTCTCGACGGTTCTCGTGCCGGGTGTCACGCGGCGTCGACTTCGACCGTGTCGCACAGACAGCGGTTGCGGCCGGCGCCCTTGGCCCGGTAGAGCGCCCGATCGGCGCGCGACAGGACGCAGCAGCCGAGCTCGCCGGGCAGCCGCTCGGCGAGCCCGATCGATACGCCGACCGTCACGGCGAGCCCGTCCATCCGGATCCGCGACACCGCCGCCCGCAGCCGTTCGGCGAGCCCGAAGGCCGGGGTGAGCGAGGTCTCCGGAAACACCACGACGAACTCCTCGCCGCCGTAGCGGGCGACGATGTCGCTCTCCCGCAGGTTCGCCCTGAGGACACCGGCGACCCGGCCGAGCACCCGGTCGCCGATGCCGTGCCCGTGACGATCGTTGATCGCCTTGAAGTGGTCGAGATCGACGAACCCGACGGTCAGTGGCCGACCGGTCTCGTCGCTGTGCCGGATCGCCGCGTCGAGCCTCTCGGAGAGGAAGCGGCGGTTGCCGACCCCGGTCAGCGGATCGGTCAGCATCAGCCGTTCGATCTCGGCGGTACGACGCGCCACCTCGCGCTCGAGCTCGCGGTTGGCGCGGGCGAGCAGTTCCTCCGAGCGCTTGATCGCGGTGACGTCGGTGGCCGAGGCGATCAGCCCGAGGAAGGCGCCACCGGCGTCGTGGCGCGGCAGGATCTTCTCCAGCACGTGCGCCCAGCCGCCCTCGGTCCGGCGCAGCCGATATTCTGTCTGCACCGCCTTCGGTTGGCGGACGAGTTGGTCGAGCAGCGCGACGTAGGCGGAGAGGTCGTCCGGGTGGATGTGGTCGCGCCAGTCGAAGGCGCTCGCCTCGACGTCGCCGAGCCCGACGAATTCGAGCCAGGCGCGGTTGAAGAAGTCGCGGGTGCCGTCGCGGCCGGCGATCCAGGTCAGGCCGGGGGCATGGTCGGTGACCAGCCGGAAGCGGCGCTCGGTCTCGCCCAGCGCCTGGATCAGCACCCGTTCGACCGAGTTGACCTCGAGCGTCGCGTCTTCGGTCGGTTGCGGCTCGGTGTCGCCGTCGCCGACCGCGAGCTGGCGATCGGCGCCGAGGATGTGGGCGACCAGCCAGGTGGTGAGGAATTCGAGGATCCGCTCGGCGGTCTCCGCTTGATGTAGATCATCGCGGCGGGCGATGCGGCGGACCTCTTCGACGAACGCCGTGTGGGCATGGCGATGGCGACGCTTGGCCGCGTCGTCGAGCGTGGAGGCATCGAGGATCAGCTCCTCGTCGGCGAAATGGACCGCGGCATAGTCGAGGAGATCGCCGACCGTCGCGGCGACCTGCGGCAACGTGCCTCCCTCGGTGATCGTCACCGCGAGTGCGTTGATCAGGTCCACCAGCCGACGATGTTGGGCGTCGATCCGGGGAATTCCGATCTCGAAGCTCGCGTTCCAATAGAAGAACTGCACGACCGCCCTCCGCACGACGGTCCGGCTTGTGTCGCCGGTGGCTTTTCGCCTTACCCCGACGAGCCTCGCAGAAACTTCCTTCCGTTGTCTTACGTCAAAGCTGCCGTAACGGAATTTCGCGAAAAAAGGGTCTCGCGGCGATCCACAACGAAAAAGAGGCGACCCCGAGGCCGCCTCTCTCGTCTGGTGCCGTCGCGCGAGGCGCGGCTCAGTAGTCCATGCCGCCGCCCGGGGGCAGCGCCGGACCGGCATCCTTCTTCGGCTTCTCGGCGATCATCGCTTCGGTGGTGATCAGCAGCGAGGCGACCGAGGCGGCGTCCTGCAGGGCGGTGCGCACCACCTTGGTCGGATCGATGATGCCGCTCGTCACCATGTTGACGAAGGCGTCGGTCTGGGCGTCGTAGCCGAACTCGGGATCGTTCGACTCGACGATCTTGCCGACCACGATCGAGCCTTCGACACCGGCGTTCTCGGCGATCTGCCGGATCGGTGCCTCGAGCGCCTTGAGCACGATGGCGATGCCGGCGCGGACGTCGGCATTGTCGGAGACGACCTTCGCCACCGCCGCCTTGGCCCGCAGCAGAGCGACGCCGCCGCCCGGCACGATGCCTTCCTGGACCGCCGCGCGGGTGGCGTGGAGCGCGTCCTCGACCCGGTCCTTCTTCTCCTTGACCTCGGTCTCGGTGGCCCCGCCGATGCGGATCACCGCGACGCCGCCGGCGAGCTTGGCCAGGCGCTCCTGGAGCTTCCCGCGGTCGTAGTCGGAGGTGGTCTCTTCGGCCTGCGCCTTGATCTGGGCGATCCGCGCCTCGATCTCCGCCTTCTCGCCGACGCCGTCGACGATCGTGGTGGTCTCCTTGGCGATCACCACCTTCTTGGCCCGGCCGAGCATGTCGAGACCGACGTTCTCGAGCTTGATGCCGAGATCCTCGGAGATCACCTGGCCGCCGGTCAGGATGGCGATGTCCTCGAGCATCGCCTTGCGGCGATCGCCGAAGCCCGGCGCCTTGACCGCGGCGATCTTCAGGCCGCCGCGCAGCTTGTTGACCACCAGCGTGGCCAGAGCCTCGCCCTCGACGTCCTCGGCGACGATCACCAGCGGCTTGCCCGACTGGACCACCGCTTCGAGGATCGGCAGCATCGCCTGGAGGTTGCCGAGCTTCTTCTCGTGGATGAGGATGTAGGGATCCTCGAGATCCGCGATCATCTTCTCGGCGTTGGTGACGAAATAGGGCGACAGGTAGCCGCGGTCGAACTGCATGCCCTCGACCACGTCGAGCTCGGTGTCGAGGCTCTTGGCCTCTTCGACCGTGATGACGCCTTCGTTGCCGACCTTCTGCATCGCCTCGGCGATCATCTCGCCGATCGCGGTCTCGCCGTTGGCGGAGACGGTGCCGACCTGGGCGACCTCGGCCGAGGTGCCGATCGCCTTCGAGCGGGCCTCGAGATCGGCGACCGCCGCGGCGGTGGCCAGATCGATGCCGCGCTTCAGGTCCATCGGGTTCATCCCGGCGGCGACCGCCTTGACGCCCTCGCGGACCACCGACTGGGCGAGCACCGTGGCGGTGGTGGTGCCGTCGCCGGCGAGGTCGGCGGTCTTCGACGCCACTTCGCGCAGGAGCTGGGCGCCCATGTTCTCGAACTTGTCTTCGAGCTCGACCTCCTTGGCGACGGTGACGCCGTCCTTGGTGATCCGCGGCGCACCGAACGACTTGTCGATGACCACGTTGCGGCCCTTCGGGCCGAGGGTCACCTTGACCGCGTCGGCGAGGATGTCGACACCGCGCAGCAGACGATCGCGCGCGTCGGAGGAGAATTTGACGTCCTTGGCAGCCATGTCGGCCTACTCCGGATTGGAAACGGGAAGAAACGGGGCGACGGGCGACGGCCTCAGCCGACGATGCCCATGATGTCGCTCTCCTTCATGATCAGGAGATCCTGACCGTCGATCTTCACCTCGGTGCCCGACCACTTGCCGAACAGGATCTTGTCGCCGGCCTTGACGTCGAGGGGAGTGAGCTTGCCGCTCTCGTCACGCGCGCCGGGGCCGACGGCGATCACCTCGCCCTCCTGCGGCTTCTCCTTGGCGGTGTCGGGAATGATGATGCTGCCGGCGGTCCGGGTCTCGGCTTCGATGCGCTTGACCAGGACGCGGTCGGCGAGCGGGCGGAAGGTGGTGGCCATCGTCGGATCCTCCGATTGGGCGTTTCACCGGCGTCGCCGCGTGATCGCACGCGGCGCCCGACCGGTCGGGACGGGTGGTGTTGGCACTCTCTGGATACGAGTGCCAGTTCCGCGCCCGAGATAGGTACGCCTCGGAGCCGAGTCAAGGAGAAGAAGGGCCGCCACGGTCGCGCGGGCGAGGACACGACGTCGAAGGCGCGATCCGTCGGTCGACGCGGTGGTCGTCCGGTCCGCCGAGAGGCGCGACGCCCGGTCCTGTGCGTGCGGGGTGTCAGCCGCGGACGTCGAACCCGGCGGCTTCGATCGCCGCCTTCGCGTCGTCCGGCGTGATGGCGCCGTCGATCTCGACCCGGCCGCTGGGGAGATCGATCTCGATGTGGGCCGCGGGATCACGCTTCTCGAGCGCGGTGCGGACGCTGCGCACGCAGCCCATGCACGTCATGCCTTCGACGTCGAGGGTGATCATCGTCCGGTTCCTCGTGATTTCGTGTCGTCGTCGATATCGGCACTCGCCGCCGACGGGTCAAGGGGCGCGGCCGGAGGGAACACCGCTCCGTCCCTCCGGCCGCGGGACGGGTCTAGCCGAACACCCACCAGGCGATCGTCAGCCAGAACCCGACCGAATAGGCGACCAGGGCGAGACGGACGATGCCGACCCAACCCGATCGTGGCTCGGCGTCGATCGCCGCTTCCACCTCGTCGAGGTCGTCGGGGGCATCCTCGACGATCGCCTTCCTCACCCGACGTATCAACGCCGGAGCGCTCGCTACATATGCGAACGACTGTGTTGTCGCTGCGGTAGTATAGAAGTTGTGCGACGATGTATCGATGGGAGGCGGTCCGCTCCGTCTCAATTATTCTCTCCGCGCGTTGTGTAAAATGTCGAAACAGGCGCGAAAAACACAAGAAGAGAATCGCGCTGCACTCGAAGACTACGCATCGTGTCGGTGATATTACAGCTGGGGACGGCGAAATGGTTTACGGAAGACAATTGATTCAAAGATTGCGTTGATAGCGGGGGCAAGCCGAGACGCTCCTTCGGTGGCGGGCGACCGGTCGGCGTCCTCGCCGATCCCGGCCGTCGAAGCCGCTGCCGTCGCGTCCCCGGCGGTGGATAATCCCGGACGATCGGTGGGCGGCGTTCCGTCCCGGACGTGAATCACGCATAGTTCACCACGAATCGATTCCGCTTCCTCCCTTTCGCGGAGTCTGGACTCCGGGCCCCGAGATGCAGCGTTTCGCAGACCTCTTCATCGCGATCTGCATCCCGATCGCCGCCGCGAGTGCCGGCGCGATCGCCCATTTCCAGTTTCAGGCGACGCTCGAGGGGGCCTTCGTCTTCGCCTTCGTGGTGCTCGCCGCGCTCGCGCTGCTGCGTCTGCACGGACTGGACGGACGGGCGCGCCGCACCACGGAACGGCGTATCGCCGCGGTGGAACGCCGGATCGGCATCTTCGGCGGCGACATCGAAGCTCTGGAGCGTCGGTTGGCGGCCCTGGAGACCACCGCGCCGCGCCGCTCCCGCGACGAACTGGAGCAGGTCCTCGCCGAGGTCGAGGTGCTCGGCACGATGACCCGGCAGGTGATCGAGACGGTCGCCGATCTGGAGATCGCGGTCGCCGAGGGCAAGGTGGCGCGCGCTCCGGTGGCCGTCGCCCGGCCGCGGCCGACCGGTGAATCTCCCGCTCCGGTGTCGGCGTCGATGGAGGTGCGCTCCGATTCCGCGGCGCTGGTGCCCGAACGCTTCTCGCATCTCGACGCCGACGGCTTCCTCGATCTGGTGCGCCGCGCCGTCGATGCCGATCGCATCGAAATCCTGCTGCAACCGATCGTCACGCTGCCGCAGCGCAAGCCGCGCTTCTACGAGGCGATGACCCGCCTGCGGACCGAAGAGGGCGAGATCGTCCACCCTTCCGACTACATCCCGATCGCCGAGGCGCGCGGCTACGTCGCCACTCTCGACGAGCAGATCCTGCTCAAGTCGGTGCGTCTGCTGCGTCGCCTCACCGCGCGGTCGACCGAGGTCGGAGTGTTCCTGAATCTCTCCGGCATCAGTCTCGGTCACGGCGACTTCGTCGGCGACTTCGTCCAGGTGCTCGAGAAGAATCGCGATCTGTGCGATCTGCTGGTCTTCGAGTTCCCGCAGTCGGCGGTGCGGGCGATGGGCGCGATCGAGCACGAGAGCCTCGCGGCGCTGCGCGAACTCGGCTTCCGGTTCTCGATCGACCGGGTCTCCGACCTCAAGATCAGTTTCCAGAACCTCGCCGACAGCGGCTTCCGATACGTCAAGATCGACGCCGAGCGTCTGGTCCGCCGCCCCGAGGAACTGGCCACCGACATCCATCCCGCCGATCTCGCCGACTATTTCCAGCGCTTCGGCATGGATCTGATCGCCTCGCGGATCGAACGGGAGGCCGAGGTGGTCGACGTCCTCGATTTCGGCATCCGCTTCGGTCAGGGCTTCCTGTTCTCGCCGCCGCGTCCGGTGCGCATCGACCCCAACAAGGCCCCGCCGACCGCGCCGCCGAGCCAGACGGTCAGGCGCCCGGCGAAGAGCGAGGCACCGGCCGCGTCTCCGGTGGTTCCGCCGGTCGTTCGGGCGTCAGGAGTTCCGGTCACCGCCGGCGGTCGCGTCGCGCCGCCGCAGTCGCAACCGTCGCGGCCGACCCTGCCCGATCTGTCCGGCGGTCCGGTCCTGTCGAGCCGCGACCGGCCCGCCGCTGCGTCGCGCCCGGCCACCGACGAGGCGCCGGCGGTACGCCCCGGCATTCGCATCGTTCCGGGAACCGGCCTGCGCTGACCGCTCCCATGAACGGCGAAACGGCCGCCCGGAGTGCGGACGGCCGTCGTGTCGCGGAGAACGGTAGCGGAGTTCAGTCGAACAGGGCGTCGATCGCCGATTGATCGGAGGTCGACAGCAGGTCGTCGACCTCCGTCTGGTCGATCGCCTCGCCCTTCATCTGCGGCCCGTGCAGCATGAGTTCGCGTTCCCGACGCTCTTCGGCGGTCTCCTCTTGGGGAGGCGCCTCGTAGGTGTCGAGCTTCAGCGTCTTCGAGAGCGTGTTCAGCCGATCTTCGATCCAGCCGAGCGTCCGGACCACCTTGGCGATCCGTTGGCCGGTGATGTCCTGGAACGAGCAGGCTTCGAACACGACGATCATCTTCTCGTCGACCAGAGCCTTGTAGGCATCCGGGTCGGAGGCGTCGGCCGCCATGATCTCCTCGGCGGCCTCCATGATCGCGCAGGTCGCCGCCTCGGTCGCTTCGACGACGGCGTCGAGCTCCTGGCCGGCCTGCGGAATCTTGTCGTAGCGGACGAGATCCGGCTTCAGATTCGAAATGTCGCGGCGCAGGCCGCCGATTTCGCCGATGATCGCCTGGAATTCGTCATGGAGCAGTTCGTCGACACGCGCCATCGAGTGATCGAGAGACTCCGCCATCCGCTCGGCGAGGACCATGACGTCCTCGAGCGTGAGATCGCGGCGTTGCTCTTTGATGAACTCGACGAGCTGCGAGAGCTGCTCCGGTTGTACCGGAGCCATGTCCCGTCCCTTCGTCTGTCGATCGAACCGGCGCGGCCCCCTGCCACCACCGGTCGAGGATCATCCCACCGATGCTTCAGTCGCTGAAGACGGCTTCGATCTTGCCCTTCAGCGTCTGCGCGTTGAACGGCTTGACGATGTAGTTGTTCACGCCGGCCTTCTTCGCGGCGATGACGTTCTCCGTCTTCGATTCCGCGGTGACCATGATGAACGGCGTCTTGGTCAGGCCCGGATCGGCGCGTACGTGCTTCAGCAGCTCGTAGCCGGTCATCGGTTCCATGTTCCAGTCGGAGATGACGAGGCCGTAACGGCGCTCCTTCATTTTGCCGAGCGCTTCGGTCCCGTCCGACGCTTCGTCGACGTCGTCGAATCCGAGTTGCTTGAGAAGATTGCGGATGATCCGGATCATGGTCTTGTAGTCGTCGACCACGAGAACCGGCATCGAAAGGTCCAGCGCCATGAGTACGTTCTCCGAAACGGGCTGCGACTCGTCCTGCCGACGCGTTCGCGTCACACCGACCTCGGGGTCCGTGGGCGACCGGGCGCCGATCGTCACCACTCGATTCCCGAGCTCAAGGGTCAATCTAGCGCCGAGCTTCAAATATTCGGTTAATGACGAGCTCGGTCGATCGTCGGTTTTTCTGGGTACTCATGGTTTACGTTCCCTTTCGAGAGTCTCTCGGATTGCTCGTTTGGGACTTTCGGGTGTCTTGCCTCATCCTGCATGCCGTGATTAGCGTCACGACGATATCGTAGAGAATCGGGAGGGCGGGAAAATGCTCGCATCCGGCCATACGCCACACTTCTTCGAAGATCTGACTCTGGGAATGCGCGAAACCCTGAGGAAGACCTTTTTCGATGTCGATGTGGCAGACTTCGCCCGTCTCTGTGGCGACGACAATCCCATCCATCTCGACGCCGATTATGCGGCGTCGACGCGTTTCGGTGGTCGCATCGTCCATGGGCTGCTGACCGCCAGTCTGTTCTCCACCCTGCTCGGCACTCGCCTGCCGGGACCCGGTTCGATCTATCTGTCGCAGACGCTCGATTTTCGTGCCCCGGTTCGTCTCGGCGATCCGATCGACGTCTCGGTCGAAGTGGTCGAACTGGTGGCCAGAGGTCGGCGGGCCCGCTTCGCCTGCCTCGCCCGGGTCGGCGAGACCGTCGTCCTGGGCGGCGAGGCGGTGGTGGTGGTGCCGGCGCGCCCGGCGGCGGCCTGATACCGCACCGGGACGCCCGTCGGGTCGCCGAATGGCCGGGCTGCACCTGCTCGCTCTTGACCTCGTGGGGTGCGAGAGGGCAGGGTCTCGACCGACCGCGCCGAACCGGCCACCCGTCGGCGGCCGTGCCGCGGCGTCCCGAAGCCCTCACCGATCCCGGCTCCGATGTCCGATATCCCTTCGGCGGCTCCGCTGCCGTTCGCGTCGTTCGACCTCGCCTCGGAGCTGCCGGCGTCGTTGGCCGGAGCCCATGTGGCGATCGGCAACTTCGACGGTGTCCATCGTGGCCATCAGGCGGTGCTCGCCGCCACCCTCGACCGCGCCCGGGCGCAGGGCCAGCCGGCGCTGGCGGTCACCTTCGAGCCGCATCCGCGCACCCATTTCGTCCCCGACCATCCGGTGTTCCGCCTGTCGCCGCCGGAGGTGAAGGCCCGTCTGGTCGCCGCCCTCGGCCTCGACGGTCTGGTCGTCGCCCGCTTCGACGCGGAGTTCGCGGAGCGTTCCGCGGAAGACTTCGTCGAGCGGGTGCTGCTGGAGAAACTCCGGGTCTCCGGCGTCACCGTCGGTTGGGACTTCCATTTCGGACGGGGACGGCGGGGCGACCCCGCCTTCCTCGATGCCGCCGGCCGGCGCCACGGCTTCTCGGTCGACGTGGTCGAGCCGTTCGCCGCCGAGGACGGCGAGAACGTCTCGTCGAGCCGGATCCGCGCGGCGCTCGCCGCCGGCGACGTCGCCGAGGCCGGCGGACTGCTCGGCTACCGCTGGTTCGTCCGCGGACCGGTGGTCGGCGGCGACCGCCGCGGCCGAACCCTCGGCTTTCCCACCGCCAACATGCTGCTCGCGCCGGACTGCCGGCTGCGCCACGGCGTCTACGCGGTGACCTTCACCGTCGACCGGATCGTCCACACCGGGGTCGCCAACTGGGGCCGCCGGCCGCAGTTCGGCAACGGCCTGCCGGTGCTCGAGACCCACGTCTTCGACTTCTCCGGCGATCTCTACGGCAGGGTCGCCGAGGTGCGCTTCGTCTCGCGGCTGCGCGAGGAGGAGAAGTTCCCGTCGGTCGATGCGCTGGTCGCCCAGATGCACCGCGATGCCGCCGAGGCCCGCGCCGTGCTCGCCGGCATGGACCCCGGCACCGTCCTCGAACGACGTCTCGCCGCGCTCGCCGGCGTCGGAGATCCGGAGTGACCGCCACCACGCCACATGCCGCCGCCGATCGGGAGACGGCGAACGTCCTGCGCGGCCTGATGGTGATCACCGTCGCCATGCTGATCGTGCCCTGCGGCGACGTCCTCGCCAAGCTGCTGACCTCGGTGATGTCGGGAGCCGAGGTCGCCTTCGGCCGGTTCCTCGCGCAGTTGGTCGCCACCGGTCTGTTCGGCATCGCGATCGGCGAGGGGCGCCGGCTGATCCCGCCGTCCTTCGCCGGCCACGTGCTGCGCAGCCTGTTCCTGGCGGCGACGGCGCTGCTGTTCTTCTCGGCGCTGGCGGTGATGCCGCTCACCGACGCGCTCGCCATCGCCTTCGTCGAACCGATGATCCTGACCGCACTGTCGGCGCTGCTGCTCGGCGAGACCGTCGATCGGCGGCAATGGGCGGCCTGCGGCGTCGGCTTCCTCGGCACGCTGATGATCATCCGGCCGAGCTTCCAGGTGTTCGGCGTCTCGGCGCTGCTGCCGCTCGCCTCGGCCTTCACCTTCGCCGGCTATCACCTGATGACCCGGCGGCTGTCGGGGGAGGGGAGCCTCGTCGCCCAGCAGTTCGCCACCGGACTGGTCGGTACCGTGTCGCTCGGCCTGGCGCTGATCGTCGGACACGCCGTCGGTTTCGGCGTCGGTACCCTGGTCTGGCCGGGGCCGCGCGAATGGGGCGTCTTCGCGATGCTCGGGGTGCTCTCCTTCGGCTGCCACGCGATGGTGATCCGTGCCTTCTCGCTCGCCCCGGCGGCGGTCCTCGCCCCCTTCGGCTATCTCGAGATCGTCTCGGCGACGGCCCTCGGCTATCTCGTCTTCGGCGATTTCCCGGCGTTGCCGACCTGGGCCGGCATCGCTCTGATCGTCGGGTCCGGCGTCTACATCGCTCATCAGGAGGCCGGCCGCGCCCGCCCGGTGGTCGACACCCCTGCCGAGCACTGAGCCGCGACCGGTCGCCGGGCCGGACCCCGCCGTCTCCGGCAGGGCCCGCCGTCGCTCTCAGACCTTCTGGTCGTTCTCCGGCTTCGACCACAGGCTGACCTGGCCTTCGACCGCATGGACGTCGATCTCGGCGAGTTCCTCGGCGCTGAAGTCGAGATGGTCGAGTGCCGCGAGATTCTCGCGGATCTGTTTGGGCGACGAGGCGCCGATCACCAGCGAGGTGATCCGCGGATCCCGGAGCGCCCAGGCGAGGGCGGTCTGCGCCAGCGTCTGGCCGCGCCTGAGCGCGATCTCGTTCAGCGCCCGGACATGGGCGAGGTTCTCCGGCGACAGATGCTCGCGCTTGAACGAACCGCCGCCCGGCTTGTTGATCCGCGCGTCGGCCGGCACCCCGTCGAGATACTTCGAGGTGAGCAGCCCCTGCGCCAGCGGCGAAAAGGCGATCGCCCCAGCCCCGACCTCTTCGAGCACGTCGAGCAGACCGCGCTCGATCCAGCGGTTGAGCATCGAATAGGACGGTTGGTGGATCAGCAGGCGCACGCCGCGTTCGGCGAGCAGTCCGGCCATCTCGCGGGTCTTCTCCGCCGAATAGGAGGAGATGCCGATGTAGAGCGCCTTGCCGACCCGGACCGCCTGCGCGAGGGCGTCGGCGGTCTCCTCGAGCGGCGTCGTCGCGTCGAAGCGGTGCGAATAGAAGATGTCGACGTAGTCGACGCCCATCCGCTTCAGGCTCTGGTCGAGGCTCGCCAGCACGTATTTCCGGCTGCCGCCGCCCGACCCGTAGGGGCCCGGCCACATCTGCCAGCCGGCCTTGGTCGAGATGATCAATTCGTCGCGCAGCCCGGCGAAGTCCTCCTTCAGGATCCGACCGAAGTTCACCTCGGCGCTGCCGAAGGGGGGGCCGTAGTTGTTGGCGAGGTCGAAGTGGGTGATGCCGTGATCGAAGGCGGTGGTCAGGATCTCGCGCTGGCTCGAGATCAGGTCGACGTCGCCGAAGTTGTGCCAGAGGCCGAGCGACAGGAGCGGCAGATCGAGACCGCTCCGGCCGCAACGGCGGAAGCGGGCCTTCTTGTAGCGGTCGGCGGCGGGAACGAAGGCCATCGGACGTCTCCTCTCGTGACCGGCGCCGTGGGATCCCGGCGCCGGAACGCGCGATCCTAACCCGCCGCGCCGCATCGCGCTCGGCCCGCGAGTGCATGGCGACGGCGCGACGCATGCGCGGGTCGTGGGTGGTGCCGGAATTCGTGTCCGCCTCTTCCCTTGCGCCCGCCTTCCCTGATAGAACCCGCCCATGATCCTTCGGCGCATCCTCCGCGGCCTTCTCGCCGTTCAGGCGCGAATTACCGGCCCGGCTCCGGTCGGGCGCGGCTGACCGCCGCCCGCCGGGGTCCGGGACTTCGCGGCTCGATCCGCCTCGACCGGAGGCCGGATCGCGTGCCCCCGCAACGTCCGCCGACGGCCGTACCGCGCCTGCCGACCGTCCGTTTCTTCCGTCACCGCTGGACCGATCCGATGAACGACCTCCCCGTCGATGCCGCCCCGTCCCGAGCCGTCGACTATGCGAAGACCCTGTTTCTCCCCAAGACCGATTTTCCGATGCGCGCCGGCCTGCCGCAGAAGGAGCCGGAGATCCTGGCGCGCTGGAACGCCGGGAACCTCTACCGGGCGATGCGCGAGAAGGCGGCGGGACGGCCGAAGTTCGTCCTCCACGACGGCCCTCCCTACGCCAACGGCAACATCCACATCGGCCACGCGCTGAACAAGATCCTGAAGGACGTCATCACCCGCCAGAAGCAGATGGAGGGGTTCGACTCCAACTACGTGCCGGGCTGGGACTGCCACGGTCTGCCGATCGAGTGGAAGATCGAGGAGAAGTACCGCGCCGCGGGCAAGAACAAGGACGACGTGCCGAAGAAGGAGTTCCGCGCCGAGTGCCGGGCCTTCGCCGAGCACTGGGTCGGCGTGCAGTCGGCCGAGTTCCGGCGCCTCGGGGTGATCGGCGACTTCGAACGGCCCTATCTGACCATGGCCTTCGAGGCCGAGGCGGTGATCGCCGGCGAGCTGCAGAAGTTCGCCCGCTCCGGCCAGCTCTATCGCGGCTCGAAGCCGGTGATGTGGTCGGTCGTGGAGCGCACCGCGCTGGCCGAAGCCGAGGTCGAGTACCAGGACCACACGTCGGAAACGATCTATGTGAAGTTCCCGGTGACCTCCGGCGCCACGGGCGATGTCGCCGCCGCCAAGGTCGTCATCTGGACGACGACGCCCTGGACGATCCCCGGCAACCGCGCCGTCTGCTTCTCGTCGCGCATCGGCTATGGCCTCTACGAGGTGACTGCCGCGCCGGAAGGCAATTGGGCCGGGGTCGGCGAGAAGCTGATCCTCGCCGACAAGCTCGCCGAGGAAGTGCTCGCCGCCGCCAAGGTCGAGAGCTTCACCAAGCTCCGGGCCGTCACCGGTGAGGAACTCGGCGCCCTCGTCCTCGCCCACCCGCTCGCGCACCTCGGCTACGGCTTCGCCGTCCCGATGCTCGACGGCGACCACGTCACCGACGATTCCGGCACCGGCTTCGTCCACACCGCGCCGAGCCACGGCCGCGAGGACTTCGAGGCGTGGATGGACCATGCCCGCGAGCTCGAGGCGCGCGGCATCGATTCCCGCATCCCGTTCCCGGTCGACGACGGCGGCTTCTACACCGAGGATGCCCCCGGCTTCGTCGGCGCCCGCGTCCTCGACGACAAGGGCCAGCAGGGCAACGCCAACAAGGTGGTGATCGACGCGCTGCGCGAAGCCGGCGCCCTTCTGACCGGCGTCAAGAAGCTCAAGCACCAGTACCCGCACTCCTGGCGCTCGAAGAAGCCGGTGATCTTCCGCAACACGCCGCAGTGGTTCATCCACATGGACCGCGACATCGGAGCGAAGGGCGACACGCTGCGTGATCGCGCTCTGAAGGCGATCGAGGAGACCACCTTCTATCCGGCCGGCGGCAAGACCCGTCTGAACGGCATGATCGCCAACCGGCCCGACTGGGTGGTGTCGCGTCAGCGCGCCTGGGGCGTGCCGATCGCGATCTTCCGCAATGCCAAGACCGGCGAACTCGCCCCCGGCCCGAACTTCGCCGGCAGCGACGAGTTGCAGAAGCGCACCTCGGAGGCCTTCTCGGCCGAGGGCGCCGACGCCTGGTACGCCGACGGCGCCAAACAGCGCTTCCTCGGCGGCCTCGTCGACGATCTCGACGCCTGGGACAAGGTCGACGACATCCTCGACGTCTGGTTCGACAGTGGATCGACCCACGCCTTCTGCCTTCGCCGCCGTCCCGATCTGAAGTGGCCGGCCGATATGTATCTCGAGGGCTCCGACCAGCACCGCGGCTGGTTCCATTCCTCGCTGCTCGAGAGCTGCGGCACCAACGGCCGGGCGCCCTACGACGCGGTCCTGACCCACGGCTTCACCATGGCCGAGGACGGCCGCAAGATGTCGAAGTCGCTCGGCAATCAGGTGTTCCCGCAGGACGTGATCAAACAGTCCGGCGCCGACATCCTGCGTCTCTGGGTGATGACCTCCGACTACGCCGAGGATCAACGGATCGGCAAGGAGATCCTGCAGACCAACGTCGAGAGCTACCGCAAGCTCCGCAACACCATCCGCTGGATGCTCGGCACGCTCGCCCATCACGATCCGAGTGCCGATCCGTCCTTCGCCGAGCTGCCCGAACTCGAGCGGCTGATCCTGCATCGCCTGTCGGAAGTCGCCGAACAGGTGAAGGCCGGTTACGGCGAATACGACTTCAAGCGGGCGGTCGGCGCGATCCTCAACTTCATGGTGGTCGATCTCTCGGCCTTCTGGTTCGACGTCCGCAAGGACGCGCTCTACTGCGAGCCGATTTCCTCGAAGAAGCGCCGCGCCGCCCTCTACGTCGTCGACCGGCTGTTCGAGACACTGGTCAAGTGGCTCGCCCCGATGCTGCCCTTCACCATGGAGGAGGCCTGGGGCCACCGCTTCCCCGGCGCCGGCTCGATCCACCTCGAACTCTTCCCCGAGATCCCGGCCGAGTGGCGCGATCCCGCGCTGGCCGAGCGCTGGGCGAAGGTCCGCGAGGTGCGGCGTGTCGTCACCGGGGCGCTGGAGATCGAGCGCGCCGCCAAGCGGATCGGTTCCAGCCTCGAGGCCGCACCGGTGGTCCATGTCGCCGATGCCGATCTGCGCGCTCTGCTCGCCGAGATCGACCTCGCCGAAGTGGCGATCACCTCGGGCATCGAACTCTCCGCCGATCCCGCGCCGGAAGGGGCCTTCGCGCTTCCCGACGTGGCGAACGTCGCGGTGGTGCCGAAGCTCGCGGTGGGCACCCGCTGCGCCCGCTCGTGGCGGGTGACCACCGACGTCGGGGCCGACCCGCGCTGGCCGGACGTCTCCGCCCGCGACGCCGCGGCGCTCGCCGAGTGGGTGGCCGCCGGAGGTACGGTATGAAGCGGCGGCCCTGGCTCGCCGGTCTTCTCGTCGCCCTGGTCGGCCTCGCCGCCGACCAGGGATCGAAACTCGCGCTTCTCTTCCCGGTCCGGCTCGCCGAGACCGGGCCGATCCCGGTCCTGCCCTTCGCCGAACTGCGGTTGATCTGGAACTACGGCATCTCCTACGGCCTGTTCCAGCAGGACGGCGATTTCGGCCGGTGGCTGTTGATCGGGGTGTCGCTGGTGGCGATCGCCGCACTCTCGGTGTGGATCGCCCGCTGCCGGTCGCTCCTCCTCGCGGTCTCGCTCGGCCTGATCGTCGGCGGGGCGGCGGGCAACGCGATCGACCGGATCTGGTGGGGGGCGGTGGTCGACTTCGTCCACCTGTTCCTCCCCGGCCGGTCGTTCTCCTGGTACGTCTTCAATCTGGCCGACGTGTGGATCGTTGTCGGCGTGATCGGCCTCCTGTATGACTCGCTCGTCGCCGGTCGCGAGGATGCCACAAATTCGGGGTCTTCCTGACCGCGAAGGATCCGCCGGTGTCCGGCCGGAGCGGATCGGTAACGAGTGTTCGGCGTGGGGTCGCGCGGAGATGCGACCGGCGGGGAGAAGGACCGACGTGGCGATGAAGTCGAAGAAGACGGCGCTGTCGGCCGCCGCGGTCGTGGTCCTCGGAGTTCTCCTCACGGGCTGCGCCAGTTCCTCCGACGGGTTCGTCGAGGAGGGCGCCCAGGACGACACGATCGAGCACAACGCGATCAAGTCGGTGATGAAGGGCCTCGGCGCCATCGACCCCGACGAGAAGCCGGTCGAGGCGGCGCCGCGCGCGCCACTGGTGATCCCGCCGAATCGCGACCTGCGCACGCCCGCTTCGCCGGATGCGATGACCCGCGGCGATTTCCCGCGCAATCCCGAAGACGTCGCCGACGAGCAGCGTCGCCGGGTCGGGGAGGGGCCGGGTGCCGACGGCAAGGTGATGACCCCCGATCAGCTCCGCAAGTACCGGATGGCCAACCAGGGCCGGTACTGGAGCGCGTCCGACAGCGACAAGCCGGGCCGTGCCCTGTCGCCCGACGAGCTGAAGCTCGGCGGCAAGTCGATGACGGAGGCGATCAAGCGGACCGAGCATCCGGAAGGCCGAGCCTCCCTGATCCAGCCGCCGGACGATTATCGCAAGCCCTCGCCGAACGCGCCCGTCGCCGCGCCGGAGGACAAGAAGTCCTCCTGGTGGTGGCCGTTCTGAGGCATCGGAATCATCGTCGTTCGTGAAGGCGACCCGCCCGACCGGCGGTCGGATCGTCGTGTCGTCCGAGGAGGAGCCTGCCCTTGCCCGTCGTCACGATCTCTCGATCCGCGCGTCTCGCCGGCCTCGCCGCCGGTCTCCTCGCCCTGGTTCTGGTCGCCGGCCCCGCCGTCGCCGCCGGACCGGTCGGCACGCCGCCGGCCAGGGCCGAGACGCGGTCGAGCTTCGGCGCCGGGGTCGAGACCTTCACGCTGGCGAACGGGTTGCGGGTCGTGGTGGTTCCGGACCGCCGTGCGCCGGTGGTCACCCACATGGTCTGGTACGTCGCCGGGGCCGCCGACGAACCGGCCGGCCGATCCGGCATCGCCCACTATCTCGAACACCTGATGTTCAAGGGCACCCACGCCCATCCCGACGGCGAGTTCTCGAAGATCGTCGCCTCGATCGGCGGTCAGGAGAACGCCTTCACCTCGTCCGACTACACCGCCTACCATCAGCGGGTCGCCAAGCAGCACCTCGGTCTGGTGATGGGGCTCGAGGCCGACCGGATGGCCGATCTGGTGCTCGATCCGAAGACTGCCGCGCCCGAGCTGAAGGTGGTGCTGGAGGAGCGGTCGATGCGCATCGACAACGATCCCTCCGCCCGGCTCGGCGAGGCGATGGAGGCGGCGCTCCACCCGAACCACCCCTATCGCATTCCGATCATCGGCTGGCGCCACGAGATCGAGACGTTGACCGTCGCCGACGCCCGCGCCTTCCGCGACCGCTTCTACGCCCCCGACCGGGCGATCCTGGTGGTCGCCGGCGACGTCGAGACGGCCGAGGTGAGGCGCCTCGCCGAGGCGACCTACGGCCGCATTCCCGCCCGGGTCGGGCCGGCGCCGGAGCGCGTCCGCCCGCTCGATCCGTCGCCGATGGCCGCCCGCACGGTGGTGGTCGCCGACGAGCGGGTGTCGCAGCCGTCGTGGCGCCGGGTCTGGGCGGTGCCGTCGCAGCGCACCGCGCCGGGCACCGAGAGCGTCGCCCTGGAAGTGCTCGCCGACATCCTCGGCGGAGGCCCGACCAGCCGTCTCTATCGGCGTCTGGTGGTCGAGGACGGCATCGCCGCCGGTGCCGGGGCCTGGTACCAGTCCGGCGCCTGGGACGACACCCGGCTGATGGTCCATGCGACGCCGCGCGACGGCGTCGGCCTCGACCGGATCGCCGCCGCGGTCGACGCGGTGGTCGCCGATTTCCTCCGCGACGGCCCGACCGACGACGAGATCCGCCGCGCCGCCAATCGGTTGACCGCCGCCGCGATCCGCGCCCAGGACAATCAGGCGACGCTCGCCCGCATCTACGGCGAGGAACTGGCGCTCGGCGGCACGATCGACACGGTGCGCGGCTGGCCGGACCGGATCCGGGCGGTGACCGCGGCCGACGTGAAGGCCGTCGCCGTGAAGTATCTCGTCGCCGAACGCTCGGTGACCGGCGAGCTGCGGACCGCCCCTTCGACCGGTGCACCGCGGCCGAAGGGTGCCTTCCCGGTCGGCGGACCCGGCTCGTTCGGGCCGATCCGCCACGACGAGGCGGTCGATCTCTCCGCGTTCGGCGTTTCCGAACTGCCCTGAGCCGCCGCTCTCCACCGATCTCCGTCCCCGCCGGAGCGATCCGGTTCCAAGGAGGAAACGCCGTCGTGACAGCGCTCGCCCGTCTCTGCCGCCCGTTCTCCCGGTTCGCCGCCTCCGGCCTCGTCGGTGTCGGCCTCGTCCTCGCCCAGCCGGCGGCCGCCACGACCGTCCAACGGGTGGTCAGTCCCGGCGGCATCGAGGCCTGGCTGGTCGAGGAACACGCGGTGCCGATGATCGCCGTCGACTTCTCCTTCGAAGGCGGCTCGGCGCAGGATCCGGCCGGCCGCGAAGGCCTCGCCGATCTGATGTCGAGCCTGCTCGACGAAGGCGCCGGCGATCTTCCGTCGCAGGCCTTCCAGGCGAAGCTCGAAGATCTGTCGGTCGAGCTGTCCTTCGCCGACCGCCGAGATCGTTTCGACGGCGAAATGAAGACCCTGTCGGAGAACCGCGACGCCGCCTTCGAGCTGTTGGGGTTGTCGGTGAACGCACCCCGCTTCGACGCCGAGGCGGTCGATCGGATGCGCGCCCAGGCGATCGCCGGGCTGCGTCGCGCCGAGAAGAACCCCGATGCGATCGCCGGACGGCGGCTCTCCGAAGCGCTCTTCCCCGGCCATCCCTACGGCCGTCCGTCGGAAGGCACCGAGGCGACCCTGGCGCCGATCCTCCCGGCCGATCTGAAGGACGCCCATCGCCGTCTGTTCGTGAAGCGCGGGCTCAAGGTGGCGGTGGTCGGCGACATCGACGCGGCGACGCTCGCCCCACTGCTCGATCGGGTGTTCGGCGGATTGCCGGAGAGCGGACCGCGTACCCCGATCGCCGACGTCGCCCCGGCGATCGGCGGCCGCATCGACGTCACCCTGCCGATCCCCCAGGCGGTGATCCGGCTCGGCGGCGTCGGCCTGAAGCGCGACGATCCCGATTTCCTCGCCGCCTATGTGATGAACCACATCCTCGGTGGTGGCTCGTTCTCGTCGTGGCTCTACCGAGAGGTCCGCGAGAAGCGCGGTCTCGCCTATTCGGTGACCACCGGCCTCGCGCCGCTGGTCCACACCGGCCTGTTCCTCGGCGCCGTCGGCACCCGGGCCGAGGCGGCGGAGGAGACCCTGGCGCTGATCCGCACCGAGATCGCCCGGATGCGCGACGTCGGACCGAGCGAGGCCGAACTGGCCTCCGCCAAGGCCTTCCTGATCGGCTCCTACCCGCTGCGTTTCGACACCTCCGACAAGATCGCCGGGGCGCTTCTGGCGATCATGGTCGACGGTCTCGGCATCGACTGGATCGACCGGCGCAACGCCGCGATCGAGGCGGTCGGCCTCGACGACGTCCGTCGCGTCGCCCGCCGTCTGTTCTCGTCGGAACCGAAGGTGGTGGTGGTCGGACCGAAGGGGAGCTGATCCGCGCCCGGCCGCCCCGTCACCAGACGAGGCGGGGCAGCATCGCGGTCGCCGCGAGCCCTTCTTCGAGCAGCCGGATCTCGACCTTCTTCGGGTCGGGATCGAGCACGGGGCCGAAGTCCGGCCCGTGGATGCCGCCGGTGACGAACAACACGTCCCAGCCCTGGCCGTGGGCGCCGCGGATGTCGGTCGGCAGACCGTCGCCGACCGCCAGGATCCGGTCCTCCGCCGGCGGCCGGCCGATCATCGCGGCGAGGGTCCGGCGCACTTCGTCGTAGATCGGTCCGTGCGGCTTGCCGATCAGTCGGACCGTGCCGCCGATCTCGCGATAGAGCCCGGCCAGCGCCCCGGCGCACCACACCGGCCGCTCGCCGCGCTGCACGACGATGTCGGGATTGGCGCAGATCATCGGCAGGCCGCGGGCGGTGAACCCGGCGAGCCGGGCGCGGTAGTCCTCCGGCGTCTCGACGTCGTCGTCGAAGAGACCGGTGACCACCACCAGTTCGCCCGCCGCATCGTCGACCAGATCGACCCCGGTGCCGTCGTAGAGGCCGAGATCGCGCTCCGGACCGATGTGGATCACCTTGCGCAGCGGATGCGCGGCGAGGAGCGCCGTGGTCGCCATGCCGGAGGTCAGGACGTCGTCGTAGGCCTCGCGCGGCAGGCCGAAGCGGGCGAGCATCTCGTGGATCGGCGCCGCCGGGCGCGGCGCGTTGGTCAGGAGCAGCACCTTGGCGCCGGCCTCGCGCGCGCCGATCAGCGCCCGGTCGACCCCCGGGAACAGCGCCAGCCCGTCGTGGATCACCCCCCAGACGTCGCACACCAGCGCCTCGTAACGATCGACGATCGACGAGAGGCCGGGAATGCGGGGCGGTGCGACGGTCTGCATGAGGGACGTTCTCCGGAGCGATGGGTGAACCGGCACCATAGGGGAGGGAGCTGTCGCACTGCAACACGTGGCGGCGACGACGGTGGACAGATCTGCCCGCGGGGTGACGCGGAGGTCCGAATCCCCGATGATGTCCGACCGCTCCGGTCGGTCGCGGACCGATCGACCCGGCCTGCGCCGGAGGTCGTGTCCCCGTGCGCCGGAGCCCACCGTCTCGAGCCGCCGGACAGCCGTTCATGATCGTTCGCCAACTGTCTGAGACCACCGTCAACCGCATCGCCGCCGGCGAGGTGGTCGAGCGGCCGGCGAGCGTCGTCAAGGAACTGGTCGAGAACGCCCTCGACGCCGGTGCCCGCCGCATCGAGGTGACGACCGCCGGCGGCGGCCGCACTCTGGTCCGGGTCGGCGACGACGGCTCCGGCATGGTCGCCGACGACCTCGCCCTGGCGGTGCTGCGCCACTGCACCTCGAAGCTCGCCGAGGACGACCTGTTCCGCATCGAGAGCCTCGGCTTCCGCGGCGAGGCGCTGCCGTCGATCGGCGCGGTGTCGCGTCTCACGATCCAGAGCCGCCACGCCGAGGAGCCGCACGGCTGGCAGATCGACGTCGACGGTGGCCGGGTCGGCGAACCGCGCCCGACGGCGCTCGATCGCGGCACCCGGGTCGAGGTCCGCGACCTGTTCTTCGCCACCCCGGCGCGGTTGAAGTTCCTGAAGTCGGAACGGGCCGAGACCGCGGCGATCACCGAGGTGGTGAAGCGGCTGGCGCTGGCCCGGCCGGACGTCCGCTTCTCGCTCTCCGGCTCCGACCGCACCGGCCTCGACTGGCCGGCGGTCGCCGGGGACGGGGCCTTCGCCGCCCGGGTGGCGTCGATCGTCGGCGACGACTTCATCGACAACTCGTTGGAGATCGACGCCGAGCGCGAGGGCATCCGGCTCACCGGCCGGGTGTCGCTGCCGACCTTCCATCGCGCCGCCGCCACCGCCCAGTACCTGACCGTCAACGGCCGCCCGGTCCGCGACAAGATGCTGCTCGGCGCACTGCGCGGTGCCTATGCCGACGTGATGGCCTCCGACCGCCACGCCATCGTGGTTCTCGACATCGCCCTCGATCCGAACGACGTCGACGTCAACGTCCACCCGACCAAGGCCGACGTGCGCTTCCG
>CALFRR010000247.1 GCA_937919435.1 uncultured Alphaproteobacteria bacterium | reverse complement strand
TCACCGTTTGACCTTGTTGTAGACGTCGAAGAAGACGGCGGCGAGGAGGACGGAGCCCTTGATGACCTGCTGCCAGTCGATGCCGATGCCGAGGATCGACATGCCGTTGTTCATCACACCCATGATGAAGGCGCCGATCACCGCTCCGGTCACCTTGCCGACACCACCGGTCGCCGAGGCGCCGCCGATGAAGCAGGCGGCGATCACGTCGAGCTCGAACGACACACCGGCCTTCGGCGTCGCCGTGTTGAGCCGCGCCGCGAAGATCAGACCGGCCAGCGCCGCCAGCATGCCGAGGTTGACGAAGGTGAAGAAGGTCAGCCGCCGGGTGTCGATGCCCGACAGCCGCGCCGCCTTCTCGTTGCCGCCGAGCGCATAGATCCGCCGGCCGATCGTCGTCTTCTGGGTGAGGAAGGCGTAGAACACGATCAGCACGAACATGATGATCAGCACGTTCGGCAGACCCTTGTAGGTCGCCATCAGCCAGCCCAGACCGGCCATCGCCACGAACAGCGCGACGATCTTGATCAGGAAGATCGGCAGCGGCTCGACCTCGACCCCGTAGCGGATCCGCTTCATCCGGTCGCGCAGCGACAGCGCGGTCAACAGCAGCGGAACCGCCACCGCCAGCATCACCGACAGCACGTGCAGACCCGGGACCGCGGCGACGTCCGGGATGAAGCCCGACGACAGACGCTGGAAGGCGACCGGGAACGGACCGATCGACTGGCCGTTGAGGATCGCCAGACACAGACCGCGGAACACCAGCATCCCCGCCAGGGTCACGATGAACGAGGGGATCCGCATGTAGGCGACGAACCAGCCCTGGGCCGCCCCGATCAGGCCGCCGAGGATCAGGCTGAGGATCGTCGTGGTCACCATGTCGAGGTGCCACTGCACCATCATGATCGCCGCGAAGGCGCCGACGAAGCCGACCACCGAGCCGACCGACAGGTCGATGTGGCCGGCGACGATCACCAGCAGCATGCCCAGCGCCATGATCACGATGTAGCTGTTCTGCAGAACCAGATTGGTCAGGTTCAGGGGCAGGAACAGCGTCCCGTCGGTCATCCACTGGAAGAACGCCATGATCACGACCAGCGACAACAGCATGCCGTAGTCGCGCAGGTTGCGCCCGGCGAAGGCGAGGGTGCCGCCCCGGTGGGCGCCGGGATCGGCGGCGGTCTCGCCGGCCGTCGGGCCGGAGGGGAGGCCCGAGGGGGTGCCCGAGGTGGGCAGGACGGTCCGGTTGCTCATCTCACACTCCCCGCGACGACATGATCGCCCGCATGATCTTCTCCTGCGAGGCCTCCGCCGCCGGCATCTCGGCGACCAGGGCCCCTTCGTCCATCACGTAGATCCGATCGGCGACGCCGAGCAGCTCCGGCATCTCCGAGGAGATCAGGATCACCCCCTTGCCCTCGCCGACCAGCCGGTTGACGATCCCGTAGATCTCGTATTTCGCGCCGACGTCGATCCCGCGGGTCGGCTCGTCGAGGATCAGCACCTTCGGGTCGGCGAACAGCCACTTGGCCAGAACCACCTTCTGCTGGTTGCCGCCGGACAGGTCGACGGTCTCCTGGAAGACGTTGCGGCAGCGGATCCGCATCTGCCGCCGGTAGTCCTCGGCGACCGCGATCTCCGACACCTCGTCGATCACCCCGCGCTGCGACACGCCGTCGAGATGGGCCATCGAGACGTTGACCCGGATGTCCTCGCCGAGCACCAGACCGAAGCTCTTGCGGTCCTCGGTGGCATAGGCGATCCCCGCCTCGACCGCCTTCTTGACGCTGGAGACGTCGATCTCGCGACCCTCCAGATAGGCGCGGCCGCGGATGTTGCGGCCGTGGCTCCTGCCGAACAGGCTCATCGCGAACTCGGTGCGGCCGGCCCCCATCAGCCCGGCGATGCCCACCACCTCGCCGGCACGGACCGACAGCGACACGTCGCGGACGATCCGCCGGCCGGGATGGATCGGGTGATCGGCGTTCCAGTCCCTGACCTCGAACAGGGTCTCGCCGACCGCCGTGCGGCGCTTCGGGTAGCGGTCGGAGAGCTCGCGCCCGACCATCCCCTTGATGATCCGGTCCTCGTCGGCCCGTCCGGTCGAACAGTCGAGGGTCTCCACCGTGGTGCCGTCGCGCAGGATGGTGATCCGGTCGGCGACCCGGGCGATCTCGTTGAGCTTGTGGGAGATCAGGATCGAGGTGATGCCGCGGGTCCGGAACTCGACCAGCAACCTCAGCAGCGCGTCGCTGTCGGCCTCGTTGAGGCTGGCCGTCGGCTCGTCGAGGATCAGCAGGCGGACCTCCTTCGACAGCGCCTTGGCGATCTCCACCAGCTGCTGCTTGCCGACCCCGAGGTCGGTGATCAGGGTGTCCGGGCTCTCCTTCAGGCCGACCTGGTCGAGCAGCCGGCGGGTGCGCAGCGCCGCCTCGTGCCAGTCGATCACCCCCCATTTCGCCGGCTCGGCGCCGAGGAAGATGTTCTCGGCGATCGACAGCAGCGGCACCAGGGCGAGTTCCTGATGGATGATGATGATCCCGACCTTCTCGCTGTCGGCGATCGAATGGAAGCGGCGGGTCTCGCCGTCGTAGACGATCTCGCCGTCGTAGCTGCCGGCCGGATAGACCCCGGAGAGCACCTTCATCAGGGTCGACTTGCCGGCGCCGTTCTCGCCGACCAGCGCGTGGATCTCGCCGGGGACGACGGTCATGTTGACGTCGTCGAGGGCCTTGACCCCCGGGAACAGTTTGGTGATGCCGCGCATCTCCAGGATCGGAGCGACGTCGGGCGTCGGGCGGTGCGGGCTGGCCGGCTCGGTCATCTGGGGTCTCTCGGCTCACGGCGGAGGCGTGCGGCGGCGGGACGGGCGGGATCCGGGCAGCTGCCCGCACCCACGCGTCCCGTCGCGGTCGACCGTCCGCGGGGCGGCGAGGCGCGCCTCGCCCTCGCGTCGGGCCGGCGGCGGGCGCCGGCGCCGGGACGGGTGGACCCGGAGCACCGGGCGATCCGTCGCGGGGCCGATCGGGGCCGGCCGGCCCGCGAGGCCCGAGGGAGCGTCTCTCGGGGGTGTCTCGCGGGGGCGGCCCCGGGGTCGGCGGGACGCCCGTCGCGGAAGCGGGTCCGGACGGGCGGGGGGCGGCGCGAGGCGCGCGTCGGGTGAGGTCCCGGCCGCGCGCCCGCGAGGCCCGGCCGGATCCTCAGTGGATCTGGCTCTCCTTGTAGTAGCCGCTGTCGACCAGGATCTGCTTCCAGTTCGAAGCATCGACGCTGACCGGCTTCAGCAGGTAGGAGGGAACGATCTTCTTGCCGTTCTCGTAGGTCTTGGTGTCGTTGACTTCCGGCTTGCCGCCCGAGAGCAGGGCGTCGATCATGCCGACGGTGACCTTGGCGAGTTCACGGGTGTCCTTGAAGACGGTCGAGCGCTGCTCGCCGGCGAGGATCGACTTGATCGAGGGAACCTCGGCGTCCTGGCCGGTGACCACCGGCATGGCGAGGTCCTTGGAGCCGTAGCCGACGCCCTTCAGCGACGACAGGATGCCGATCGACAGGCCGTCGTAGGGCGACAGAACCGCGTCGACCCGCTTGCCCTTGCCGGAATAGAAGGCGGACAGGAGGTTGTCCATGCGGGCCTGGGCGACGGCGCCGTCCCAGCGCAGGGTGGAG